>JBBWZQ010000037.1:0-26966 GCA_039649115.1 Micromonosporaceae bacterium | reverse complement strand
CCGGAGTGTGCGGCCCTACCACGACCGGTACTCGGACGGGACCGCGACGCTGACCGGTGACGTGACCCTGGACGCCGGCAAGCGGATCGCCCGGGTGGCGTACGAGTCGAGCGACAAGGGGCGGCTGGAGCCGGGCGTGAAGGGCGGAGGCGCGTACGGCAGCACCGAGGTGATCACCATGGAGCTGTCGGCCTACGGCACGCCGGTACACGTCGAGCGGCCCGCACCCGTGGTCGTCGCCCGGTAGCCGTTGAGCACCGGGAAAAGGGGAGTCGCGCCATGCAGCAGACAGGCACCACCGGCCTGACCACGCTGATCACCGGAGAAGCCGTGGCCGGTGCCGGCCGAGGCCGGTACCAGATGGCGGCCGGCGACCGTGCGGCCGTTCTGTCGCCACCACGCCGGCAGACCGCGGCCGTGCGGTCGGGGCGCCTGGTCGATCGGCGTCGCCGTGTCGTTGCAGCCGTCGGCGACCGCGGGCCTGGCGCCGCCCCCGAGGGCATGGATGAGCCGGTGCTGCCGCCGGGCGGGTCAACGCGTGTGGTGTTCGACGAGCGGGTCGCGGCCGTCGGTCTTGGCGAAGCCGACGGCCCACACGTCGCCACCGCGCGCGGTGACCGCGCCGAGGACGGCGTCGCCGGTACCCGGACTCGGCGCGGGTACGGCGTGCCAGCCGGTGGCGTCGTGCCGGATGACCAGAGTGTGCTGCTTTCCGGCAGCCGCATCGAAGTAGGTACCGACCGCCCATACGGTCGCGTCCGCGGAGATGGCGACTCCGGTGAGGTTGGCGAACGCCGCGCCGACGCCGGTCAGTACGGTCGTGTCCCACCGTCCGTCGTGCAGGTGGGCGACCAGTGGGCGGCCCTGGTGGGTGGCGTCGTCGGTCTGGCCGGCGGCCCACACCTGGTCACCGTGGACCGCGACGGCGTCGAGGACGGCGCCGCCGCCACCCGGAACGGCCACGGTCATGACGCTCCAGCGCCGGCCGTCCCAGTGCTCGACCAGCGGCCGGTCGGCGGCGGCGTCGTTGCGCTGCCCCACCGCCCAGACGTCGTCGCGGCCGTTGGCGGCCACCGCGTCGAGGTGGTTGCCGCTGGTACCGGGGTTCGGGCTGGGTACCACGCTCCAGGCGGACCCATCGAAGTGCTCGACCAGGGTGGCGAACCGGCCGTCCCGGTCCTGCCGTTCGCCGACCGCCCACACGTCGTCGGCGCCGGTCGCGGTCGCGGCGAACAACATGTCCCGGCGGGTGTCCAGGCGCGGGGTGGTGGCCAGCTTCCACCGGGTGCCGTGCCACGCCTCGACCAGCGCGTGCGCCTGGTAGTTCCGGTCCAGGGCGACGCCGACGGCCCATGCCCGGCCGGGTACGGCGGCCACCCCGAACAGGGTGGCGTAGTCGGGGCCGCTGTTCGGGGTCGGTGTCCACGTCCAGCGGGCGCCGTCGAAGTGCGCGGCGAGGCTCAGGGTGGCGTCCCGGTTGGCGCCGGCGGCGTCGGGCAGGAAGTTCCCGACCGCCCACACGTCCTTGGCGGCGACGGCGGTGACCGCCCCGAAGGAATTGTCGTTGGTACCCACCTTCACGGTCGGGGTCACCGCCCATCCACCGCTGCTGGTGGTGTCGGTGGTCGTCGACACCGGTTCGACCGGGGTCGGCGTCGGGGTGGCGAGGTCGGGTACCGGCAAGGCCGCGGCCGGGGTGGCCGGCGCGCCGGTGACCGCGAACAGCGGGCTCATCGTGGTGGCACCCGGGTCGCAGCTGTGCGCCAGGCAGCCGAGGCCGAAGTTGGCCTCGATGGTCTTCAGCAACGAGTAGTGGTTGTACGGGGTGGCGTCGCGCACCCCGCGCGGACCGTGACTGGTCACCACGACACCGGCGACCTGTCCCCCACCGGGTTGCGTGCCACAGCAGCCGGCGTCGTCGCCGCCCTCGTCGTACACGATGGCGATGGCGTTGTTGCCCCTGGCCCAGAAACCCGCACCGGTGATGGTGGCGACCAGTTGACCCAGGTACTGGTCCCCCACCGCGACCAGCCGCTGATCCTGCGGGTCGCCGGGGCTGCCCGAGTCGATGCAGTACGGCGGATCGCCGTGCTGGTCGTGGCACTCGTCCGGGATCACGTAGCCGAACGCCGGCACGCTGCCCCGGCGCAGGTCGGCAGCCAACTGCTCGACCGGCACCTGCCGGGCCCAGTCGGCCGGGTTCAGGGACGTGGTGAAGTTGCCGATCGCGTTGTGCTTGGACACGTACAGCGGGTCCTTGTCCGGAACGCCGTTGCAGTTGGCCGGGTAGCAGATGCCTTGGTAGCCCGGGTGCGGCAGGCCCTGCAGGTACGCCTTCCACGCGATCCCGGCCCGGTCGAGCTGGCTGATCAGGCTCGGCTTGTCCACCCGGTTGACATAGTACGGATTGTCGTTGGCCACCCCGAACGTGTCGCCGCCCAGCAGGCCGACATAGTTCGGCTCGCTCGGATGCGCGACCCCGAAGTAGCCGGTCGCCAGACCGTAGCGGGCGGCCAGCGCGTTGAGGTTCGGCGCGGCCGGGTTGCCGATCACGTCGGCGAAGCCGTGGTTCTCCTCCACGATGACGAACACGTGGTCGTACCGGCCACTGACCGGGGCGGCGCCGGCCGGCGCGGCGGCACCGAGCGCAGCCACCAGAACGACCGCGATCAGCACAGCCCGTACCCGTCGAGACATCAGTCAGCCCTTCTGCCGCGGAGCAACCCGTCGCGCTGAGTCCTACCGTATGTAGGACTCGTGGTCCGGCGTATCCGCGGATCGATGAACGTTGCGGGCGTCGACGCTCCCCGTGATGTTCACCCGTGGTTCACCGGCGCGGATCTTCACCCGGGTCGCCCAGCATCAGCCCCGCGGTGGCCGCGCGGAATGGGTACCGGTTGCCCGCTCTGCTGTTCCGGGTAATGGCAGAACCTCCCAGGCCGGCGCGAGCGGACGTAGCGTCGAGGTCGTGGACAGCCGAACCGAGATCCGCTCCCGCCGGGCCAGGATCACCCCGGAGCGGGCGGGCCTGTCCCGCTACGGCGCACCCCACGACGAGCCCGCAATCCACCCGCCGGATTGAACGTCAGCCGCGAGGGAAGTCCTCCTACAGAACTACGACCGACAGGGGCGACGCATGGAGATCTTGGGTAAGCAACCGACCGTCAAGGCACCGGCCAAGACGTTCACCGGGGACGCCTGGTTCGACGTCATCGCCAGGGGTGAACCGCCCTCCCGCATCCGCGTCAACGTCGTCCGCTTCGCCCCCGGCGCCCGCAACGCCTGGCACCGGCACGCGGTCGGGCAGACGCTGCACGTCACCGAGGGACGCGGCCTGATCCAAGCCTGTGGCGGCGAGGTCATCGCGATCCGTCCAGGCGACACCATTCACACCCCGCCCGGGGAGTGGCACTGGCACGGCGCCGCGCCCGACCACTTCATGGCCCACATCGCCATGTGGGAGGCACCCGACGAAGGCCCCGAAACCGAGTGGGGCGACCAGGTCACCGACGACGAATACGGCCAGCAACACACCCGGGCCGCGCACCCGCGCACGTGAACACCCCGCACCGAGCGCCCACCGCAATGCCGGCCCATCCTCAAACAGGGGCCTCACCGAAGTCGACGGAACCGGTCGGGACCGTCCCTCCGCGCCGGCCGGGGGCGGTCTCGTACTGCCAGTAGAGGTTCGTGTGGGCGATGACCGCGTCAGGTGCCGGCGCGCCCCACCGGGTCTGGTCTTCGGTGGTGTGGGCGTCGCTGACCAACGTCGCGTCGTAACCTCGGACCATCGCCCCGTGCAGCGTCGAGCGGATGCAGGCGTCGGTCTGCGCTCCCGTGACGATCAGGCGCCCCACCTTGCGCTCGGCAAGCACGGCCTCCAGGTCGGTGGCTTCGAAGGAGTCGCCGTACTGCTTGTGGATCAGCGGCTCGGACCCCTCCCGGGTGAGCTCGGGGACGTACTGCCAGCCGTCGCTGTCTCGCGGCACGTTGTCACCTGAGTGTTGCACCCAGATGACGGGTGCACCCTCGGCTCGTGCCCTGCCCACCAGGACGGCGATGTTGGCGATCACGTCGTCACGGTTGTGCGCGTCGGCCACGATGCCGTTCTGGACGTCGACGACGAGCAGCGCGGTGTGGGGACGGTCGGACAGCGACGTCATGCTGCTCTCCCCTGTGACTGGTACTGGGTGTGCGACAACTCTAGGGGACAGGACCGACACCTGCGGTGCGGCTGCCGCGCTCAGGCAGCGGCTGCGAGCAGGAAACCGGAGTGCTTCAGGGTATTGGCATAATGCCATGATGATCGGTCGGTTGGAGAAGACTGTGGTCGATTGCCCAGATCCTCGCGCACTCGCGGCGTTCTATGCGGAGGTCCTGGGTATGCGCGTCAACGAGGACAACGAGGATTGGGTGGTCATCGGACACGGGCCGGGCGCGCGCCAGCTGGCCGTGCCCACCTCGTCCCCGCGCGCCACGCCACGTCGCCACTGGATCTCACCCGTGTCCAGGAGTTCGTGATCAACAACCGCAACGAGATGCACGTCGTCAGCGGCAACACCCCCAGCCACGCCTGGGTGCTGGCCAACAACACCATCACCACCACCGGCCAGGTCTTCACCGGACCCGCCAACCCGCAGTACTGCGGAACCGACCAGGGGCCCGAGCCTGCGCGGACTGGGTCGGCAGCCTCGGCCTACGTCAAGACATCACCTACCAACCCGCCAGCCACTTCTGGCTCCTGCAATGGACCGAAACCGGCATCTTCGTCGCCGTCGCGGTCCTGCTCGCCGGCTTCTGCTTCTGGTGGACCCGCCGGCGTCTCACCTGATCTTTCTTGACACCCGGTCCGCCCAAAGTGGACGGAGGTGTCACGTGTGTCTACGCGAAGGCGGCCGGTCCTCGCGCTGCCAGGGACCGGTACTGCTCGCCGTACTTCCAGCGCCTCGGCCGTGGCGGTCAGTTCTGGTCGGCGAGGCCGAGGCGATCGAGGAGAGCCTGCCAGGACCGCATCTCGTCGTCGATCGGGCCGAGGACGCGTGCGTAGCCGGGGCCCGCGACAACGTCGAAGAAGAAGTCGTCGAACGTGTCGGCCAGCGGAGCGAAGCTGCGCAGGGGCGGGTCGTCGGTGTACCAGACGATGGTGAGGTCGGAGAACCACCACACCCGACCCGTGTCACGGTCAAGGAGGAGCGGGTTCTCCTGCAGCGTGCCGAACCGGAACCAGCGGTCCAGTCCTCCCGGTAGCGGCAGCCACTGCTCGTCCTCAGGTCGGAACTGGAATGCCTCGACATCGGTGGCAGCAAAGAGCTGGATCTCTCCGACGTGGCCGCAGGACGCTCCGTCGCAGATACGGAGAAACGCCGCGTACGCAGCCGGCACGCCGGCCGGGATCGGCCGCGAGCCGAGGCCGGGTGGTAGATCGGCGGCGGGAAACGGGCCCTCTGCCTGTGCGAGAGCTACCCGGAGGCGCGCGACAACTTCGTCGATCACGACCATCGGCGGCGGGCCGCGGCGATGGCGTCGCCCTCGCGGGTGTGGGCCTTCTCGCGGACCAGAAGCTCGCCACGGGCGGCCTGCCAGGTGGCCAGGTCGACCGCGGGCGGGCGGCCGGGCGGCGCGGTGGTCGGATCGTCCGGCGCGGTCGTCATGGTGTCCCTCCGTGCTGTCTCGTGCCGGGCAGTATCGTACGACGTCCTGCGACGGTCACCAGAACAGACCCGCGACACGGCCGGAACTCAGCGCGGCGGGAGCGCCCTCGGTCGGTCGTTCCATCGCTTGGCTGAGTCTGGTCACCGCGCTAGATTCATGCGGTCGCGGGACCAGATGCCCACCCGCGGCTGGGAAGTGCGGGAGAACTCGGGGGAATTGTGGACAACGAACTGGTACCGGTCTGGTGTGGGTTCTTCGCTGTCGACGAGTACGACTTGTTCAGCGCGGCAGTCGACAACGCGCTGGGCCTGTTCGGAGCTGAGGGTCAGGACATCGATGAGGGCTACGTCGAGCTTGCCGCCGGAGATCCAGAACCGGAGGTGTACGGGTTCGCGCTCACCTCGTTGGCTGTCCGCTGCCGCGCAGCCGCGACCGAGCAATGGCCTGACATCTGCGCCCGCCAGGTCATGGACTGGGCTGAGGGCGAGCCGCAACGCACCTGGCTGAGGAACGCACCATTCGGCGCGGTCGAGCACCAGATGGACGCGTGGCTCACCGGCACCCGCGAGGTGAAGTTCGACGGCGACCCCGAAGGCTCCGAACAGCCGTTCTCGGTGCAGGTGGCCGACGGTCTGTACGTCAGTTTCCTGGCCGAGGTGCCCGACCTCGACGACGCCCCGGAGATGCGTTCATTCGTACCGAACGCGGCGGTGCACGCCTGGCAACTCAGCGCCGAGGACCTCCTGGAGTCGGCTCGGCGCCGGCTGCGACAGCTACCGCCCCCGAACTGGGACCGGAAGACCGTGCGAATCGAGGACGACAACGGCAATACAATAGGTACCGCCGACGTGTACCTCGGCTCGGCACCGCCGGACGTGTCCACTCCGGTGTCCTCATGGGCGTTGATTCTCGACGAGGTGGGTCCCGTGTCGTTCGAGTTGTCCCGCCTGGCCGCCGTGCCGCATCGGCACCTCCTCATCGTCGACTCGCCATCCGAGGACCCGAAGGCTGTGAAGCACCGTATTCGCGCGCTTGACCACCATGCCAACCACGCGTACCAGACCGCGGCCGACACGGACCGGGTGTCGTCGCTGAAGTATGTCTACCGTCCGCCGGGCAACTTCCGAAGCTTCCGCGAATACAGCCAGGCCCGCGAGGCGAGTTCGCAATGACCAAGCTCCTGCTCGACCCACCGAAGGCGGTCGCGAGCGACTGCCTGCACCGCTCGCTGTCGGCGTAGCCGCACGGCGGTCGCATGTCCCGGCGCCAGGGGATGTCGTCACGCGGTCTGGCGGTCGAGCTGCTCCAGTCTGGCGGCGACCTGCCCGGCCTCGGTGTGGTCGAGTTGACGCAGGTCGGTGTACGCCGCACGCCAGGCGGTACGGGCGGCCCAGTGGTCACCGGCGGCAAGGTGGGTGTCGCCGATGTTGGCGAGCGTGGCGGCCACGTTGTACCGGTCGCCGAGGCTGCCGTACAGGTCGATGGCGTGGCGGTAGGCCTCCTCGGCCCGGGCGTACTCGCCGAGTTGATGGTGGGCCCAGCCGATGCTGTGCTGGGTGGCCGCCTGGCCGTGGACGTTGCCCATCTCCTGCTGCTGGGCGAGGGCCAGCCGGCAGTACTCGAGCGCCCGGCGGTGGTTGCCGAGCAGGGTGTGGCACCAGCCGAGCCCGTTCAGGGCGGCCGCCTGCCCGCGGCGGTCGCCCGCGGCCCGGTACAGGTCGTGGGCGCGTTCGGCGTGCAGCAGTGCCGCCGGATGGTCGCCGGTACGCTCCGACATCCGCGCCAGGCTGTGATGGATGTGGGCCTGGCCGCTGTCGTCGCTGAGTTGCTCGAACAGTTCGAGGCCGAGCCGCAGGTGCGTTCTGGCCTCCTCAAGGCGTTCCAGCCGGAGGTATGCGTTGGCCAGCAGGTGGTGGGCGGCGCCCTGCTTGGACCGGTCGGCCAGTCGCCGCGCGGCCGCCACCGCGGCGGTCTGCACGGCGACCCAGTCCCGCCAGTGTCCGCGCCGCTCCTGAACGTTCGCCAGAGTCCAGGCCAGTGCCCACGTGTGCGTGTCGAAGCCGGTGACGGCGGACTGCCGCACGGCGGCGAGCAGCACGGCGCGTTCCGCGGCGAACCAGGCCAACGCCTGGTCGAGGTCGGTCAGTCGCTCCGGCGTGACGGTGGCCTCGGGTCGCGCGAGGATGATCGGATCGCGCCGGTTGCGCAACAACATCGCGGCACCGTACGCGGTGTGCAGGTAGTGGTCGAGGCTGCGGTGGATGGCCGCCCGCCGGTCGGCCTCGGCGTCGGTCTGCCGGGCGAGCTCGGTGGCGTACGCGCGGAGCAGGTCGTGGCAGGCGAACCGGCCGGGAAGATGTTCGGTGACCAGATGCGCGCGGGCCAGTTCGGCGAGCAGGGCCCGGGCCCGGCCGGCCGGGACGGCGGCGAGGCTGGCCGCGGCGGCGGCGCTGATGTCCTGGCCGCAGTGCACGCCCAGCAGGCGGAACAGCCGGCGGCCCCCGGTGCTCAGCCGCTGGTAGGACCAGGAGAACACGGCACGCACGTCGGTCGCCGGGTGCCCGCCGTCGAAGGCGTCCAGGCCGGCGGGGGCGGCGGTCAGTTCCCCGGCGAGCACGGCGAGCGGGAAGGTGGGGTGGGCGGCGGCGCGGGCGGCGATGACGCTCAGCGCCAGGGGCAGCCGCGCGGACCGGGTGATGATGTCCTCGACCGCCCGCGGCTCGGCGGCGACCCGGCCGGTACCGAGGTGGGCGGCGAGCAGGTCGCGGGCTTCCTCCACGGGCAGCGGGGCCAGGGTCAGCGGATGGGCGCCGTCGAGGGCGACCAGTCCGCTGAGTTGGTGGCGGCTGGTCACCAGGACCACCGCGGCGGGATCTCCGGGCAGGAGCGGCTGTACCTGGTCGACGTCGCGGGCGTTGTCCAGCACCACCAGGATCCGCCGGCCGGCGAGCAGGCTGCGGTACAGGCCGGCCTGCGCCTGCGCGTCGGTGGGGACGCGGTGCGGCGGTACCCCGAGCACGTCGAGGAATCCGCGGACCGCCTCACCCGGTCGCAGCGTTGGACCGCTCGGGTCGAAGCCGCGCAGGTTGACGTACAGCTGTCCGTCCGGGAACCGATCGGCGACCCGGTGTGCCCAGTGCAGGGCCAGGGTGGTCTTGCCCACGCCCGCGGTTCCGTCGATGGCGGCGATCACCATCGCGGGGTCGGTTGCCCCGGTGCGCCGCGTGGCCTGGTCCAGGAGGCTGGACAGCGTGTCGAGTTCCGCCACCCGGCCGGCGAAGTGCCGGGTCGTCGGCGGCAACTGGCGCGGTACCACGCGGTCCGCGCCGCCGGCCGCGGACGGGCGGAGGTCGACGCCCGGTGCGCCGGCGGCGAGGCCGTCCTCGGCGCCGGTCAGCATGGCGCGGTGCAGCCGTTGCAGTTCCGTGCCGGGCTCGACGCCCAGCTCGTCGACCAGCAGGCGGCGCGCGTCCGCGTACAGCGCCAGCGCCTCAGCCCGCCGGCCGCCGCGGTGCAGGGCGATCATCAGCAGCGCGCGCAGTCTCTCCCGCAGCGGGTACATGGCCGCCAGCGCGGTCAACTCCGGTACCAGCTCGGCCTGACGGCCGAGCCGCAGCATCACCTCGGCGCGGTCCTCGACCGCGGCCAGCCGCACTTCACCCAGGCGAACCCGCTGCCCGTCGGCCCACGCGCCGGATATCCCGCCCAGTGGCGGGCCGCGCCACAACCCGAGGGCGGCGTCGAACCCCTTCAACGCCGCGACCAGCTGGTCGTCGGAAGCCATCCGCCGGGCGTCCTCGAGGCTGGCGCGGAACACCTCCAGGTCGGTCCCGCCGGGCGGCAGCCGCAGCGCGTACCCTGACCGGCCGCTCACCAGCGCGCGCGGTTCAGAACGCGGGTCGGGATCGAGTACCCGGCGCAGCCGCGCGAGGTACGTGTGGACCAGGCTGGCGGAGCTGCGTGGCGGGTTGTCGCCCCACAGCACGTCCACCAGGTCGGGGCGGGACACCGTGCGCCCCGCGGCCAGCAGGAGCGCGGCGAGCACGGTCTGTTGCTTCGGCCAGCCGAGGTCCAGCTCGTCGCCGGCACGCCAGCCCCGCAGTGGACCGAGAATCTCGAACCGCAGCGCCGGCACGGTGTACGCCATCGCGGCCCCGAACCTTCCGGAAATCACGATTGTCGATGGTTCGATGCTCGGTCTATAGCAAACCTCTGCGATCCCTCCGGCGCAACGCCCCAGGATGAAATCCACATATCGATATGGCGGACGTTCGATCCTCCAGCGAGGCGGGACCGGCATGAGAACGATCAGGGTACGACGGTACTTGGCGACGCGCCGGGCCGCGGCACAGCGGATCGTGGCCCTGCTGGTGGTTCTGGTGCTGGCCGGGTCGGCCGTGTCAGCCAGCGGAGTGTGGACGGCGCGGCGCGGCGACCGGTACGGCGGGCTGGGCGTCGGTACGGGTACCGGCGTGCTGGACGCGCCCGCGGCCCTGACCACCTGTACGGACACCGGGCGCCCCGGCAGCGGCGGGGCCACCGCCGGTACCGGCGGCGCGGCGTACCAGGCGGTGGTGGATCCGGCGGTGCCCGACCCGGGAACCCGGTCCCGGACCCTGGCATTCGGCGGCGCGCGACTGGTGGTGGGCTCGGACGCCACGCTGGGCCGGCTCGCCATCGGCATCACCCCGCTCGACGCACCGGACGTGCCCAAGCTCGACGCGGGGATGACGAACGTGACGCAGGGACCCCGGCAGGGCTGGCGGTTCACCCCGCACCCGTTCAGCTTCCTGCGACCGGTCGAGGTGTCGCTGCCCTACGACCCGGCGCTGGTGGGTCCCGCGTTCGATCCGCAGGACGTGTACACGTTCTTCTTCGACGACCGGGCGGGATGCTGGCGGCCGCTGGAGCGGGTGTCGGTGGACCAGCGCAACCACGTGGTCGTGTCGCGCACCGATCACTTCACCGACGTCATCAACGCGACGGTGACCGTGCCGGACCATCCGCAGGACACGTCGTTCAACCCGACGCAGATCAAGAACCTCCAGGCCGGTGACCCCGGTGCCGGGGTGAACCTGATGGCGCCGCCGGTCGCCAGCGGTACGGGTGAGGCGCGGCTGAGCTATCCGATCGAGGTACCGCCGGGCCGGGCCGGGCTGCAGCCGCAGCTCTCGGTGGCGTACAACTCGGCGGGCGGCGACGGTTGGCTGGGCCTCGGCTGGGACCTGGCGCTCCCGGCGATCACGGTGGACACCCGCTGGGGCGTGCCGCGCTACGACGGCGGGCTGGAGACCGAGACCTACCTCCTGGACGGGGAGCAGTTGACGCCGGTGGCCAACCGGGGGCCACCGCCCGCGAGATCGAGCGAGAAGGTGTTCCACCCGCGCGTGGAGGGTTCGTTCACGCGGATCGTGCGGCACGGCACCGGACCGGTGAACTACAGCTGGGAACTCGTCGACAAGTCGGGCACGCACTCGTTCTACGGCGGCACGCCGGAATCGACCCTCGCGGACAACGCGGGGGACGTGTTCCAGTGGGCCCTGCGCGAGGTGCGCGACGCGCACGGCAACGTGATGCGGTACCACACCGTCGAGCAGGACGACGTCGGGGTGGCCGGCGGCACGGTGCCGGGTCGCAACCTGTACCTGCAGAAAATCACCTACACCGGCAGCGGTACGGGCGGCGCGGCCGAGGGGCCGTACGCGGTGACGTTCCTCCGCGACCGGGAGTTGGGCCAGCCGCGCCGCTCCGACGTGGCCATCGACGCGCGCGGCGGGTTCAAGCGGGTCACCGCCGACCTGCTGCGCCGCATCGACATCACCCTCGACAACCTGCCGATCCGGCGGTACGACTTCGGATATGTCACCGGCGCGTTCGCGAAGACGCTGCTCAGGTCCGTCACCGCGGCCGGCGAGGACGGGCAGCCGTTCACCTCGCACACCTTCGACTACTTCGACGACATCCGCGACGCGTCGGGCGCGTACCAGGCGTTCACCCCGGTGACCTGGTCCTCGCCGGACGACGGGCTGAGCAACGGCGCGGTGGACGCCGTCACCGGCGGGGCCGGACAGGCCGGTGCCATCAACGCCAACACGAGTACGAGCGTCGGCGGGCACCTGTACGTCGGCTTCGGCGCGACCCCGTCCAAGTCCAACTCGGTGGGCGTCAAGAGCGGCTTCAGCCACACCGAGGACACCGGCCTGCTCGCGCTGGTGGACGTCGACGGCGACAACCTGCCGGACAAGGTCTTCACCAGCGGCGGCGGCGTGGTGTACCGGAAGAACCTGTCCCAGCCGGGCGGAGCGCCGCGGTTCAGCGCCGACGTACGGCCGTTGTCCGGCCTGCCCGGCATCCTCAGCCAGACCAGCGACTCGCTGACCGTGGGCGTCGAGGGCTACCTGGGCGGGGTGGCGGCCCAACTCGACCACGTCGACACCTTCACCACGACCAGCCGGTACTTCGCCGACGTCAACGGCGATGGCATCACCGATCTGGTCGACGGGGCGAGCGTGCTGTTCGGCCGGATCGGACCCAACGGGACGCCGGTGTACGGGGTGTCCGCCGACACGCCGGTACCGATCGGCTCCGCTCCCGTCGACACCACCGGCCTGATCCGCGACCTCACCGCCGACCGGAACCGGGAAATCGACTCGCATCCACTGGTGGACTCGGTGCGCCGGTGGGTCGCCCCGTTCGACGGCACCGTACAGGTCTCCGGCGCGGTGCACCTGGTACCGGACACCAGCCCCGCACGGGCCGCGTACACCCGGGCCGACGGGGTACGGGTGGCCGTCCAGCACGAGGACAGCGAGCTGTGGTCGCAGCGGATCGGCCCGACCGACTATGCCGAGCACGCACCGGCCGGCGTGGACGCGGTGCCGGTCAAGCGCGGCGACCGGCTGTACTTCCGGGTCCAGTCCGGCGAGGACGGTGCGTACGACCAGGTGGCGTGGGACCCGCAGATCGCCTACCTGGATACGCCCGACAGCACCGACGCCAACGGATCGCACCCGTACCGGTACTCCGCCTCCGGCGACTTCACCCTGGGCGGGCGGGCCACCACCGTGACCGTCCCGTCCACCGGCACCCTGCACCTGTCCGGGGGATTGACCGTGCGGGCGCCGGTCACCGACGACGTCACCGCCGTGGTCACCCGGGACGGCCAGACCGTCTTCACCGCGACCATGCCGGCCGGGCGGAGCGGCGACCTGCCGCTGGACCTGGACGTGCCGGTGCAGCAGGGACAGCAGCTCGCGTGGCGGGTGCACGTGGACTCGCCGATCGACGTGACCCAGCTGGCGTGGCGCCCGAAGGCGACCTACACCGCGGCGGTGGGCGCCGCCCGGCTGACCGACGCGGCCGGCAACCCGGCGCTGTTCGTCCAACCCGCGTACGACATCGACATGTACCCGGTCGACGACCTCACCGCGGCGCAGCAGTCGTACACCGCGCCGGCGGCCGGCACCCTCACCGTCGACCCCGCGCTCGCGTTCGACTTCGGCGACCAGCACCCGGACGCGCGGGTGGTCTTCACCGTCAAGCGGCACGGCACGCTGCTCGGCAAGCGGGTCATCACCATCGCCGGCGGCCAGGTGCCGTCCGACCTCGGCCTGTCCGTACCCGTGAACGCCGGTGACGACCTGTTCTTCGACTTCAGCACCCTCGACGCCACCGCGGCCACGCACCTGACCAGCCAGTCGGTCCAGGTCGGGCTCGACCCGGCGGACCGCACGCCCGCGCCCAGCGCGTTCCACAGCCCGGCGAGCACCGCGGACGGCGGGGCGTTCCCGCAGCCCTACCGCGGGTGGGGCGTGGTCGGGTACAACGGCAACCGGGACCGGGCCGGCAAGCCGATCGTCCAGGCCGACCTGGCCGTCAACCCGGACTACCGCAACCAGCTTCCGGCCAGCGTTGACCCGGCCCGCGACAAGGACGCCTTCGCGGCCGACCCGAAGGTCACACCGCCGGCGTTCTTCCCCTTCTCGCCGGCACCGGCGACGGCGCGATGGCAGGCCGGCGACCTGTCCTGGGCGAACCCCGGCACGGTGAGCAGTTCCCGGCTCGGCGCACCGGCGATCAACCTGCCGGCCGCCGCGGACCTGGCCAACGTGACAGCGGTGCCGCGGATCTCCCGGTCCACCCAGATCTCCCTGACCGGCTCGGTGAATCCGGGCGTGGGCAGCATCGGCGGCAGCGTCGCCACCGGCGACAGTGCCGGCCAGCTGGAGTACCTGGACCTCAACGGCGACGGCTTCCCCGACGTGATCGGCGCCGGGGGCGTCCAGTACACCGACCCGACCGGCCAGCTCGGCGGCACCCGGGGCACGGTGCCGGACGGCGAGGTGCGCCGTACCGCGACGGCCTCGGGCAACGCCTCGGCCGGCAGCGCGGCACGCACCATCACCACCGGCCGCGGCTACGCCGCGCCACCCGCACAGACCACCGCGAACACCGCGCAGTCCGGCAACGACATGCCGCCGCTGGGCATCGGCGGCAGCCTGGGCAACGGCAGCTCCAGCGGGAAGTTCGACCTGCTGGACATCAACGGCGACGGGCTGCCCGACCGGGTGTACGCCGACGGCCGGGCCGCGTTGAACCTGGGCTACCGGTTCGCCGCGCCGGAACCGTGGCCCGGCGGCGTCCTCAATGACGGCAGCACCACCAGCGGCGGCGTGAACATCGGCTTCAACACCGACTTCTACGGCGTTGCCGGCGGCGCGTCGTTCAGCTCGTCGCGCAGCTCCATCCGCGGCAGCCTGCTCGACGTCAACGGCGACGGCCTGGCCGACCGGGTGTTCGACGGCAACCCGATCCAGGTCGCGCTCAACACCGGCGCCGGGTTCGCCGCACCGCGGCCGTTCCTCGGCGGACCGGCCGGGGTCAACGCCGACGTCAACGCCCAACTCGGCGGCGGTGCCTACGCCGAGTTCCCGGTCTGCGCGCTCGTGATCACCGGCTGCGTCATCATCAACCCGGGGGCGAACTTCTCCACCGGTATCGGCCGCAGCGAACAGTCCCTCCGCGACATCAACGGCGACGGGTACGCCGACCAGCTCCAGTCCACTTCGGACGGTCAACTCTCCGTCGCGGAGAACGCCACCGGTCGCACCAACCTGCTCAAGACCGTACGGCGGCCGCTGGGTTCGCGCATCGACCTCGACTACTCCCGCGACGGCAACACCTACGACCAGCCGCAGTCCCGCTGGGACCTGTCCCGGGTCGCGGTCGACGACGGGCACCCCGGCGACGGCCAGGACGTCCAACTGACCACCTACCGGTACGGCGGCGGAGTCTACGACCGGCTGGAGCGGGAGTTCCGCGGATACCACACCGTGGTGACCGAGAAGCGCGATCCGGCAGCCCCGGGCGAGGCGGTGTCCCGTACCAGCACCCGTGAATACGCCACCGACAGCCACTACACCCGCGGGCTGGTCACCCGCGAGCTGACCGGCGACGGCGCCGGCCACCCGTTCCGGGAGACCGTCAACACGTACCAGATGCGCGACGTGGCGTTCCCCGCCAGCACCGCGGACCCGCACAGCACCACCGCGACGCTGTTCCCGCAACTGGTCCGCACCGACCAACGTTTCTCCGAAGGCCAGGCGACGCCCGGGAAGTCCACCTACACCGAACTGGCCTACGACGACGTCGGCAACCTGATCCGCAGCTTCGACGCCGGAGAGGCCGGGCCGGGCGACGACGTCGAGACCCGGATCCGGTACACCGCCGAGGATGCGGCCTGCCGCACGAGCAACGTCGTGGGGAAGGCCAAGGCGGTGGACGTACGCGGCAACGGCGTGCTGCTGCGCCACCGTGAGTCCACTGTGAACTGCACGACCGGAGACCTCACCCAGCACCGGGCAACGCTCGCCGACGGTACGGCGGCGGTCACCGACCTCACCTATTTCGCCAACGGCAACCTCCAGTCGGTCACCAACCCGCCCAACGGCAAGGGACAGCGCTACAAGCTGACCTACGAGTACGATCCGGCGCTGTCCACCCACATCACAGCCACCACGGACAGCTTCGGCTACCGCTCGACGGCCGCCTACAACCTGAAGTACGGGCGGGTGGAGACCACCACCGACGAGAACAACCAACAGGTGCGTTACCTGTACGACCAGGTGGGCCGGGTGCACACCGTCACCGGCCCGTACGAGACGGCGTCCAACCATCCCACCATCGACTTCGAGTACCATCCCGAAGCCGCCGTTCCGTACGCCGTCACCCGCCACATCGACAGCAACCCGGACGGCACCATCCGGACCGACTCGATCGACAGCATCACCTTCACCGACGGGCTCGACCGGGTCGTCCAGACCAAGACGGACGCCACCGTGTCCACCGGACCGGACACGCCAGCCGTGGCCGCGATGGTGGTCTCCGGCCGCCGGGGCTACGACTTCCTCGGCCGCGTCGTCGAACAGTCCTATCCGGTCATCGAGGCCAAGAGCCCGCTCAACACCGGGTTCAACCCGGCCGTCGATCCGGTCCCGCCGACCCGCACCGGGTACGACGTGCTCGACCGGCCCACCTCCACGGTGCTGCCCGACAACACCACGACCACGACGAGCTACGGCTTCGGGCCGGACCGGGCCGGTACCACGCAGTTCGACGCGGCGGTGACCGACGCCAAGGGCAATGTCCGGCACACCTACGCCGATGTCCGGCAGCACACCACGGCCGTCAAGCAGGCCAACCCGGCGGGCGGCCAGCCGGTCATCTGGACCAGCTACGCCTACGATCCCCTCGGCGAGCTCACCGGGGTCGTCGACGACCACAACAACACGACCACCACCGGGTACGACAACCTCGGCCGGCGTACCGTCGTCGACAACCCCGACACCGGAAAGACCCAGACCGGTTACGACCTCGCCGGCAACGCGGTCAAGCAGATCACCGCGAACCTCGCCGCGACGCGCCAGGCCATCACCTACGACTACGACTTCAACCGGCTCGCCGCGGTCCACTACCCCACCTTCCCCGGCAACAGCATCTCCTACTCCTACGGGGCGCCCGGCGCGCCGAACAACGCCGCCAACCGGATCGTCACCGTCCACGACAGCGCCGGCACCCTGACCCGGGGGTACGGGCCGCTCGGCGAGGTCACCACCGAGACCCGGGTGGTGTCCGGGCTGTCCGGCCCCGACATCAGCTACACGACGCGGTACCGCTACGACACCTGGAACCGGGTGCAGCAGATGACCTATCCGGACGGGGAGGTGCTGTCCTACCACTACGACAGCGGCGGTCTGGTCGACGGCGCCACCGGCGTGAAGGGCGGCTTCACCTACCCGTACCTGGCGAGGCTCGACTACGACAAGTTCGCGCAACGCGTGCTGATGCAGACCGGAAACAACACCCGCACCACGTACACGTACAACGCCAACGACCGCCGGCTGGCCACCGTCGCGGCGACCCAGTCGGACGGCACGGCGTTCGAGAACACGACCTACAGTTACGACAGCGTCGGCAACGTCACCGCCGTGGCCGACGACGCGCCCCCGGCCGGCGGCCTGGGCGGCGCCAGCGCGCAGACGTTCGGGTACGACAACCTGTACCGGCTCACCAGTTCCCAGGGCGAGTACCACCCCGCGTCGGGCAAGACCGACCAGTACCAGCTCACCATGGCCTACGACAGCATCAACAACCTCGCCAGCAAGAACCAGACGCACGACATCGTCAGCGGCTCGTCCACGACCAGCCAAACCGACACGAGCTACCAGTACACCTACGCCTACACCGGTCGCCAGCCGCACGCACCGACCAGTACCGGGCCGCTGGACCTGCGCTACGACGCCAACGGCAACCTCACCAGCCGCACCGGTCCGGACAAGTCCCAGCGCACGCAACTGATCTGGGACGACACCAACCGGCTCGCCTGTAGCGGCGGCGGCGACAGCTCCGCCCCGCCCGCCGCCAACCTCGTGGCCGACAACACGCCGTCCTGCGACACGTCGAGCGGCAAGGCCGTCCGGTACCTGTACGATGCTCAGGGCACCCGGGTGGTCAAGGACGGCGGGTCCCGCGACGTCAACATCTACCCCAACCAGGACTACACCCAACACAACCAGACCGCGTTCAAACACATCTTCATCGGCAACACCCGGTTGGTCTCCAAACTCGTCCAACCCAGCGCGTACCCGGAGAACAACCAGTTCTACTTCCACGCCGACCAGCTCAGCTCCACCAGTTACGGCACCGACAACACCGGCCACGTCGTCGAACACGAACAGTACTTCCCCTCCGGCGAAAGCTGGGTCGACGAGCACACGGTCACGCCCAGCCCGTACCGGTTCACCGGCAAGGAGTTCGACACCGAGACCGGCCTGTACTACTACGGTGCCCGCTACTACGACCCGAGGACCAGCGTCTGGCAGTCGCCCGACCCCGCACTCGGCAGCTACCTGAACGGTACGGACAACGGCGGCGTCTTCAACCCGACGAACCTCGCCGCGTACAGCTACGCCGGCGACAACCCGGTCACCCGCACCGATCCGGACGGGCGGGCCTGGCTGGACATCGATCAGCAGCGGTTGGCGGAGATGGGACACGTGGCGCAGTTGTTCCAGATGCCGCAGGTCGACGTCCGCGACGGCCAGCTCAACCAGACGCTCGGCATCCTCTTCATGCGGGCCGCCCTGCGGTCGCTGGCCACGAAGATAGAGATGCATTCCGAGGTGACCGGCATCCCGGACGCCGCCCGCACATTCACCTCACGGTGGCGGGACGCATTGACATTCGAAAACAAGAAGCACCAGGTGGCCGTCGCGCCCGACGGCGTGGGACCGCTCATCATCACCAGGGTCGACGGTGAGACGGTTCGGGTACACCGCGCGGAGAACAGCCTGTTCGTCGAGGTGAAGACCGGGCAGGATCCGCCCAGCCCGAGCACCGACAACTGGCAGATACAGGGAATGATCGGCGCGATCGCCACCCTGTCCGGGGTGCGCACCCAGCCCGACGTCGTCGACCTGTTCGTTCCCCCTCAACTGATCATCATTTCGACCCAGCGGCCCGATGACGCCACGGCGACCTCGGCCGAGCGCCAGGGCGTCGCGCTCTACTGGGCGCGCCTGCAGTGGGACGAGACCAGATCCTTCTCCGACCCCACGGTCAGGGTCGGTCCGCTCAACGCGCTCAACGGCACCGCGACCAGGAGCCCGTTCTTCGACAAGAGCAGGCCCGCCATGGGCGGCGACGTCCGGTTCTTCGCCACGTCGGGTTCGCCCTAGCGCCGGCCCCGGACGCGCGGTCCCCGGCCGCGCGTCCGGCCCGGCCGGTACCTGAAAATACTCCACACTCTCCGCCACATCTTGCCGTGAAACTCCGCGTTTCGCGGCGGATGCGCTGGCAATGGCGCGGATACTCCCTCTATGGGCATTAGCGCTTCGCTTTCGGGTGCGAACATGAGCGTGGTTCCCGGACAGGCCGGTGTCTGCCAGCTCACCGTGCTGAACACGGACGACGTCGTGGAGCGGGTGAGCATCGAGGTACTCGGCGACCTGGCCGCGTACTCCACAGTGGAGCCGTCCGCGTTCAGCCTGCGTCCCCAGCAGAGCGCCACCGTCACGCTGACCGTCCAACCGCCGCGCTCGCCGGAGGTTCCGGCCGGCCAGGTACCCCTCGCGGTGCGGGTGCGCTCCCTTGCCGATCCCGAGGGAGTGATCGTCGAGGACGGCCCTGTCACCATCGAGGCATTCAGCCGGATGTCGACGACCATCATCCCTACGAAGTCCCGGGGACGGCGCCGAGGCGTGCACACGCTCACCGTCGTGAACCACGGCAACGTGCCGCTCGGCATCGCGCTGCGCCTGGTCGACCCGGAGGACTCCCTGACGTTCCGCGCCTGGCGCAAGAAGCTGGTCGTACCGACCGGCGAGGCGGACAAGTTGCGGATCCGGGTGGGTGCCCGCAACCCCTTCCTGCGCGGGCCGGAGCGGCGCTGGCCCTTCCAACTGGTCGTGGTCCCCGAGGACGGCGATCCCGCGGTGATCGACGCCGAGTTGGTGCAACAGCCCCGGCTGGCACCCTGGGTTGTTCCGGTCGCCGCGGCGGCGTGCGCGCTCACGCTGGTCGCCGTCACGCTGTGGTACAGCGTGCTCAGGCCGACGATCAGGTCTGCGGCCACCCAGGCCGTCGACGCGCAGATGCCACCCCTCACCGCCGAGGTCGAGAAGGCGAGGGAGCAGGCGCGGGTGGCGGCGAGCGCGGCGGCGGCCGCGGCCGACAAGAGCGGTGGCCCGCTCGGCAAGGGCTCCGGTAGTGAGCCTTCCGCGGTACCGACCGCAACGCCGTCGCCGGTGCTGGACAACCCGATCGACTACCGGATCCAGGCGGACGCCCGGCCACGTACCGACAACCGCTTCGTCGCGTACTCGGTGCGGGGGCAGAGTGCCAGGCCGCTGGACGTCACGGACATCCAGTTGCAGAACCCCGCGGGCGACCAGGGGACGATCGAGATCCGGCGCAACAGGAGGGTCTGGTTGCGCTTCGGCCTGGAAAACTTCCGGGACTACGACAACCACTTCGTGGTACCCGTACGGTTCGACAAGGGCGAGGTCGTCACGCTCGCGGTCTCCTGCCGCAACCCCGGCGGGAAGCATTGCACGCCCGCACTCACATTCTCCGGCCACACCACGGGGTGAGCCCTCGCGTCGTGCAGGCGGGGTGGGCGTCCGCGACGCCGCCGCCGCACAGGCACCGCCCGCCCAGCCCACGCTCCCCCATTGCCGGCCCGCGGCCCAGCTGATCCCTACACGCCGTAGTAGTGTTGCGGGATGCGGCGATGGCGGCACGGAAGGTGATCAAGGCGGGTCGGATGCACCGCGGTGGCGGGTACGCGCGGCGGAGGTGATGGCGTGCCGGTGTCCGCGGCACCGGATCCCGGGCGGGTGTTGCGGTACCAGCCCGCTCTCGACGGCGTACGCGCGCTCGCGGTCGGCGCCGTGCTGCTGTTCCACGGCGGCGTCGCCTTCCTGCCCGGTGGATTTCTGGGCGTCGATGCCTTCTTCGTCCTCTCCGGCTTCCTGATCACGTCGCTGCTGCTCGCCGAGCAGGCCCGGGACGGCCGGATCCGGCTCGCCGCGTTCTGGGCCCGGCGCGCCCGCCGGCTGCTGCCGGCACTGCTGGCGCTGCTGATCTGTGTCACGGTCGCCGGGCGCTACCTGCTGCCGGACGTCGAGGTCGGCCTGCTGCGCGGCGACGCGCTGGCCGCTCTCGGATACCTCGCCAACTGGCGCATGATCTACCGGGGCAGCGACTACTTCGCGCAGACCGCGGCGCCCTCACCGCTGCAACATACCTGGTCACTCGGCATCGAGGAGCAGTTCTACCTGCTCTGGCCCCTGATCGTCGTCGCACTGCTGGCGTGGCGGGGCCGGCGGACGGTGGCGGCCGTGGCACTGTGCGGCGCCGCGGTCTCGGCCGCTGCCGCGGCGATCTGGTACCGGCCGCAGGACGTCAACCGCGCCTACTTCGGCACCGACAGCCGGGCGCAGGCGCTGCTGATCGGCTGTGCCCTCGCCGTGCTGCTGTCCGGCGTACCGGTGGCCGCCGCCGCACGGCACCGCGTGCTGGGCGTCCTGGCGCTGGCCGGTGCCGTGGTCACCGGGTGGCTGTGGACGCACGCCACCGGTACCTCCGGATGGCTGTACCACGGCGGCCTGACGCTCGCCGCGCTGGCCGTGGCGGCGGTGCTCGCGCACGCGGCTTGCGGACCCCGCTCCCCCACCGCGCGGCTGCTCGCCCTGCCGCCGCTGGTCTGGCTGGGCCGCATCTCCTACGGCGTGTACCTGTGGCACTGGCCGCTGTTCCAGTTCCTCAGCGCCGACCGCACCGGGCTGGGCGGCCCCGCGCTGCTCGGCCTCCGGGTGGCGGTCACACTCGCCGCGGCGCTCGCCTCGTACCACCTCGTGGAGCGCCCGGTCCGCGAGGGACGGTGGCTGCGGCGCACCCCGCGGCTGGTTCCGGTCGGCGCCGCCGTCGCCGCGGTCGGCCTGACCATCGGCACCATCGGCGTGGCCACCCGGCCCGCACCGTCCTACGGCAACGGATCGGCGGCGCCCGTCATCGCCGTGCCCTCGGGACCGCCGCCGGCCGGCGCGAAGACCCCGGGTGCCGTGCCGCCGATGCACCGCCCCGGTCGCCGGCCGGGCACGCAGCCACGGGTGACCATCCTCGGCGACTCGGTGGCCTGGACGCTGGGCACGTACCTGCCGCCGCACCCCGGGCTGCAGGTGACCGTCGGCGCGGTGGAGGGCTGCGGCATCGCGGTGTTGCCCGACATCCTGGAGCTGGGCACTCCGCACACCAACTACCCCTACTGCGTGGCCTGGCCGGGCATCTGGCGCAAGGCGGTCGACGCCGGCGACCCCGACATCGCGGTGATCCTGCTGGACCGCTGGGAACTCATGGACCGCAAGCTGAACGGTGGGTACCAACACGTGGGCCAGCCCGGGTACGACGCCTACCTCACCGGGCAACTGGACCGGGCGGTCGCCGTGGCCGGCTCCCGGGGCGCCCACGTCGTGCTGCTCACCGCGCCGTACACCCACCGCGCCGAGGCACCCGGTGGTGGCCTGTACCCCGAGGACCGACCAGCTCGCATCGACGCCTGGAACGCGCTGCTGCGCGACGAAGCCGCCAGACACCCGCAAAGCGTCACCGTGCTCGACCTCAACCACCTGGTCTGCCCGGCCGGCACGTTCACGTGGAGCGTCGACGGGGTACGCGTGCGCAGCGACGGGCTGCACTTCACGCCGGCCGGGGTACAGCGGGTGATCGCGCCGTGGCTCCTGCCGCGACTCGGCAGCCTCGCGCTGCGCGGCGCACCGTGACGCCCGCACCCGGGCCACCCTCGACGCGTCACTGTCCTATGTGGTCAAGCCGCGGCCGGCCGACCCGGCAATGGACAAAGATGCGCTGGGTGGGCAGCCAGGTGTCGGTGTTGTTCGCGCCGGCGGCCCGGGCGCTGCGTGCCCGGCGCTGGCGTGACCTGTGGTTGGGGCCGGCCGCCGCCCTGCTGGTGGCGGTTCTGGCGCTGGCGTTTCGCACCCGGCCGGGTCACGCGTTCCTGGCTGCCTACGCGATCACCCGGCCGGGCGACGGGCTCGCCGCGACGCTGCTGAAGCTACCGCTGTCGATGTTCGCGCCGGCCGCGCTGCTCCCGTTCTGGTTCGCGCTGATCCAGGTCAGCCTGGTGTACTCGCTTGCACAGACGCTGGTCGGTGCTCGCCGGACGATCGTCGTCGCGGTGTGCGGGCACACGGCGGCCACCCTGTGCGATCACTTGTGGATCATGCTCGGACGGCCGCTGGGGGTCAACCACAGCTACGACACCTTCGGCGATGCCGGCCCTTCGGTAGCCGTGGTCACCTTGCTCGTCTACATCGCGGT
The DNA here is from genome assembly GCA_039649115.1 of Micromonosporaceae bacterium. Classification (GTDB taxonomy): domain Bacteria; phylum Actinomycetota; class Actinomycetes; order Mycobacteriales; family Micromonosporaceae; genus DATEJJ01. The sequence continues at coordinate 3,917 of JBBWZQ010000037.1, read as the reverse complement.
GGTCCACCGGATCGTGGCGCTCGCGATCGCGATACTCGGGTACGACGCCATCGAGTTGGCAGTGTTCAACGGGCTGTCGCAGCGCGACCACCTGGTTGGCGTACTGACGGGTGTCACCGCGGCCGTCGCCACCCGGTGGCGCGGCCGCCGTCGCGATCGGAACTCCGCCACCCGACGAAAATCCGCCCGGACGAGACGGCTGTACGAGGACCCGCCCGGCCTGGTGTCCGCCATGTACCTGCCCGGTGGCGATCTCGCCGCCACCCTGCGCGGGGCCAGGGGATGGGTGGGGAAGGCGCGCGCGGGTGTTTCGTTGGCGGTCCGGCTGCGTCTCGCGCCGCTGTACGTCCTCACGGTGGTCACCCTCGGCCTCGTCCTGGAGCACGGCGTCAGCCCGGCCCTGCACGACCGGCTGCTGCTGGCCAATTCCACCAACGTGGTCAACCTCGAACACGGCAGGATCTGGACCCTGGTCACCAGTGTCCTGCTCGTCGACGAACAGATCCACGTCGCGGCGGTGGTACAACTGCTGGGTCTGACGGCCGTCGCCGAACTGCTGTGGGGTTGGCGGCGCCTGCTGGAGGTGTTCCTCGCGGGCAACGCGGTCGCCAGTTGCCTCGTGTACGCGCTGCTGCGTACGGGCATCCAGGACAAGTGGTTTCCCGGCGCGGTCGCGGGGGTCGACGACGTCGGTACCAGCTACGGAGCGCACACGGTCAGCGGCGCGATCGCGTTGAGCCTGCCGGTGCGCGCCCGTCGCGTGGCCGTACCGCTGGCGCTTCTGGTGGTTGTCGTCCCGCTGGTCGGCGAACACACCTTCACCGACGTGGGTCACCTGCTGTCCACTCTCGTCGGTTTCCTCGCCGGCTATCAGATGCGTCGACGGCCGCTCGCCGGCCGGCTGCGTCGTCCGGCGGTGCTGCGCACCGACCAGATCGTCACCTTCTGTTTCAGCAGTGTCGCGGCGGCGCACGCCGGTCTGCAGGCGGCATTGCACCTGCAGGAACATCACCAGGTGCATCTGCGGGACGCCACCGTGGCGTGGCCTGATCAGGCGTCGCGGGTCCACGTGCGGGAAACGCGGGACATGGACGGCGTGGACGGGGCCCTTGCCGGGGGTGGCTGGGGCGTGGTGGCCGGAACACTGGTCGGCTTCCCGCTCGCCGGACTGGCGCTCGGCGCGCTCGTCGGCGCGGTCGCGGCACACCTGCACGACGCGGGGCTGACCAACGCGATGGTACGCAGGACAGTCGCGACCATCCCGCCCGGCGGCGCGGCGCTGCTGCTGCTGATCGACCCGGTCGACCACCCGGCGATGACCGCCGAACTCGTCCGGTTCGGTGCCGAGCGGCTGACCGGCACCCCGGGCCGCGCCGGCGGGTGACAACCCGGCGGCCAGGGTGCGGGCGGCGGCGTTCAGGGGTCCACCTCGACCGTGGTGTCAGGATTTGGCGTAGAACTGCGTTTTCAGGATGTCCCGGCTGGCGTGCGCCAGGCCTGACACGGAGGTTGGTCGCGGCGGGGTCATGTCGGCGGTGGTGATCTGGCTGCCGACCTTGCCGAGGAACGTGGCGATGACCTGTTCTTGTTGGTCGGTGCCGTTGGTCAGCGTGGTGATGGCGTCGGCCATGCTGGAAACGACGGCGTAGACGGTTTTGCCGCCAATGGTTTTGGTCAGGTCGGCGGCGGCGTCTCCCAGCCCTTTGACGGACATCATCAGACCGAACGCGCCGGCAAAGCTCCACCCGTCGGTGGGCACGGCCAGCAGCACGCTGATCGCCGCGGTGAAGACGGTGAAGACCACCTGGCCATCGTGCGGGCTGGTGTGGTGCAGTGTGTCGAGCACCTTGAGCGTTTCCTGGCCGATCCGCCAGATGTTGTTGTGCGCGGCCTCTCGCAGCTGTTTCTGTGCGGTCAGGCTGAGGGCGAGGGCGGCAGCCATCTCGCTCTGCGGCGTGACCGCGGCGGACAGCGGCTCCAGGTAGTTGGTCTCGAAGCTGTCGGCCGCGGGACCGCCCCAGTACTTCATCCGCGGGTCTTTGATGTCCTGCACACGGCTCCCGATGCTGGTGTACGGGTGCCAGGCATTGCTGGGGATCGGATTGTCGAGCGGGGTGTGCATGACGCTGGTGAGGATCTTCGGCTCCAGGGCGTACGCGACGCCCCAGAGACTGTCGATCATGGGTTGGGCCTTGGCCGGATCAGGGGTGGCGAAGGCGGTGAAGAACTGCGGGATCTGGGCGTACGCGGTCTGAGCGTGCGCCCTGATCGTGTCCTGGGTGATGGGTGGGTTGTCCGCCACGTGCCCGGTCTGGTCGAGCAGCGGGTCGTTGGCGTGGTCGGCGTGGATCTGTTGCACGACCTGAGCCGATTCCTGCTCCACGCTGACCTGGACGGCCTTGGCGCGGATCTGCTCGCCGAGTGCCTGGAGTTCGTCGTAGGTGTGGTAGTCGCCGGAGGCCACGACTTGTCGCTCCTATGCGCTGAGGATGACCGACGGCGGCGCCGCCGGCAGTGTCTCGTCGTGCGGGATGACCAGGTTGGCGGGTGGGCCGTTCAGCCAGGCATCCCGCAGGCTGTCCCGGGCGCTGGTGTCGCTGTCGGCGTACGTGTGCACGATGGACACGATGGCGTCGCCGGCCTCCCGGATCCCTTGCGCGGTGTGGCCGAGGGCGTCCTGCAGCTCGTTGCGCAGCTGCGACCAGGCCTGGTACACCTGGCCACCCGTGCCGCCCATGCCTTTGGGCGCGTACCCGCCGCCGAAGGCATCGACGTCGCCGGCCGCGGTGCCGGCCACGTCGCGGTTGAGCCTCGTGTAGACGTAGGCCATCTGCGGGAGGTCGATCCTGCCGACCGCGAGCAGTACGGACAGGTCAGCAGCCAGTATGGATCCGGTCGGTGGCACCTCGTGTTCTCCCTCCGGGTGACGGTCGACGGCTGTCGAGCGTCGGTGACGAGCGGGTGGCGCATGAAGGACGCGGCCGGGGCGTCAGAACCCCCCGGGGACGGAGTAGATCTCGGCACGCAGACCGGAGCTGCTCGGCGGCACCCAGGCCTGGGTGTGGACCACGTCGCCCGCCGCGGCCGGACTGGGTGGCAGAGTCAACCGGCGAACATCCCCAGAAAGGACCTTCCCGGCGGCGTCACGCACGATGATGCATCCCCACTCGTCGCTGGGAACTCGGGGCGGAGTCAGCTTCAAGGTGAAGGTGACCGGCGCGTAGCCATCGGCACCGCGGGCCCCGACGGTCACGTTCAGCGAGGTCGCCGTGGCCTGTTGGGGAACGGCGGCAACCGGCTGCCAGCCGACGTGGCGGAACGAGACGCTGATCGCGGCGACCTTGGTCGGGTCGTAGGAGCCGGCGGTCCCGCCGGCGGCCCGGCCGTTGTTCAGTTCCCCGGCCACCCCGATCCGCTGGCCGGGCAGGAGGACGGACAGCTTCCGGAGTTCGGCGGCGCTGCCGACACCGTCGTCGTACGGGAGCGGCGTGCCGGACGCGTCCGCCGCCTGCGCGACCAGCCGCACGTCCACCGCCGCCTGCGGACAGGGGTTCTCCACGATCAGGCCGTACTGGATCTCGCCCTGCGCGGGCGGTACCTGTCGGCCGTAGACCAGCCCGTGCCGGTTGGTGAACCCCGACTCCGCCACGCGCAGCTGGCAGCTTGCTGCGGTCGCCGGCGGCCGAGCCGATGGGCTTGTCCGCACCTGAGCTCCGCCGCCGGTACAGGAGCCCAGGCTCAGCCCGACGACCGCCGCCAGGGCCGTCCACCGACCGCGGCAGTCAGCCCAGGCTGGCCGGACCCGGTCACCTCCCGCGCCGGGTCCGTCGGTACGGCGGCCGGTCACGCCTGGCTCCTCCATATGTCGCCCCGGGGACCGATCCCGATCGCCTGCCTGAGCGAGTCGGGGTACCCGA
>JBBWZQ010000020.1:0-9341 GCA_039649115.1 Micromonosporaceae bacterium | reverse complement strand
GATGCCGAGAGCATCGGGTCCCTGCTGCTGTCGGTGGTCGCCGAGCGCACCGGGTACCCGGTCGATCTGCTCACCGTCGACATGGAGCTGGACACCGACCTCGGCATCGACTCCATCAAGAAGGTGGAGATCCTGTCGGCGGTCCGGGAACGCATCGGAGACCTGGGCGGCGGCCAACTGGCCGAGCTGCCGACCCTGCGGACCCTTCGCGCGATAGCCGAGCGGTTGAGCCAGCCGGCGGCGCAGGCGGTCGCGCCGCACGTGCCCGTCGCGGCGCACGCCCACCCGGTCGAGCCGCAGCGCTGGGCGGTACGGATGGTCGCCGCCCCGCCCAGCGGCCTGTCCATGCCGGGCCTGACCGGCCAGCCGCTGGTGGTCACGGACGACGGGCTGGGGATCGCGCCGCTCGTGGTCGCCCGCCTCGCCCGGCACGGCATCCGCGCCACGGTTCTGGCACAGGTGCCGCCGGACGCCGCGGGGGTGGTCCTGCTGGACGGGTTGCGCCGCGTCACCTCGGTCGACGAGGCGCGGGAGGTGCAGCGGACCGCATTGCACGCCGCCCGTACCGTCGCGGCGCGGATGGAGGCGGACGGCGGGGTCTTCGTGACGGTCCAGGACACCGGTGGCGACGCGGTGCGGGCGTGGCTCGGTGGGCTCGGCGCGTTGGCCAGGACGGCGGCGAGGGAGTGGCCACGCGCGGCGGTCAAGGCGATCGAGTGCGTGGCCGTCGGCCGCCCGCCCGACGCCGTCGCCGAGGCGATCGTGGCCGAACTTCGCACCGGGGGCGGTGCCGTCACCGTGGGTCTGCGGGCGGACGGTACCCGGGTGGTCCCGGAACTGGTCGAGTCACCGATCAGCCCGTCAGCGCCACGGATCGGACCGCATTCCGTGGTGGTGGCGACCGGCGGTGCCCGGGGTGTGACCGCGGCGGCCATGCGGTTGCTCGCCAGCCGGTACCGGCCGCGCGTGGTCCTGCTCGGCCGCACGCCGCTGGTGGTCGAGCCTGCGGGCCTGTCGGCGGCGACCGACGAGCCGGGCCTCGTCCACCTGCTGGCGGGCCGGCGATCCGGGGGAGCACAGCCGGAGCCGGTGTTTGGCGGAAGCGAGCACCCCCGACGCCGCCCCGGTACCCCGGCCGAGGTCGGCGCGCAGGCCCGCCAGGTGCTGGCGGTGCGCGAGATCCGGGAGACCCTGAGCGCTATCGAGGGGTACGGCGCGAGCGTGCGGTACGCCGCCGTCGACGTACGGGACGCCACCGCTGTGGCCGAGGTGCTGGCACGGGTACGGGCCGACTGGGGACCGGTCACCGCGGTCGTGCATGCGGCCGGCGTGGTGGCCGATGCGCGGCTGGCCGGCAAGACCGACGATCAGTTCGCGCGCGTCTTCGGCACCAAGGTTGCCGGGCTGCGCGCGCTGCTGGCCGCCACGGCGGACGATCCGCTGGAGGTGCTCTGCGTGTTCTCCTCGGTCGCTGCGGTTTTCGGCAACCCGGGACAGGCCGACTACGCGATGGCCAATGACGTGCTCGACACGGTGCTCGCCCGGGAACAGGCCAGGCGCCCCGGCTGCCTCGTCCGCGCGATCGCCTGGGGCCCCTGGCGGGGCGGCATGGTCACGCCGGAGCTCGCGGAGCGCTTCCAGGGCGGCGGAGTGCCGCTGATCGATCCGGCCGCCGGCGCGGCTGCCTTCCTCGACGAACTCGCCAGCCCGGCGGGCGACGTGGTGGTGGTCCGGTCGGCGCGCGCGGATCCGCCGGTACCGGCCGGCTCGGCCCTCGCCGCGGAGGTGACCGTGACCGGGCCGGCGTATCCGTACCTCGCCGACCACCAGATCGCCGGCGTCGCGGTACTTCCCATGGCGACCGTCGTCGACTGGTTCGCCGCGGTGGCCCGGGCCTGGCGACCATCGGCCGGCCAGTTCGTCCTGCGTGACCTTCGGGTACTCGACAAGGTCGCGCTGCCCCGGCTGGCCGACGGCGGGCACCGGCTCGTGGTGTGCGGCCAGGAAGCCACCGGGCAGGACGGTCCGGCACTGGACCTCGACCTGCGCGACGACACGGGCCGGCCGCACTACCGGGCGCGCGCGGCAGCCGAGATGGTGTCCACATCGGACGGTTGGCGGGCGCCGGACGGGCTGGCGCGGTTGAGCGACCCGTACGACGGCACGACCCTCTTCCACGGGGCGGCCCTGCGCGCCCTCCACGGTGCTCCCGGCGTCGGTCCCCTGGGTGCCGACGCGGTCGTCGTCGGGTCGCAGGCCCTGGGCTGGGCCGGATCATCCGGTGAGGTGGACGTGGCGGCGCTGGACGGCGCCCTGCAACTGGCGGTGCTGTGGGCGCGCCAGGCCGGCGCCGGGCTCACGCTGCCCATGGCGATCGGCGAATGCCGGGTGTACCGGCGCGGCCCCGTCCCGGCCGGGTCGCGCGGTGTGGTCCGGGCGGTACGGGCCGACGAGTCCGGCGCCGTCTGCGATGCGGCGCTGGTCGACCCGGACGGCACCACCCGCCTCGAACTGGTCGGCGTCCAGCTCGTCCACCGCCCGTGAGTCACCAGCCGATCGCGGTCGTCGGTACTGGCTGCGCCGTACCGGGCGCGCTGGACCCCGGTACGTTCTGGGCGAACATCGCGGCCGGCCGGTGCGAGCTGACGCCGGGTGAGGGCGGCCGGGTCCGGGGCTTCGACGCCTCCTTCGACGCCGGCGGCTTCGCCATCGACGCCGACGACATCATGGCGCTGGATCCGCTGCTGCGCTGGGTACTGCACGCCGGCCGGCAGGCTCTCCACGAAGCGGGTCACGGATCCCGGCCGCTGCCCGGTGCCGGCCTCGTGCTGGGCAACCTGTCGTATCCCTCGACCGGGCTGACCCGCTTCGCCGAACAGATCTGGCGAGCCGGCCAGCCGTCGACCACCACCGACCCGCGCGACCGGTTCTCCTCCGGCCTGCCGGCGCACCTCGCGGCCCGCGCGCTGCGCCTGGGCCGGGGCGGGTTCGCGCTGGACGCCGCCTGCGCGTCCGCCCTCTACGCGGTGCGGCTCGGCTGTGACCGGCTGCGTGCCGCAGACGCGGACCTGATGCTGGCCGGCGCGGTGAGCCGGCCCGACCGGCTGCTCATCACCGACGGGTTCCGGGCGCTGTCGGCGGCCAGCCCCACCGGAAGCAGCCGGCCGTTCCACCGCGGGGCGGACGGACTGGTGCCCGGCGAGGGTGCGGTACTGGTCGCGCTGATGCGACTGGCTGACGCGATCGCGTCCGGAGCGCCGGTCCTCGGCGTCATCCGGGCCGTCGGGCTGTCCAACGACGGGCGGGCCGGCGGCCTGCTCGCCCCGGCCGAGGAAGGGCAGCGGCGCGCCATGCGGCTCGCGTACGCCGAAGCGGGCGTGGCGGCGCGGACGGTGTCGCTCGTCGAGTGCCACGCGACCGGTACCCCGGTGGGCGACGCGGTCGAGGCGCGCAGCATGGCGCGGGTGTTCGCCGGGTGCCGGGACCTTCCGGTCGGCTCGGTGAAGTCCAACGTCGGCCACCTGTTGACCGCCGCGGGAGGTGCCGGGCTGCTCAAGGTGCTGGCCGCCATGCGGGCCGGGGTACGCCCCGCGTCGCTGTGCGCCGACGATCCCATCGAGGCGCTGGACGGCACACCGCTGCGGCTGCTGGCGGCTGCCGAGGACTGGCCCGGTCCGCGTCGCGCGGCGGTCAGCGCCTTCGGGTTCGGCGGCGCGAACGCGCACCTGATCGTGGACGCCTGGGACGGGGACCCACCGGCGGCCATGCCTACCCCGCGCCGGGGCGAGCCGGTGGCGATCACCTCGATCGGCGCCAAGGTGGCGGACGGCGCCGACACCGGCGACTTCCGCCGGGCGGTACTGCTCGGCCAGGCGCGGGCCGGGCCGCGCACCGCGATCGACGTCGCCCTGGACGGACTCCGCTTTCCGCCGCGCGACCTGGAGAGCGCGCACGCGCAGCAGGTCCTGCTGCTGGAGGCGGCCCGGGAAGCCGCGGGCGGCAGATCGCTGCCGCGGGAGCGGACCGCGGTCATCGTCGGCATGGGGGTGGATCCGGAGGTCGCCCGTTATCCGGTCACCCAGCGCGTGGACGACGGGCAGCCGACCACGCTGGCCGCCGCCGGCGTCCTGGGTACCATGCCGAACCTCGTGGCCAACCGCGTCAACGTGCAACTCGATGTCGCCGGGCCCAGCTACACCGTCTCCGCCGAGGAGGCATCCGGCCTGGTCGCGGTCGAGCTCGCCGGCCGTGCGCTGCGCGCGGGCGAGGTGGACGTCGCGGTGGTCGGCGCCGTCGACCTGTCCGTCGAGCCGGTGCACCAGGCGGCGGTACGCGCGCTGGGTCGGGACCGCCGGCCCGGCGACGCCGCCGTCGTCCTGATCCTCGAGCGCCTGTCCGACGCCCGCCGGGCCGGCCGCCGGGTCATCGCGGTGCTGGACGACCCGCGGACGCCCCCGAGCGAACCGGACCTGCTGGTCGGCGACGGCGGCGCGGACGGTCCGGGCAGCCCGTTCCGGCTGGACCCGGCCGAGCTGTTCGGCACGGCGCACGCCGCGTACGGTCTGGTCGCTGTCGCCACCGCCGCGACCGCCGTGAGCCACCGGGCGTTCCCGCGCCCCGGCGAGCCTGCCGAGCCCGGCTCCGGTGACGTGTTGGCACGGGTCGTGGTGCAGCCGCTGGAGGGGGCGCCGGCGAGCGTGACACTGCGGGCCGGCGACCCGCCGGCGCCGTGGATCGCCGGCCCAGCACCGCAACTGCGGGTGTACTCGGGCGCCGGCCGCGCGGAGGTGATCGCCGCGCTCGACGCCGGGCGGGAGTCCGGCGCCGGACCCGCCCGGCTGGCGGTGATCGGGGACGTGCACGGCGCCCCGGTGGACCGGGCGGCGGCCGCCCGTCGCTGGTTGACGGACGGTGGGCCGCAACCGGACGGGGTGGCATACCGGGACGCGCCGGTCGCCGGCGAGGTGGCGTTCGTGTTCACCAACGGCTCCGCCGCGTACCCGGGCATGGGTGCCGAATTGGCACTGGCCTTTCCCGACTTCGCCCGGGCGGTCGGCTACGGCCGGGCCCCCGGGTTGGGGCGGCTGGCGCCGCCGCCGGGTGTGCTGGACCAGATCTGGGAAGCCGCGCGGCTCAGCGCGTTCCACGCGGACGTCACACGCGGCCCGCTGGGCCTGCGACCGGCCGCCGCGATCGGCTACTCCTCCGGGGAGTCGGCCGCGCTGGCCGCGCTCGGCGCCTGGCCCGACCGGGCGGGGCTGCTGCGTGACCTGCGCGCCAGCGACCTGTTCAGCACCGGCCTGACCGGCGAGTTCCGGGTCGTACGCGAGGCGTGGCGGCAGTTGGGCCGGCCCGCGACGCGATGGGTCAGCTACGTGGTCGGTGCCCCGGCCGACGTGGTCCGCGAGGCACTGCACGGCGCACCCGCGGTACACCTGATGGCGGTCAACGAACCTGGTTCCTGCGTCATCGGTGGCGAGGAGACCTCGTGCGCGGCGGTACTGCGCCGGCTGGGTACCGCGCCGGTGTTCCCGCTCGACTACCAGATCGCCGCGCACGCCCCGGAGCTGGCCGCGGTCCGGGACGAGTACCGTGCGTTGCACCTGAGGCCGACCAGGGACGTACCCGGTGTCAGGTTCTACAGTGGAGCGACGGGCGAGGCGTACCGGGCGACCGCGCAGCGCGCCGCTGACGCGATCCTGGCGCAGGCGCTCGGTACGGTCGACTTCGTCCAGCTGATCCAGAAGGCGTGGGCCGACGGGGTACGCGTGTTCGTCGAACACGGGCCACAGGCGCAGTGCACCGGTTGGATCCGGCGCATCCTCGCCGGCCGCGACCACCTCGCGGTCGCCCTGGACGCACCCGGTGGCCGCGCGGTGCACCAGCTCTGCCAGGCCGTCGCCGAACTCGTCGCGGCCGGTGTACCGGTCGAGGCGCACGCGTTCCTCGGCCGTCTCGCCGGTGCGGCGGATCACCGGGCACCCGACACCGCAACGGTTCGCCTGCCCGCGCACCCTCCCGAACTGCGGCTGCCCGACCGGGGCCGGCCGACCGTGATGGTACGGGCGCCACGGCTGCCCCCGGTCCTGGCCGCCGCCGGACCGCCGCCGCCGGACCGCTCCGCCCCGGCCGCGGACGGCGTGTCCCGGCTCGTCGCCGACCAGTTCGCGCGGGCGACGAAGCTGCACCTCGACTTCCTCGCCCAGCAGGCCGAGACCCACGCCCGGTTCCTCGACACGCGGTCGCGGACGCTGAACGGTCTCGCCCGGCTGGCCCGGTCGCCCCGCCCTCCCGTGTCAAGGGGGCCGGCGTTCACCCGCGCCGAGCTGGAACGCCTCGCCGCGGACCGGATATCCGAACACTTCGGCCCGCGGTTCGCCGCGCTCGACGGCCGCACCAGGCTCACCCGGCTACCGGCGCCGCCGATGCTGCTGGTGGACCGGGTGACCGGGATCGACGCGGAGCCCGACTCGATGGGTACCGGCACGATCTGGACCGAGACCGACGTCACGCCGGACGCCTGGTACCTGGATGCGACCGGTCGCATGCCGGCCGGCCTGATGGTCGAGGCCGGGCAGGCGGACCTGCTGCTCATCAGCTGGCTCGGGGTGGACCTGCGGCACCCGGGCGACCGGGTCTACCGGCTGCTCGGCTGCGAACTCACCTACCGGGCAGGCGCCGCGGTCACCGGCGAGACCCTGCGGTACGACATCCACGTCGACAGGCACGCCGAACACGACGGCATCCGCCTCTTCTTCTTCCACTACGACTGCCGCGTCGGCGACCAACTGCGGATGACGGTGCGCGACGGGCAGGCCGGATTCTTCACCGACGCCGAGCTTGCCAGCACCGAAGGACTGCCCTGGAACCCCGCGCAGGCGCCACCCACCGGCCCGCCACCCGCCCGGCCGGTCGCCGTGCCCGACCGTCGCCACTTCGGCCCCGCGCGGCTGCGCGCGTTCGCCGAGGGGCGGCCGGCGGACTGCTTCGGGCCGGCCTGGACGGTCACCCGCGCGCACCTGCGCAGCCCCCGCATCGGGGGAGCATCCGGACGGATGCTACTGCTCGGCGCGGTCACCGACCTCGACCCGGCCGGCGGCGCGTGGCACCGGGGGTACCTGCGGGCCGAGACCGCGGTCACACCCGACGACTGGTTCTTTGCCGGGCACTTCACCAATGACCCGTGCATGCCCGGCACCCTGATGTTCGAAGGTGGCCTGCAGGCGATGGCGTTCTACCTGGCCGCGCTGGGGCACACCATCGACCGCGACGGGTGGCGGTTCGAGCCGGTACCCGACGAGCCGTGCCTGCTGCGCTGCCGCGGCCAGGTCACCCCGGACAGCCGGCGCATCGAGTACGAGGTCTTCGTCCGGCACCTGTCGGCCGACCCGTACCCGACCCTGTACGCCGATGTACTGGGCACAGTGGACGGTGTCAGGGCGTTCCACGCGCAGCATGCCGCGCTGCGACTGGTACCGGACTGGCCGCTGGACGCCGATGGGGAATCGCCGGACGGGGACGTGGCGCTCGCCGGCGGAGTGCGCCAGGACTACACCGCTCTGCTCGCCTGCGCGTCGGGCCGGTTGTCGCGCGCGATGGGCTCCGGGTACGCGCGGTTCGACGACGGCGGCCGGCGGGCACCCCGGCTGCCCGGTCCCCCGTACCACTTCATGTCGAGAATCGTCTGCGTCGACGGCGAGTTCGGCGGCATGCGCCCCGGCGCCACCGTGACCGCCGAGTACGACGTGCCCGCCGACGCCTGGTACTTCGCGCAGAACGGCGCCGCCACGATGCCGTTCGCCGTACTCATGGAGATCGCGCTGCAGCCGTGCGGCTGGCTGGCGATGTACCTGGGCAGCGTCCTGCGCTCCGAGGTCGACCTGCTGTTCCGCAACCTCGACGGCACGGGCCTGGTGCGGCACGAGGTACTGCCCGGCACCCGCGTGCTGCGTACCCGCGTCGAATGCCGGGAGATCTCCCGGTTCGACAGCACGACCATCGAGTCGTTCACGGTCCGGTGCACGGCCGGTGGCGGGCCGGTCGACGGCGGAAGTGTCTTCGAGATGGACACCGTGTTCGGCTTCTTCCCCCGAGAGGCGTTCGCCAACCAGCCAGGGCTGCCACCCTCCGACGCCGACCGGTCCCGACTGGCACTGCCCGGCAACCGCACCGTCAATCTGCGCGATCGGTCGGCCCACCTGCCGGGACCGATGCTCATCATGCTGGACCGGGTCACCGCGTGCCGGCCGGACGGCGGGTCGCACGGCCTCGGCTGGCTGCGCGCCGAGAAGGACATCGACGCGAATGACTGGTACTTCAAGGCGCACTTCTTCCAGGATCCGGTGCAGCCCGGCTCGCTCGGCGTCCAGGCGATGTGCAACCTCCTGCAGTGGTACCTGATCGACCGCGGCACACCGGCGGGCGCGACGTCACCGCGGTTCGAACCGATCGCCACCGGTCAGCCGGTCACCTGGAAGTACCGGGGCCAGGTCACGCCGACCGACCGCCGCGTCACGGTGGAGTTGGACGTCACCGCGATCGGCGCGGACCAGCGCGGCCGGTACGCCATCGCGGACGGTTGGCTGTGGGTGGACAACCGGCGCATCTACCAGGTGACCGGTCTCGGCATGCGGATGCTGCCCGGCGGCTGACCCGGCTCACCGTGTCCCCACCCGCCGCAAGCGTCGCCGCCGCACCATCCGGTACCCGGCCGACAACCAGTTCACCAGGCTCAGCGGAGCCAGGCACAGCAGCACGTCGCCGCTGGCATAGCCGCCGTTGCGGGTCGCGAAGTAGCGCACGTCCGGGTCGGCGGCGAGGCGCTGCGGAACCTCGGCGATGTGCGGACGGAGCCGGCGATCGATGTTGCGGGCCACGCCGGCGAGCGGATCGTACCGGTCGCCGAGCAGCCGCACGCCGAGTTGCTCGTACAGGCCGGCTTCCCAGGCCGGCAGCGGGACCCGGCGCCGCGGCCAGGAGTACCGGAAGTTGCGGGTCAGCGAGAGGTAGCTGCGCCAGCTGAATGTCGTGAAGGCCACGTACACCGGCCGCCACGGGCGCGACCGCTTGGCGCGGAGGAAGTAACGGAAGCCGATCCGGTGCACGTAGCCCTGGCCGCGCGTCTCGTCGACGAACGCGGCGTTTCCGGCGTGGATCACCGTGACCGTCCGCCTCGCGTGGGTGACATCGAACATCTCCACCGCTCCGATGCCCAGCAGCCGCCCGCCGTCGCCGCGCAACTGCACCAGGTCACGCTTGGTCTGCATGCTCGCGATGAAGGAGCCTTCGAAGTACCGGGAGCCGAAGTCATGGACCTCGGCCCAGTCGTGTTGACCGAGCTC
>JBBWZQ010000014.1:0-23143 GCA_039649115.1 Micromonosporaceae bacterium | reverse complement strand
TACCTGTCCGGCTACGGTCTCAGCCTCGAAGACCTGCAGGCACTGCGGCAGTGGGGGTCGCTCACCCCCGGCCACCCCGAGCACGGCCACACCCGGGGCGTGGAGACCACGACCGGCCCGCTGGGGCAGGGCCTCGGCAACGCGGTCGGCATGGCCATGGCCAGCCGGCGCGAGCGCGGGCTGTTCGATCCCGAGTCGCCGACCGGCGAGAGCCTCTTCGACCACCACATCTTCGTCATCTGCTCGGACGGCGACATCGAGGAAGGCATCTCACACGAGGTCAGCTCGCTTGCCGCACACCAGAAGCTGGGCAACCTGGTCCTCATCTACGACGACAACTCCATCTCCATCGAGGACGACACCTCGGTCGCCAAGTCCGAGGACGTCGCCGCCCGGTACGCCGCGTACGGCTGGCACGTGCAGCACGTGAACTGGCGTGCCGACCACGAGTACCACGAGGACGTGCCGGCGCTCTACGAGGCGCTGCTCGCGGCGAAGGCGGAGACCGGCCGGCCGTCGTTCATCAACCTGCGCACCATCATCGCCTGGCCGGCCCCGACCAAGCAGAACACCGGCAAGGCGCACGGCTCCGCGCTGGGCGCCGGCGAGGTGGCCGCCACCAAGGAGATCCTCGGCTTCGCCCCGGACCGCTCCTTCGAGGTGTCCGACGAGGTGCTGGCGCACACCCGCGAAGCGGTCGGGCGGGGCCGCGCCGAGCACGAGGCGTGGCAGCGGGGGTTCGCGGCGTGGGCACAGGCCAATCCGGAGCGTACGGCGCTGTTCGACCGGATGGCCGTCCGCGCCCTGCCCGAGGGGTGGACCGCGGCGCTGCCGGAGTTCCCGCCCAGTGCCAAGGGGATGGCGACGCGCAAGGCCTCCGGCGAGGTGCTGGAGGCGCTCGCGCCGGTACTCCCGGAACTGTGGGGCGGCTCGGCCGACCTGGCGGAGAGCAACAACACGACGATGGAGAGCGAGCCGTCGTTCCTGCCACCCGAGCACGCCACCAAGGCCTTCCCGGGCGACTGGTACGGGCGCACCCTGCACTTCGGCATCCGCGAGCACGGCATGGGCGCCATCCTCAACGGCATCGTGCTGCACGGCGGCACCCGCCCGTACGGCGGCACCTTCCTCGTCTTCAGCGACTACATGCGACCGCCGGTGCGCCTCGCCGCGCTGATGAAGCTGCCCGTCATCTACGTCTGGACGCACGACTCGATCGGCCTGGGCGAGGACGGACCGACGCACCAGCCGGTCGAGCACCTCACCACGCTGCGCGCCATCCCCGGCCTGGACGTGGTGCGCCCGGGCGACGCCAACGAGACCGCCTGGGCCTGGCGGCTCGCCCTCGAGCACACCGACCGGCCCACCGCGCTGTGCCTGACCAGGCAGAACCTGCCCGTCCTGGACCGCTCGACGCTGGCCGGCGCCGACGGCGTGGCGCGCGGCGGGTACGTGCTGGCCGACGCGGACGGCGGGCAGCCGGCCGTCATCCTGATCGCGACCGGGTCCGAGGTGTCGCTGGCACTGACCGCCCGGGAGCGGCTGCAGGCCGACGGGGTGGCCACCCGGGTCGTCTCGATGCCGTGCCGGGAGTGGTTCGACGCGCAGGAGCCGGCATACCGGCAGTCGGTGCTGCCGCCCGAGGTGAAGGCCCGGGTCAGCGTGGAGGCGGGCATCGCGATGTCCTGGCGGGACCTGGTCGGCGAGGCAGGCGAGTGCGTCAGCCTGGAGCACTACGGTGCCAGCGCGCCGTACCAGATCATCTTTGAACAGTTCGGGTTCACCGCGGACCGGGTGGCGGCGGCGGCGCGCGCCTCGCTGTCCCGCGCCGGCGCGGTCAAGGGTTCCACCACGGGCAACTGAGGGAGCGCGACATGACTGACAGACTGGCTGAGCTGTCCGCCGCGGGCGTGGCGGTCTGGCTCGACGACATCTCCCGGCAGCGACTGGCATCCGGCGGTCTGGACGCACTGCGCCGACAGCAGCACGTGGTGGGCGTGACGAGCAACCCGACCATCTTCGCCAAGGCGCTGGAGGCTCTCGACGACTACGCGGACCAGCTCAGGGACCTGACGGTCCGCGGGGTGACCGTCGACGAGGCGACCCGCATGATCACCACGTACGACGTGCGCTGGGCGTGCGACGTGATGCGCCCGGCGTACGACGCCTCGCACGGCGTGGACGGGCGCGTCTCGATCGAGGTGGACCCGCGGGTGGCGTACCAGACCGAGAAGACGACCGCCGAGGCCAGGCAGCTGTGGTGGCTGGTGGATCGGGAGAACCTGTTCATCAAGATCCCAGCGACCGAGGCCGGGCTGCCCGCGATCACCGCGACCCTCGCCGCCGGGATCAGCGTGAACGTCACCCTGATCTTCTCGCTGGAGCGGTACGCGCAGGTGATGGACGCGTTCCTCGCCGGCCTGGAGCAGGCGAAGGCCAACGGGCACAACCTCGCCAAGATCGGTTCGGTGGCCAGCTTCTTCGTGTCCAGAGTGGACACCGAGGTGGACAAGCGGCTTGACAAGATCGGCACCCCCGAGGCACAGGCGCTGCACGGCAAGGCCGCCATCGCCAACGCCCGCCTGGCATACCAGCGCTACGAGCAGGTCTTCGCCGGTGACCGGTGGCAGGCGCTGGCCGACGCGGGAGCGCACCCGCAGCGTCCCCTGTGGGCCTCCACGTCCACGAAGAACCCGTCCTACCGTGACGTCATGTACGTCGAGGACCTGATCGCGCCGGGCGTCGTCAACACGATGCCGGAGGCCACCATCCACGCGTTCGCCGATCACGGCGTGGTCAAGCCGGACACGGTGACCGGCGCGTACGGCGAGGCGCAGCAGGTGCTCGACGACCTCGCCGCGCTGGGCATCGGGTACGACGACGTGGTCGACACGCTGGAGCGGGAGGGCGTGCAGAAGTTCGAGGCAAGCTGGGTGGAGCTGGTGTCCTCGGTGGACAAGCAGCTCGGGGCCGTGAAGTGAGCCTTGTCGGCGACGTGGAGGCGGCCGGTGGACTGGCCGTCTCCGGTGCCGGCTCGGTACCGGGTGCGGCCGAGGTGCGGGCCGCGCTCGTCGAGGCCGGCGTGCCCGGCCTGCTGGTCGCGAAGGACCCGACGCTCTGGGGTCCGGCGGCCGAGCCGGCGGCGCGCGCCCGGCTCGGCTGGGTCGACACCTTCCGCCGCGGCCGCGACCTGCTCCCCCGCCTCGCCGAACTGCGCACCGAACTGGCCGACCTGGACCACGTGGTGCTGGCCGGCATGGGCGGCTCGTCGCTGGCGCCTGAGGTGATCGCCCGTACCCTCGGCAAGGAGCTGACGGTGCTGGACACCACCGATCCGGGCCAGGTGCGCGGCGCGCTGCTCGACCGGCTGGACCGCACCGTGGTCGTGGTCTCCAGCAAGTCCGGGTCCACTGTGGAGACCGACAGCCACCGCCGGGCGTACCTGCAGGCCTTCCTCGACGCCGGGCTCACCGCGGCCGAGGCCGGGCGGCGCTTCGTCATCGTGACCGACCCGGGTTCGCCGCTGGAGGCGGTCGCGGTCGAGATGGGCGCCACCGTGATCCTCGCCGACCCCGAGGTGGGCGGCCGGTACTCCGCGCTGACCGCCTTCGGGCTGGTACCCGCCGCCCTCGCCGGCGTCGACGTGGCCGAACTGCTGGACCAGGCCGAGGCGCTGTTCGGCACGCTGGACGGGGACAAGGACAACCCGGGCCTCGCCCTGGGCGCGGCACTCGGCGCCGCCGCCGTGACCGATGGTCGGGACAAGGTGGCGCTGGTCGACGACGGCACCGGCATCACCGGGCTGGGCGACTGGGCCGAGCAGCTCATCGCCGAGTCGACCGGCAAGGAGGGCAAGGGGATCCTGCCGGTCGTGGTCGAGTCGCCCGAGGCACCGGGCGCGGCGGCCGTGGACGTGCTGACCGTCACGACCGGCGGTGCGCTGGCCCCCGGCGGGGTACCGGGTGGCGGCATCACCCCGCACCTCGCGGTCAACGGTCCGCTCGGCGCGCAGTTCCTGGCTTGGGAATTCGCGACCGCGATCGCCGGCCGGGTGCTCGGCGTCAACCCGTTCGACCAGCCCAACGTGACCGAGTCGAAGGAGAACACCCAGCACATCCTGGCGTCGGGCCCGCCCGAGGAGACACCGTCCTTTGTGGACGGCGCGATCGTCGGGTACGGCCCGGGGACGAGCGTGGTGCACGCCCTGGTGCTGCTCGTGAACGAGGTCGCGACCGACGGGTACCTGGCCGTGATGGCCTACCTCGACCGGTTCGCCGACTCGCACCTGGCAGCCCTCCGGGCACTGCTCGCGGCGGCGGGTGGCGACCGGGCGGTGACCTTCGGCTGGGGACCGCGCTTCCTGCACTCGACCGGCCAGTACCACAAGGGTGGACCGCAGGTCGGCTCGTTCCTGCAGGTCACCGGCGCGGTGGTCGAGGACCTGCCGGTGCCCGGGCAGCCGTACACCTTCGGCGTCCTGCAGGCCGCCCAGGCCGCGGGCGACCGCGAGGCGCTGCGCGACCGCGGCCGGCCCCTGCTCCACCTGCACCTGACCAACAGGGCGCTCGGCATCGCCCAGCTCCTGGCAGCCGCCCGCACACTCGGAGGCGACGCGTGAGTAACCCGCTACGGGATCCGCAGGACCGGCGCCTGCCCCGGATCCCCGAACCGTGCGCGCTGGTCATCTTCGGCGTCACCGGAGACCTCGCGCGCAAGAAGCTGATCCCCGCCATCTACGACCTCGCCAACCGGGGCATGCTGCCCTCCGGCTTCGTCGTGCTCGGCTTCGCCCGACGCGACTGGGGCGACGGCGACTTCGAGGCGCTGGCCCGCACCTCGGCCCAGGACCACGCGCGCACCCCCTGGCGCGACGAGGTGTGGGCGCGGCTGGCCGGCAGCATCAAGTTCGTCCCCGGCGCGTTCGACGACGACGGGGCCTTCGACCTGCTCGCCCAGACCCTCGACGACCTGCGCACCACGCACGGCATCCACGGCAACGCGGCGTTCTACCTGTCGATCCCGCCGGCCGCCTTCCCGACCGTGCTCAAGCAACTGGCCCGCACCGGCATGGCCGACAACGAGAAGTCGGGCGGCTGGCGGCGGGTGGTGGTGGAGAAGCCGTTCGGCACCGACCTGGAGTCCGCCAAGCAACTCAACGACCTGGTCGACGACGTCTTCACCGCCAACGACGTGTTCCGCATCGACCACTACCTCGGCAAGGAGACGGTGCAGAACATCCTGGCCCTGCGCTTCGCCAACAACCTGTTCGAGCCGGTGTGGAACTCCCGGTACGTGGACTCGGTGCAGATCACGATGGCCGAGGACGTGGGCATCGGCAGCCGGGCGGCGTTCTACGACGTCACCGGTACCGCCCGTGACGTGCTGCAGAACCACCTGCTGCAGTTGCTGGCGATGATCGCCATGGAGGAGCCGACCAGCTTCGACGCGTCCGAGATCCGCACCGAGAAGCTCAAGGTGCTGCGGGCGATCTCGCTCCCCGTGGACGTCCTCGCCGACACCGTCCGGGGCCAGTACCTGGCCGGCTGGGTCGCGGGCGAGCGGGCCCCGGGGTACCTGGAGGAGAAGGGCGTGCCCGCGGACTCGAAGACCGAGACCTACGTGGCCGTCAAGCTGGGCATCCAGAACCGCCGCTGGGCGGGCGTACCGTTCTACGTGCGCGCCGGCAAGCGCCTCCCCCGGCGGGTGACCGAGGTCGCCGTGCTCTTCGAGAAGGCCCCGCACCTGCCGTTCCACCAGGCCGACGTGGAGATGCTGGGCAACAACCAGCTGGTGATCCGGGTGCAGCCGGACGAGGGCGTGACGCTGAAGTTCGGCTCGAAGGTGCCCGGCACCG
Source organism: Micromonosporaceae bacterium (assembly GCA_039649115.1). Classification (GTDB taxonomy): domain Bacteria; phylum Actinomycetota; class Actinomycetes; order Mycobacteriales; family Micromonosporaceae; genus DATEJJ01. The sequence goes on along the minus strand of JBBWZQ010000014.1, from coordinate 17,289 downwards.
CGATGGAGGTCCGGGACATCACGATGGACTTCCAGTACGGCGAGGCGTTCACCGACTCCTCCCCCGAGGCGTACGAGCGGCTCATCCTCGACGTGCTCATCGGCGACCGCACCCTCTTCCCGGATGCCGCCGAGGTGGAGCAGAGCTGGCGGGTGGTGGACCCGCTGGAGGCCGCGTGGGCGGGCACCACGCCCGAGCTGTACCGCGCGGGCGAATGGGGGCCGCGCGCCGCGGACGAGCTGCTCGCCCGCGACGGCCGCCAATGGAGGAGAGCATGATCGGGCTGTGGGACACCACGGGCAATGAGGTGGCCAAGGCACTGGCCGCCGAGCGGCGCAGCGCCGGTGGCGTCACCAGCGGGCTGGCGCTGACGCTGATCGCCGTGGTGGACGAGAAGCACGTGCGGGAGGCCGAGGCCGCGGCGACCATCGCGGCCGCCGCGCACCCCTGCCGGATACTGATGGTGGTCCGCTCCGACATCATGCGGGACAACAACCGGCTGGACGCGGAGATCGTGGTCGGCGGGCGGCTGGGGCCGTGCGAGGCCGTGGTCATGCGCATGTACGGCCGGCTCGCGCTGCACGCCGAGTCGGTGGTGATGCCACTGCTCGCCCCGGACGTACCCGTGGTGACGTGGTGGCACGGCAGGCCGCCCGACCTGATCGCGCACGACTTCCTCGGCGTGGTCGCGGACCGCCGGATCACCGATTCCGCCCAGTCCCCCGACCCGGTGGCCACCCTGCGCCAGCGCGCCGAGGACTACGTGCCGGGCGACACCGACCTCGCCTGGACCCGGATCACCCCATGGCGCACGCTGGTGGCCAGTGCCTTCGACACGGTCGAGGCCGAGGTCACCCGGGCCACCGTGGTGGCACCGGCCAAGGACCCGACGGCGGCGCTGATGCGCGGCTGGCTGGGTGCGCGGCTGCACATCGACCCGGCCCTGGAGCCCACCGCCGAGGCGCCACGGATGCGGGAGGTCCGGCTGCTGTGCGCCAACGGCGACGCGCTGTCGCTGACCCGCGACGACAACATCGCGACCTTCCAGCGCACCGGCCAGGAGGATCGGCAACTGCCGCTGGTACGCCGCCCGCTGGGCGAGGAACTGGCCGAGGAGCTGCGCCGGCTGGACGCGGACCAGATCTACGCCGACGCGCTGGCCTGCGCGACCGGCGTGGACCACCTCGACGACCGCCCCACCATCCGGGTCCACATCTGGCAGGACCCGGCCCTCGCCGCCCGCGCCGCCGAACCCGAGCCGGCCCGGTGAGCCTCGACAATGGTGAGACGAGCGTGGTCGTCCATCAGGACGCGCGGGTACTGGCGCAGGCGGTGGCCGCGCGCCTGATCGTGCGGCTCATCGACGCGCAGGCCGAGCGGGGCATGTCCGACCTTGTGCTGACGGGCGGCCGGATCGCGGGCGCGGTGTACGAGGCCGTGGCGGCGAGCCCCGCGCGCGACGCGCTGGACTGGTCCCGCGTCGAGGTGTGGTGGGGGGACGAGCGCTTCCTGCCGTCCGGGCACGCCGAGCGCAACGAGACGCAGGCGCGGGCCGCCCTGCTCGACAAGGTGCCGCTGGACCCGGCGCGGATACACCCGATGCCGGCCAGCGACGGGCCGGACGGCAGCGACCCGGAGGCGGCGGCGGCCCGGTACGCGCAGGAGCTGGCGTCGGCCGCCCGGCCGGGCAGTGAGCGGCTGCCCCACTTCGACGTGCTGCTGCTCGGAGTGGGCGAGGACGGGCACGTGGCCTCGGTCTTCCCGGAGCACCCGGCGGCCTACGAGCACCGCCCGGTCAGCGCCGTGCGGGGCAGCCCGAAGCCGCCTCCGGTGCGGATCACGCTCACCCTGCCGGCGATCAACACGGCCGCGGAGGTGTGGCTGACCGCGGTCGGTACCGACAAGGCGAGCGCGGTCGGCATGGCGCTGGCCGGTGCCGGGCCGGTACAACTGCCCGCGGCCGGGGTGCACGGCCTGTCCCGTACCCTCTGGTTGCTCGACCGCGCCGCGGCCACCGGGGTCTCGCCCCGGCTGCGCAGCCTGCGCTGACCGGTTGTCTATTCGCCGCTTGTCTATTCGCCGCGGCGCTGGCGGAGCTTGCGCAGCGCCTCGGCGAGGATCTCCGCGCCCTCGGCCTCGCTGCGCCGCTCCTTCACGTAGGCGAGGTGGCTCTTGTACGGCTCGGCGCGTCGGGTGCCGGGCGGGTGCTGGCGGTCCCGTCCGGCGGGCTGCCCGCAGCGCGGGCACTCCCAGGTCGGCGGCGTCGCGACGTCGGCCGCGAAGAGCCGCTCGACGTGGTGTCCGTTGGCGCACCAGTATGAGATGGCGCGTCGGGCGACGGGTTCACACCGCTCGTCGGGGCGGATCGGCCCGGAGCCGACCCGCACGCCGCGGATGGCGTTGCCACTGGCCACGGCTGTTCGCTCCTGTCGTGGGGGGACGACCGGGGTTACCGGGAGACAATCCGGACGCGAGCTCGCGACTGCCGGGCGGCGCGATGGAGCATCCGGGACAAACCACGAAACATGCGACCTTGATCTCAGGTCGCCCGCTGAGTCTAGGACGAAGAGATCCCTCTCGGAAGTACCGGACGAATCTGTACCACGGCTGTCCCCGCGGCTGTCGACCTCTGGCTGGTAGCCGGTCCGACAGGCTGCGCGGCTAGGAACTCGGTACCGCGACCCGGAGGTAGAGACCGAGCCCGATGATGCAGGCGAACCACACGATGCCCACGAGAACCGTGTAGCGATCCAGGTTCTTCTCGGCGACCGAGCTGCCGGCGAGGCTGGTGGAGACGCCGCCGCCGAACATGCTGGACAGGCCGCCGCCCTTGCCGCGGTGCAGCAGGATCAGCAGAGTCAGCAGCACGCTCGTGATCACCAGGACCACGATCAGGCTGTACGCGAACCACTTCATGGTGCGGGTGTGTCCTCTCGAATCCCTGAGCCCGGCAAGCAACGATAGCCCACCGGGCCGCCGCCTATCGACCCACGTGGTCGCTGTACCGGCAGATCGTCACGAACTCCTCCGCGTCCAGGCTGGCACCGCCCACCAGAGCGCCGTCGACGTCCGGTTTCGCCATGATCGCGGCGATGTTCGCCGCCTTCACGGAACCGCCGTAGAGGATGCGTACCCGGTCGGCGGTCGGTCCGGGAAAGCGCTCGGCGACGCGCGACCGGATCGCGCCGATCACCTCCTGCGCGTCCTCCGGCGTCGCGGTCTTGCCGGTGCCGATCGCCCAGATCGGCTCGTACGCGATGACGACCCTCTCCACCTGGTCGGCGCTCAGGCCGGCCAGGTCGGCGTCGAGCTGGCCAAGGCAGTGGGCGATGTGCCCGCCCGCCTCCCGGATCTCCAGCCCTTCGCCGACGCAGAGGATCGGTGCGATGCCGTTGCCCAGCGCCGCCTTGACCTTCGCGTTGACCAGCTCGTCGTCCTCGTGGTGGTGGGTGCGCCGCTCGGAGTGCCCGACCACGACGTACTGGCAGCCCAGCTTGGCGAGCATCGGGCCGGACACGTCCCCGGTGTACGCGCCCGGCGGGTGCGGCGAGAGGTCCTGCGCGCCGAATCCGATCAGCAGCTTGTCCCCGTCGATCAGGGTCTGCACGCTGCGGATCGCGGTGAACGGTGGCAGTACCACCACCTCGACCTCGCCCAGCTGCTTCTCCGGAAGGCTGAAGGCCAGCTTCTGGGTCAGCGCGATGGCCTCGAGGTGGTTGAGGTTCATTTTCCAGTTGCCGGCCATGAGCGGCCGGCGGGCCTGCACCGCCACGGTCACTCCTCGCCGAGCGCGGCCACGCCGGGCAGCGCCTTGCCCTCGAGGAACTCCAGCGAGGCGCCGCCGCCGGTGGAAATGTGGCTGAACGCCGACTCGTCCAGGCCCAGCGCCCGTACCGCCGCCGCCGAGTCGCCGCCGCCGACCACGGTGAAGCCGTCGACCTTGGTGATCGCCTCGGCCACGCCCCGGGTACCGGCGGCGAACGGCGCCAGCTCGAACACGCCCATCGGCCCGTTCCAGAAGACCGTCTTGGCCCCGGCGATCACCTCGGCGAAGGCGGCCACGCTGTCCGGCCCGATGTCCAGGCCCAGCCAACCATCGGGGATGGCATCGTCCGCCACGACCCGGGTCTGCGCGTCGGCGGCGAACCGGTCGGCGACCACGATGTCGGTGGGCAGCTTGATCTTGCCGGCGTACCGGTCGAGCAGGTCCCGGCAGGTCTGCACCATGTCGTCTTCGAGCAGCGACCTGCCCACCTGGTAGCCGAGGGCCTTGAGGAACGTGAAGCACATGCCGCCGCCGATGAGCAGCTCGTCGACCCGGGGCGCGAGCGCCTCGATGACGGACAGCTTGTCGGAGACCTTGGAGCCACCCAGGACCACGATGTACGGGCGGTCCGGCGAGCCGGCCAGCCGGCCCAGCACCTCCAGCTCGCGCAGCACCAGCCGGCCCGCGTACCGGGGCAGCAGCTTCGCCACGTCGTACACGCTGGCGTGCTTGCGGTGCACCGCGCCGAACGCGTCGTCCACGTACGCCTCGCCGAACGCCGCCAACCGCGTCGCGAACTCGGCGCGCCGCGCGTCGTCCCTGCTCGTCTCGCCGGGGTTGAACCGCAGGTTCTCCAGCACCGCCACCTGCCCCTCGGGCAGCTGGGCCACGATCCCCCGGGCGGCCTCGCCGACGGTGTCGGCGGCGAACGCGACGCCGCCGCCGAGCAGCTCACCGAGGCGCCGCGCGACCGGAGCCAGCGTGTACTTCGGGTCGGGTGCGCCCTCGGGCCGGCCGAGGTGGGACGTCACCACGACGCGGGCACCGGCGTCGAGCAGCGCGCTCAGCGTCGGCAGCACCGCCCGGATGCGACCGTCGTCGGTGATCGTGACGCCGTCCAGCGGCACGTTCAGGTCGGCGCGTACCAGCACGCGCCGACCCGTGACGCCCTCGGCGAGGAGGTCGTCGAGCGTTTTCACAGCGAGGCACCGACGAAGGCGACGAGGTCCACCAGGCGGTTGGAGTAGCCCCACTCGTTGTCGTACCAGCCGACCACCTTGACCTGGTTGCCGATCACCTTGGTCAGGCCGGCGTCGAAGGTGCACGAGGCCGGGTCGGTGACGATGTCCGTGGAGACGATCTCGTCCTCGGTGTACACCAGGATGCCCTTGAGCGGGCCGTCGGCCGCGGCCTTCACCGCGGCGTTGACCTCCTGGACCGTGGTCTCGCGACCGGCGGTGAACGTGAGGTCCGTGGCCGAGCCGGTCGGTACCGGCACGCGCAGCGCGTACCCGTCCAGCTTGCCCTTGAGCTCCGGCAGCACCAGCCCGATCGCCTTGGCCGCGCCGGTGGAGGTCGGCACGATGTTCAGCGCGGCGGCGCGCGCCCGGCGCAGGTCCTTGTGCGGGCCGTCCTGCAGGTTCTGGTCCTGCGTGTACGCGTGGATCGTGGTCATCAGGCCGCGCTCGATGGTGAACGCCTCGTGCAGCACCTTCGCCATCGGCGCGAGGCAGTTGGTCGTGCACGAGGCGTTGGAGATGATCGCGTGCCGGGCCGGGTCGTAGGTGCTCTCGTTGACGCCCATGACGAGCGTCACGTCCTCGTTCTTGGCCGGTGCCGAGATGATGACCTTCTTGCCGCCGTTGGCCAGGTGCACCTTGGCCTTGTCCGCGTCGGTGAACAGGCCGGTCGACTCGATGATCACGTCCGCGCCCAGGTCGCCCCAGGGCAGCTTGGCCGGGTCCCGCTCGGCGAGCGCCTTGAACGTCTGGCCGCCCACGCTGATCTCGTCAGCGGTCGCCTTCACCTCGAACGGGAGCCGGCCCAGGATGCTGTCGTACTTCAGCAGGTGGGCCAGGGTCGCGTTGTCGGTCAGGTCATTGACGCCGACCAGCTCGATGTCGGCGTCACGCTGCAGGGCCGCACGGAAGAAGTTGCGGCCGATCCGGCCGAAGCCGTTGATGCCAACCCGGACGGTCACTGGACATCTCCTCGCCATAGTTCGTGGATCTCTCGACCGGCCTCATCGCCACCCAAACCCTAACGGAGCTCAGCTCAACAGCATCTCCGGGGTGACCGCCGCCTCGGTGTCGGGGATGCCCAGATCCCGGGCGCGCTTGTCCGCCAGGGCGAGCAGCCGGCGGATCCGTCCGGCGATCGCGTCCTTGGTCAGCGGCGGGTCGGCGAGCGCGCCCAACTCCTCCAGCGAGGCCTGGCGGTGCTCCAGCCGCAGCCGCCCGGCGCTGGTCAGATGGCGTGGCGCGTCATCGGCGAGGATGTCCAGTGCCCGGGTGACCCGGGCGGCGGCGGCCACCGCGGCCCGCGCCGAGCGGCGCAGGTTGGCGTCGTCGAAGTTGGCCAGCCGGTTGGCGGTGGCGCGCACCTCACGCCGCACCCGCCGCTCCTCCCAGGCCAGCACGCTGGCGTGCGCGCCGATGCGGGTGAGCAACTGGGCGATGGCGTCGCCGTCCTTGACCACGACCCGGTCCACACCGCGCACCTCACGGGCCTTGGCCGAGATGCCGATGCGGCGGGCCGAGCCGACCAGCGCGAGCGCGGACTCCGGGCCCGGACAGGTGATCTCCAGGGCGCACGAGCGGCCCGGCTCGGTCAGCGAGCCGTGCGCCATGAAGGCGCCGCGCCAGGCCGCCACCGCGCAGCACACGTTCGCCGAGACGACGTGCGGCGGCAGGCCCCGGACCGGCCGGCCGCGCACGTCCAGCAGCCCGGTCTGGCGGGCCAGCGCCTCGCCGTCCTTCACCACCCGCACGATGTAGTGGCTGCCCTTGCGCAAGCCACCCGAGGCGAGCACGTGGATCTCGCTGGAGTACCCGTACACCTCGGCGATCTCGCGGCGCAGCCGCCGGGCCACCGCACCGGTGTCCAACTCCGCCTCGACCACCACCCGGCCGGACACGATGTGCAGCCCGCCGGCGAAGCGCAGGAGCGCGGCCATCTCGGCGCGGCGGCAGCAGGGCTTGGGTACGTCGACCCGGCTGAGCTCGTCCTTGACCGAGGCGGTCATCGCCATTCTCTCGTCACCTCGTAATCCTCTGGCATGCCCTCGTGGCCCTCGCTCCGCTCGGTCATGCCGTTGGGCGCGTGCTCGTCGTGCCGGGTGTCCGGGCCGTGCCCCAGCACGGGCGACAGGGCCGCCGCGAGCGCGGACGGATCGTGTCGTGGCCCGCCGTCATCGACCGCGACCGGGGCAAGGACCAGCCGGGCACCCAGTGATTCTGCCGCACCTCGGATCGGTTCGGGGTCGCCCACGGCTTTCCCGTCGGCAACGACTACATCTGCCCGCAGGCCCGGGAGGTAACGGGTGAGCGCCCGAAGGTGGTCCGGGAGCGAGAGACTTTCCGTCTCCTTCTCCGCCGCCAGGTTCAGCGTGATCAGGCGCGCCGCCGGGCTGCCCGTGATCGCCCGGGCCAGCGCCGGTACGAGCAGGTGCGGGATCACGCTGGTGTACCAGGAGCCCGGCCCGAAGACCAGCCAGTCCGCGGCCCGTACCGCGGCGACCGCCTCGGCGCACGCGGGCGGGTCGGGTGGGATCAGCCGTACCGCCTCCACGTGATCGCGGGTGATCGCGACCTGGTGCTGGCCACGGATGGTGACGAGGTCACCGGACTCGTCGCGCACGTCCGCCTCGATGCTCACCGGTACCGGCGCCATCGGCAGGACGCGGCCACGGGCGCCCAGCAGGGTACCGGCGTGGTCCAGCGCGGCCACCGGATCGCCGAGCATCTCCATCAGCCCGCACAGCAGGAGGTTGCCCACGGCGTGGCCGGCGAGCGCGTCGGTACCCGTGAACCGGTGCTGGAACAGCCGCGCCGTGCTCTCCGTCACCGGGTCGTCGCCGGCCAGCGCGGCCAGCGCCTGGCGCAGGTCGCCCGGGGGCAGCGCACCCCGCTCGGCGCGCAGCCTCCCGCTGGAGCCGCCGTCGTCGCCGACCGTGACTATCGCGGTGATCGACAGGCCAGGTATCTGCCGGAGCGCCCGCAGTGACGCGGACAGGCCGTGCCCGCCCCCGAAGGCGCACACGTTGGTCATCTGCTCGTCACTCTCGTCCGAGGTCGCGGTGCTGGGCGGTGGCCACCACGCGCAGTTCCCGCAGCCGCCGGGTCAGCTCCTCGGCAATGGCCACGCTGCGGTGCTTGCCCCCGGTGCAGCCGACCGCCACGGCGAGGTACCTCTTTCCCTCCCGCTCGAAGCCGGGGGCGGTCGCGTTGATCAGGCGGGCGTACGTCTCCACGAAGGTACTCGCTCCCCGCTGGCCCAGCACGTACCGGCTCACCGGCTCCTCCTTCCCGGTGTGCTCGCGCAGCTCGGGCACCCAGTACGGGTTGGGCAGGAAGCGGGCGTCCAGCACGAAATCGGCGTCGGGCGGCAGCCCGTACTTGAAGCCGAAGGACAGCACCGTGACCCGCAGCCGCCGGGCGTCCTCGCCGCCGAACAGTTCCTCGATGCGGCTGCGCAGCTGGTTCACGTTGAGGTGGCTGGTGTCGATCAGCACGTCGGCCTCGTCCCGGGCCTGCTCGAGCAGCGTGCGCTCGGCCGCGATGCCGTCGGCGAGCCGGCCGTCGGCCTGCAGGGGGTGCGGTCGCCGGACGTTTTCGAAGCGGCGGATCAGCACGTCGTCGTCGGCGTCCACGAACACCACGCGCGGGCTGAAGCCGCGCTCCTTGAGCGCCTTCACCGCACCGGCGAGGTCGCTGGTGAAGGCCCGGCTGCGCACATCGAGCACCATCGCCGTGCGCCGGGCCGTGCCGCCGGCCTTGTGCGCCAGCTCGGCCATGTCGAGCATCAGCGCCTGCGGCAGGTTGTCGACCACGTAGTAACCGACGTTCTCCAGGGCGCGCGCCACCGTGCTGCGGCCGCCCCCGGAGACGCCGGTCACGATCACCAGATCGGTCTCCGCGCGCGGCTGCCCGCCGTCTCCCTGCTGTTGACTCACGATCCCCCCTCGCCCGGTCCCGATCCTAATCGGACGGTTGGCCGCCCAGGGCCGCGACGATCGCTTCGGCGGTGCGCGGCCCGATGCCGGGCACCGTGGCGATCTCGGCCGGGCTGGCGGCGGCCAGCCGTTTGACCGAGCCGAACCGGGCCAGCAGGGCCTTGCGCCGCGCCTCCCCCAGCCCGGGCACGCCGTCCAGCGCCGAGGTCGTCATCCGCTTCGAGCGGCGTTGCCGGTGGTAGGTGATGGCGAACCGGTGCGCCTCGTCGCGTACCCGCTGCAACAGGTAGAGCCCCTCGGAGCTGCGCGGCAGGATCACCGGGAACGCCTCGCCGGGCAGCCACACCTCCTCCAGGCGCTTGGCCAGGCCGCACAGCGCGATGTCGGTCACGCCCAGGTCCGCGAGCACCTGGGCGGCCGCGTTGACCTGCGGCTCACCGCCGTCCACCACGACCAGTTGCGGGGGGTACGCGAACTTGCGGGGCTTGCCCGTGACCGGATCGATCGGGGTCCCCTCCTCGGTCAGCGAGCCGGCCGCCTCCAGGTACCGGGTGAAGCGCCGGCGCAGCACCTCGGACAGGGCGGACAGGTCGTCGGTCGCGCCCCGGATCGCGAAGCGCCGGTACTCGCTCTTGCGGGCCAGGCCGTCCTCGAACACCACCATGCTGGCCACCACGTCGGTGCCCTGGATCTGGGACACGTCGTAGCACTCGATGCGCAGCGGGGCCTGGCCCATGCCCAGCGCGTCGGAGATCTCGTCGAGGGCCTTGCTGCGGCTGGTCAGGTCGCCCGCGCGGCGCAACTTGTGCTGGGCGAGCGCCTGCCCGGCGTTGTGCCCGACGGTCTCCATCAGCGCCTTCTTGTCGCCCCGCTGCGGCACCCGGATGCTCACCCGGCTGCCCCGGTGCTCCGACAGCCACTCGGTCAGCGCGTCCACGTCCGGCGGCAGCGCCGGTACGAGCAGTTCCCGGGGCACGTCCACCTCGCCGTGCTCGGCGCCGTAGACCTGCAGGCAGAAGTGCTGCACGAGGTCGCCGGTGGTCAGCTCCTCGGTCTTCTCGACCACCCAGCCGCGCTGCCCCCGTATCCGCCCGCCGCGCACCGAGAAGACCTGCACCGCGGCCTCCAGCGGATCCTCCGCGAAGGCCACCACGTCGGCGTCGGTGCCGTCGCCGAAGACCACCGCCTGCTTCTCCATCGCCTTGCGCAGGGCGGCGAGGTCGTCGCGCAGCCGGGCCGCCTTCTCGAACTCCAGTTCGTGGGCGGTGGCGTGCATCTCCCGCTCCAGCCGGCGGACCATCTTGTCGGTCGAGCCGGCCATGAAGTCGCAGAAGTCCTCGACGATCTGCCGGTGCTCCGCCGCCGACACCCGGCCGACGCAGGGGGCCGAACACTTGCCGATGTAGCCGAGCAGGCAGGGGCGGCCGATCTGACCGGCCCGCTTGAACACGCCGGCCGAGCAGGTGCGCGCGGGGAACACCCGCAGCAGCAGGTCGAGCGTCTCGCGGATGGCCCACGCGTGCGAGTAGGGGCCGAAGTAGCGCACCCCCTTGCGCTTCGCGCCGCGCATCACCTGCAGGCGCGGGTACTCCTCGTCGAGGGTGACGGCGAGGTAGGGGTAGGACTTGTCGTCCCGGTACCGCACGTTGAACCGGGGGTCGTACTCCTTGATCCAGGTGTACTCCTGCTGGAGCGCCTCGACCTCGGTGCGCACCGTGATCCAGTCCACGCTCGCCGCGGTGGTCACCATCTGGTGGGTGCGCGCGTGCATCGTCCACGGGTCGGCGAAGTAGGAATTCAGCCTGCTGCGCAGGCTCTTGGCCTTGCCGACGTAGATGACGCGCCCGGTCGCGTCACGGAACCGGTAGACCCCCGGAGCATCCGGAATGGTCCCCGGAGCGGGACGGTAGGTGGACGGGTCAGGCACGCCGGCAAGCCTAGTCCGAGGCTGTGACACTGGACGGCTGCCGGCGTACCGCACGACCCGTCAGGCGACCGTGATCTCGCCGTCCTTCACGGTGACCGTCTTCGACGGCAGCGGCGCCGGTGCCGGGCCCGCCTTCACGGAGCCGTCGGCGATCGAGAACTGGCTGCCGTGGCAGGGGCACTTGATGACGCCGCCACTGATCGAGTTGACCTGGCAACCCTGATGCGTGCAGGTCGTGGTGAACGCCTTGTAGGTGCCGGCAGCCGGCTGGGTCACCACGACGCTGCCGATGATCTTTCCGCTGCCCACCGGGATGTCGCTGGTCTTGGCAAGGCCGCCCGCGGTGCCGCCGGCGGCGCTGCTGGCGCCCGCGGTCGGGGTGGTCCCGCCGGTGTCCGACGAGCTTGCGGTACCGCAGGCCGCAAGCGACCCCACCACGCCGACCACGCCGACCCCGGCCAGTACGGTGCGTCGACTGGTGGTTGTCTGTTCCTCGTTGGTTTCCGCCATATCCCCTCCTGTTTCAGTGGCATCGTCACGGTGGGCACACGCGGATCTTCGCCGAACGGTTCACCGCATGGGGCCCAAAGGACATTGTGCACATGCCACCTCAACGGCGGTTCGATGCGGCCTTCTTCGCGGATGCCTGGCGCGCCGGGGCCTTCTTCGCCGTGCCGGCCGTGCCGCCGGGGGCCGCACCGGTGCCGTTTGCCCTGGTCACAGCGCTAGCCTTGGCTTTCGCGCCGGCCTTGGCCTCGACCGTCGTGGCCGCCTTGGCGGCGCCGCGGGCGCGCGAACTGCCGTTGACCTTGGCCGCGCGGCCGGTCGCCGGTAAGGCTTCCGTAACCGGGTCGGGCAGCCCGAAGACGCGACGCAGGAATTGACCGGTGTGACTCTCCGTAGTGTTGGCAATCTCCTCCGGAGTACCCGTGGCGATCACCGTGCCGCCCTTGTGGCCACCCTCCGGGCCCATGTCGATCACCCAGTCGGCGGTCTTGATCACATCCAGGTTGTGTTCGATGACGACCACGGTGTTGCCCTTCTCGACCAGGCCGTCCAGCACCATGAGCAGCTTGCGGATGTCTTCGAAGTGCAGGCCCGTGGTGGGCTCGTCGAGCACGTAGACGGTGCGCCCGGTCGAGCGCTTCTGCAGCTCGGAGGCGAGCTTGACGCGCTGCGCCTCGCCACCGGAGAGCGTCGGCGCCGGCTGCCCCAGCCGCACGTAGCCCAGGCCCACGTCGACGAGCGTCTTGAGGTGCCGGTGGATGGCCGGTATCGCCTCGAAGAACCCGCTCGCCTCCTCGATGGGCATGTCGAGCACCTCGGAGATCGTGCGGCTCTTGTAGTGCACCTCCAGCGTCTCCCGGTTGTACCGGGCGCCCTTGCACTCGTCGCACGGGACGTACACGTCCGGCAGGAAGTTCATCTCGATCTTCTTGGTACCGTCGCCGGCGCACTCCTCGCACCGGCCGCCCTTCACGTTGAAGGAGAACCGGCCCGGCCCGTACCCGCGCACCTTCGCCTCGGTCGTCTCGGCGAACAGCCGCCGGATGTGGTCGAAGACCCCGGTGTAGGTGGCCGGGTTGGACCGCGGCGTGCGCCCGATCGGCGACTGGTCCACGCCCACCACCTTGTCGACGTGGTGCAGCCCGGTGATCCGGGTGTGCCGGCCCGGTACCAGCTTCGCGCCGTTGATCTGGTTGGCGAGCACCGCGTAGAGGATGTCGTTGACAAGGGTGGACTTGCCCGAGCCGGAGACGCCGGTGACCGCGATGAACTGGCCGAGCGGGAAGCTGACCGTGAGGTTTTTCAGGTTGTGCTCGCGGGCGCCGTGGACGACCAGCTGCCGGTCCGGGGTCCGCGGCCGGCGGATCTCCGGCATCGGGATCGTCCTGCGGCGGGACAGGTAGGCTCCGGTGATAGACCGCTCGCTGGCCAGCATCCCGTCCAGGGGTCCACTGTGGACGATGTGCCCGCCGTGCTCGCCCGCGCCGGGCCCGATGTCGACGACCCAGTCGGCGGCGCGGATGGTGTCCTCGTCGTGCTCCACCACGATCAGCGTGTTGCCCAGGTTGCGCAGCCGCACCAGCGTCTCGATCAGCCGGTGGTTGTCGCGCTGGTGCAGGCCGATGCTCGGCTCGTCGAGCACGTACAGGACGCCGACGAGCCCGGAACCGATCTGGGTGGCCAGCCGGATGCGCTGCGCCTCGCCGCCGGACAGCGTGCCGGCCGCCCGGTCCAGCGACAGGTAGTCCAGGCCGACGTCGACCATGAAGTGCAGCCGGGCGTTGATCTCCTTGAGCACCCGCTCCGCGATCATCTTCTGCCGGTCGTTGAGTTCGAGACCGGCCAGTATCTCCGCGCAGTCGCCGATGGACAGCGCGCACACCTCGGCGATGTTGCGCCCACCCATGGTCACCGCGAGGATCTCCGGCTTGAGCCGGGTGCCGCCGCAGGAGCCGCACGGGATGTCCCGCATGTAGCCTTCGTACTTGTCGCGCGACCAGTCCGATTCGGTGTCCGAGTGGCGCCGCTCGATCCACTGCACCACGCCCTCGAAGCCGGCGTAGTAGGAGCGCTCCCGACCGTACTTGTTGCGGTAGCGCACGTGTACCTGGTTGTCGGCGCCGTACATGACGGCCTTCTGCGCCCGGGTGGACAGCGCCCGCCACGGCGTGTCGAGGTTGAAGCCCTCCTCGTCGCCGAGCGCCTCCAGCAGCCGCAGGAAGTAGTCCAGCGTGTGCCCGCTGGCCCACGGCTGGATCGCCCCCTCGCGCAGCGTGCGCTCCGGGTCGGGGATGATCAGCTCCGGGTCGACCTCCTTCTTGGTGCCCAGCCCGCTGCAGTCGGTGCAGGCGCCGTAGGGCGCGTTGAAGGAGAACGACCTCGGCTCCAGCGCCTCGAACGACAGGTCGTCGTAGGTGCAGGCCAGGTGTTCGGAGAAGGTGCGCTCGCGGTGCTCGTCGCCCTCGGGGAGGTCGACGAAGTCGAGCAGGACGATGCCACCCGCCAGCTTGAGCGCCGTCTCGATCGAGTCGGTGAGCCGCTGCTTCGCGCCGGCCTTGACGGTGAGGCGGTCCACCACCACCTCGATGGTGTGCTTCTCCTGCTTCTTCAGCTTGGGCGGCTCGGTCAGCGGGTGGACCACCCCGTCGACCCGCACCCGCGCGAAGCCCTTGGACTGCAGGTCCGCGAACAGGTCCGCGTATTCGCCCTTGCGCCCCCGGATGACCGGGGCCAGCACCTGGAACCGGGTGCCGTCGTCCATGGCGAGCACCCGGTCGACGATCTGCTGCGGGGTCTGCCTGCTGATCGGCCGCCCGCACTTGGGGCAGTGCGGCTCGCCGACCCGCGCGTAGAGCAGCCGGAGATAGTCGTAGACCTCGGTGATCGTGCCGACGGTGGAGCGCGGGTTGCGGGAGGTGGACTTCTGGTCGATGGAGACGGCCGGCGACAGGCCCTCGATGAAGTCGACGTCGGGCTTGTCCATCTGGCCCAGGAACTGGCGCGCGTAGCTGGACAGGGACTCCACGTATCGCCGCTGGCCCTCGGCGAAGATCGTGTCGAAGGCGAGACTCGACTTGCCGGAGCCGGACAGGCCAGTGAAGACGATCATCGCGTCGCGCGGCAGATCCAGGTTGACGTCGCGCAGGTTGTGCTCACGCGCACCACGAATGATCAGGTCGGCCACGCCCACTCCCGATTGCTGCCCGTCACGAACCCGTCGCTGTCCGATAGCTACCTGCTTGCCCGGATTCCGGAGCGGAGCAGAGATGCCGGCGCCACTGTAACCGGGCCCTACGACATTTTCTTCCGGCCGCTCTCCCCCCGACCGGGCGACTCCACCCTACCCGGGCACCCTACCCGGGCGACTTGCCCAGCGATCCCGCGGATCCACGCTCGGACAAGGGCGCCAGCCGGGGGCGGCGTCCCCACCGCCGCTTCCACTCGGCCTTCGCCTCGGCGGCCAGCCGGACATCGCGGCGCCGCTGCTGCCAGGCCAGCTCCCGGTGCAGCCTGCGCCAGTTCTCGTACCGGCGCACCGGCAGCGCACCGGCGTCCAGCGCCGCGCGGATCGCGCACCCGGGCTCGCCGTCGTGGCCGCAGTCCGCGAAGCGGCACTCGGCCGCCAGCCGCTCGATGTCCACGAAGACGAGGTCCAGCCCGCTCGCGCTGTCGTGCAGGCCGACCGCGCGGATGCCCGGGGTGTCCAGCACGGCACCGCCGCCGGGCAGCGGGATCAGCGTGCGGTGCGTCGTGGTGTGCCGGCCACGGCCGTCGGAACGCCGGCTGGCCTGCGTGGTCATCACCGTGGCGCCGGCCAGCGCGTTGACGAGCGTCGACTTGCCCGCCCCCGACGGGCCGAGCAGGCCGAGCGTGCGGCCGCGAGCCACCAGCGGAACAAGAGCAGACAAGCCCCTTCCGGTACGCGCACTGACGGCCACCACCTCGACACCCGGTGCCACGTCAGCGATCTGCGCCGCCACCGTCGCCGGGTCCGCCACCCGGTCCGCCTTGGTCAGCACGACGAGCGGCCGGGCGCCGGACTCCCAGGCCAGTGCGAGCAGCCGCTCCACGCGCCCCGGCTCCGGCGTGGGATCCATCGGCTCGACCACGGCCGCGACGTCCACGTTGGCGGCGAGCGCCTGGCCGAACGACTGCTCGCTCGCGTCCGCGCGCACCACCTGGGTACGCCGGGGCAGTACCGCCTCGATCGTGTGACGCTCGTCCGGCCACTCCCGCACCGCCACCCAGTCCCCCGTGCACGGCAGCTCGATCGGGTCCCGCCCGGCCCGGGCCAACAGCGCGCCGCCGAGGCTGGCCCGACCCGTACCGGCCGCGGCCAGCACCGTGCAGATCCCCCGGTCCACCCGGGCGACCCGGGCCGGGTACTGGTCCGGTCGCGCCAGTGGCGCGTACGCGGCGGCGAAATCGGCGTCCCAACCGAGGGACACGAGGTCGAACGTCATCAGCTCCCTATCGCGTGAAGGTCGTTCACGACGGTAAGCGGGTACCTGTCCGAGGGAAAGGCATTAACGGGTACCGTCACGGGTGTGACCGCTGATCCGCTGGTACTCGTCGAAGAGGTGGAGCGGGCAACGACCCGTTTGTCGACCACGGCGGGTGCGCTCGGCGGCGCCGGTGCCCTCGCCGCGCCGTCCCTGCTCCCTGGCTGGACCCGGGGCCACGTGCTGACCCACGCCGCACGCAACGCCGACGCGATGCGCAACCTGCTCACCTGGGCCAGGACCGGCGAGGTGACGCCCGCCTACCCGAGCCGGGTGGCCCGCGACGCCGCGATCGAGGCCGGCTCCTCGCGGCCGCTCGACGAACAGCTCGCCGACCTGCGTGACAGCGCGGCGCGGTTCGCCCAGGCCGCCGCCGACATGCCGGCCGAGGCCTGGCTGGTGGCGCTGCCGCTGGAGAGCGGACCGCAGCGCGCCGCACTGATCGTGTGGCGGCGGCTGCGCGAGGTCGAGGTGCACCACGTCGACCTGGCCGCCGGGTACGAGCCGGACGACTGGCCGGAGTCCTTCGCCCATCGCCTGCTGCACGAGGTCACGCGACAGCTGACCGGGATCGACCTGACCATCCAGTCGACCGAACTGGCCCATCCGCTCGTCGTCGGCGCCGGCGGACCGCCCACCGTGACCGGCCGGTCCGCGACGCTGGCCGGCTGGCTGACCGGCCGGATCGCCAAGCCCGAGCTGAGCATCGAACCCGTCGGTACCCTGCCCGCACTCCCGGAATGGATCTGACCGATGACGTCCCAGCCCTACACCGGCGACGTGTCCCCCGGCGGCGACCCGGCGGTCCGCGAGCTGCCCGAGTTGACGATCACCAAGCTCTCCGTCGGCCCGATGGACAACAATGCCTACCTGCTGCGTGCCGGCGGCGAGCAGTTGCTCGTCGACGCGGCGAACGAGCCGGAGCGGCTGCTGTCGCTGATCGGCCCCGCCGGACTGTCCACTGTGGTCACGACACACCGGCACGGCGACCACTGGCAGGCGCTTGCCGAGGTGGTCAAGGCGACCGGGGCGCGGTCCCTGGCACACCAGGCGGACGCGGGTGAGCTGCCGGTCGCCGCGGAGACGGTCGAGGAGGGCGACGAGATCCGGGTCGGCGGCTGCACCCTGGAGGTCATCCACCTCGTGGGCCACACGCCGGGCTCGATCGCACTGCTGTACCGCGATCCCTCGGGTACGCCGCACCTGTTCACCGGTGACTCGCTGTTCCCTGGTGGGGTCGGTCGAACCACGTCACCGGGTGACTTCACGTCCTTGATCAATGACGTATCGACGAAGTTGTTCGGCCGGCTGCCCGACGAGACCTGGTTCTACCCGGGCCATGGCAAAGACTCGACGCTCGGCGCGGAGCGGCCGTCGCTGCCGGAGTGGCGTGCGCGAGGCTGGTGATCGACCG
>JBBWZQ010000423.1:0-12116 GCA_039649115.1 Micromonosporaceae bacterium | reverse complement strand
GCCCGTGGCGCACCGGCCGCACAGCGCCAGCAGCAGCCAGACGCCCAGCGGCGAGGCGACATGGTGGCCGGTGCCGGCCACCCCGTGCAGCCGCTGCGCGAAGCGGGCCAGCGCGGTGGAAATCGCGGTCATGGGACCTACTGTGCCGCACGGCGCCGGCCCGCGCAGGACCGCCGTGTGCGAGGCTGCACCGGTGCCGGTGAACGACGACCCGCGCGCGCTGCGGCGTGGCGACTTCCCCGTGCTGCGGCACCTGCCGACGCGCTGGTCCGACGACGACGTCTACGGTCACGTCAACAACGTGGTCCACTACCTCATGTTCGACACCGCCGTGAACGGCTGGCTGATCGAGGCGAGCGGCACCGACATCAGGCGGCTGACCGCGATCGGCGTGGTGGTGGAGACCGGCTGCCGGTACTTCGCCGAGTTGCGCTTCCCCGAGACCGTCACCGCCGGCATCCGGCTGGAGCGGCTCGGCACATCGAGCGTGGTGTACCAGCTGGCGCTGTTCGGGGAGCACGCCGAGGAGCCGGCCGCGGTCGGCCGGTTCGTGCACGTGTACGTGGACGCGGACTCCCGCCGGCCCGTTCCGGTACCGGAGGAGATCCGCGCCGCGCTGCGGGTGCTCGATGCCTGACCTGGTCCGGTACGGGCCGCACGCGGACCAGTTCGCGGAGGTGTGCCGGCCCGCCGGTGCCGCCGGTCCGGTCGTGGTGCTCATCCACGGCGGGTACTGGCGGCCGAGGTACGGGTGCGACCTGATGCGCCCGCTCGCCGCCGACCTGTGCTCGCGCGGGTACACGGCGGTGAACCTGGAGTACCGGCGGGTGGGCTGGCCGGGGCTCTTCGAGGACGTGGCGGCCGGGCTGGCCGCGGTCCGTACCGTCCACAAGGGACGGCTGGCACTCGTCGGGCATTCGGCCGGCGGGCAGCTCGCGCTGTGGGCGGCCGGGGAGCGGGCGTCCGGGGTCTCGCTCGTGGTCTCGCTCGCCGGGATCACGGACCTGGTCGAGGGTGCGCGGCGGGGGCTGAGCGGCGGCGCGGTACGCGAGTTGCTGGGCGGCGGGCCGGACGAGGTGCCCGACCGGTACCGGGCGGCCTGCCCGACGCTGCGGCTGCCGCTGCGGGTACCGCGCCTGGTGGTGCACGGTACCGACGACGACGCGGTGCCGTACGACTTCGCCGGGCGGTACGTCGCCGCGGCGCGGGCGGCCGGCGACCCGTGCGAGTTGCTGGCGCTGCCCGGGGTGGCGCACCTCGCGCTCATCGACCCGGGCAGCGCCGCCTGGACGACCGTGGTGGCCCACCTGGACGGCTGGGCCAGGTGGGCCGGCTACGAACCGGGGACGAACACGACGTCGACCCAGTAGTTGTGCGAGACGGCGTTGGTCGGGAAGCCGCCGCCGTACAGGTACAGGCCACCCATGGCGGGTACGTGCAGGGGTGCGTTGTCCAGGCCGCCGGCGAACGCGTTCACGTCCACCGCGTAGTACCCGACGGTCGTCAGGTAGGAGGCGACGTACGTGGTGCCGGCGGTGATCGCCACCGGGGTGCTGAACACCAGGGTCTGCCAGCCGGACGCGCTCTCACCGGTGAACGTGCCGGTGGCGAGCCGGGTACCGGCCGAGGTCCACAGGGAACCGGTGTGCGTGCCGGTGTTCTGCGCTCCCTTGTAGAACTTCACCCCGTAGACCGAGCCGTTCACGTCCGCGGTGAACTTCACGCCCACCTCGACGGTGGCCGCGTCGGACCAGCTCGCGTTCGCCGGCGTGGCCGAACCCGGGAAGATGGTCACCGCGTTGCCCGGCAGCGGCGACGCGCTGGGACTCGGGCTGGGACTGGGACTCGGGCTCGGGCTGCCGGTACCGATGAACAGCGGGTCCACCCAGTAGTTCGACGACTGGTACGAGCTCGCCGGGAAGGCGTGCGAGCCGTAGACGTACACCCCGTTGGTCCCGGCGGGAGCGGAGAGGGATCCGTTGGTCACGGCCGCCGCGAAGTAGTTCGAGTCGGCGGCGTAGTTCCCGCTGGGCGCGTAGTAGGAGACGACGTAGGTGGTGCCGCCGGTCACCGTCACCGGGCTGGCGAACTCGACCGTCTGCCAGCCCGTCGCGCTCTCGCTGGTGAACGTCGCGGTGGCCAGCTGGGTGCCGGTGGCGCTCCACAGTGTACCGGTGTGCGTGCCGGTGTTGCCGCTGCCCTTGTAGAACCGCACGCCGATGAGCTGGCCGGCGACCGCCGGGACGAACTTCACGCCCAGCTCCACCGCGTTCGGGTCGTTGACCGACGGGCTGGCCGGGGTGGCGTTCTGCGCGAACAGGGTGGCGTAGCTGGCGTACGCGTCCGTGGTGAACGACCACGCATACGGCGCGGCCATGGTGTTGCCCGTCGTGTCGCTCGCCGTCACCGTCGCCGTGTACGTCGTGCCGGTCGCCAGGCTCGCCGACGGCGTGAACGTGGCCGTCTTCGAGGTGCTGTCGTAGCTCGCCGTCCCGGCCACCGGCTGGCTGGCGGCGTTCTTGACGGTGAACTGGAGAGTAGCCGCGTTGAGCGCCTTGGAGAACGTGGCCGCGGGGTGCGCGCCGAGCGCGACGTACCGGGCACCGGAGACCGGCGAGGTGGACACCACCGTGGGCCCGCCGATGGAGCTGTCGGTGAAGACCGGATCGACGTAGTAGTTGGTGCCGTCGTTGGACGTCCCGGTCGGGAACCGGGTGCCGTAGGCGTACACGCCGCTGGAGTTGGTCGTCGTGGTCCGGGCGACCGACAGCGGCGGTACCACGAAGTCGGTGTAGCTGAACACCATCGGGTCGGCCGCGTAGTGCCCGTTGGGCGCGAAGTAGGAGACGACGTACTTCGTGCCGGAAGTCACCTGGACCGGGCTGGCGAACGCCAGCGTCTGCCACCCGGTCGCGGTCTCACCGGCGAACGTCCCGGTCGCCAGCTGGTTGCCGGCGGCGTCCCACAGGCTGCCCGTGTGCGTACCGGTGTTCCCGGTGCCCTTGTAGAACCGCACGCCGGTCACGTACCCGTTGTCCTGCGGGGTGAAGGACAGCCCCAGCTCCACGGCGGACGAGTCGGCGGCGGCCGCCAGGGTGGGCACCCGCGCGCCGAACACCGTGTACGGACCGCTGATCTTCAAGGCCAGGGACACCGCGGTGCCGATGTTCGCGCTGTCGTCCACGGCACGCGCCTTGACCGTCTGCGCCGTGACGCCCGAGGCGAAGTAGGAGTAGGACCACGACGTCGTGCCGGTCGCCGGGTGCCAGGTGGTCCCGCCGTCGGTGGACACCTCGACGCCGGCCACCAGACCGCCGGTGTCGGCGGCGGTGCCGGACAGGGTCACCTTGGCGCCGCTGCCGACGGTGGTGTTGGCGGCCGGTGCCGACACGGCGACGGTGGGC
This sequence comes from Micromonosporaceae bacterium, assembly GCA_039649115.1. Classification (GTDB taxonomy): domain Bacteria; phylum Actinomycetota; class Actinomycetes; order Mycobacteriales; family Micromonosporaceae; genus DATEJJ01. The sequence continues at coordinate 8,712 of JBBWZQ010000423.1, read as the reverse complement.
GCCGCGGTGTCGGTCGACGCGCTGGCCGCGGTCAGGCCGCTCATCAGCGTCGCCGGCGACACGCCCATGTCCGCGAACAGGTTGATCACGAGCTGCTGCATGCTCGTGTCGACCGCGAGCGGCGTCGTGCTGCTGTCGTGGTCGGTGTCCAGCCCCCAGGCGAACTGGATCGTCCCCGCCGCGAAGACCAGTGCGCCACTGGCCGCCTTGTACAGCGTCATGTGGTGCGTGGTGGTGCCGGCCGTGACCGTGCTGCCGAAGTCGCGCAGGTACTCCGGGGTCGCGCCGGTCGTGGTGGACACGTCGATCAGGCCGGGCGGGCGGTACCCGTTGTCCAGGTCCTCGTCCGACTCGTACCCGACGGTGTGTGCGGGCATGGTGCTGGTCTGGTTGGCGATGGCCAGCGTCGCCACCTTGCTGGTACGCCACAGCCGGTACCTGCCCTGCGCGGGCGGCACCTGCAGCGCCAGGTCGTCGTGGTTGGCCATGAACGCCAGGCCGCTGACCGAGTTTTCCGGCTTGCCGCCGTTGGCCGGTGGCGAGAACCGCGGGTCACGCCAGGTGCCGGTCCACTCGGACGAGGGATCCGTCTTGCCGTTGTCCCAGGTCTCCTTGTAGCACACCAGCGTCCGGTGGTCGGTGTTGGCGCCGTCCACGCTGTTCTCCCAGCGGGTCTTCCAGTACACCTCGTTGCCGCTGAAGAAGGCCAGGTTCACCCCGGCGGTCCGGGCGGCCTCCACATTGGACCGTTCGGTGCCGGACCAGTACTCGTCGTGCCCGGTCGACATGAAGACCTTGTGCTTGGTGATGAGGCTGCCGAAGCGGTCGGTGTCCACATCGGTCGTGTAGCTCACGTCGTACCCGTTGCGCTCCAGGAACCGGATCATCGGGTACTCGTTGCTGAACAGGAAGTCCCGCCCGTAGTTCTGGCTGCGGGTCGCGAATGGACGGTTGTAGCTGATCTTGTAAGCCCGGCCGTTCGCGTTGCCCTGGTAGAAGTCCGAGCCGCCGTAGGTGTTGTACGCCTGCCACGTCGCGTCGGCCGTCTTGAACAGGATCTTCGAGGTGCTCGCGTCGTCCCGCACGACGAACGTGACGTGGCTGGCCCCGCCGGTGTCGGTGCGGGTGAGCTTCGCGAGGTAGACGCCGGACACGGACGTGCCCGGCACCGTCCAGGTGGCGGACACCGCCCAGGTGCCACAGTCGAGGACCTCCGTCGCCGTGCTGCTGACACAACTCGTCGACTGGTTCTGCGCCGGGAAGGTACCGGACAGTGTGGTGATCTTCCGGGCGCCCAGCCCGCCGTAGTAACCCAACCGGTAGATGTCGACGGTGTACGCGTGCTGCGCCTTGACCTTGAAGCCGATCGTCCCGCCGGCGTTGACACTCATGTCCGTGGCGAAGCCCTGGATCGTGTCGTCGCCCATCCCGCCCATGTCCCACGTGCTCTGCGCGGTGCCGGTCAGCGCGTTCTCACAGACCACGGGGTTCGGCGAGCAGGTCGCCGCCGACGCCGGATTCCCGCTGCCGCCGAGGCCGGCGGCGATCAGGCACAGCGCGATCGCGGCCGCGGTCACCGGGCGGCGGCGCCACCACCCGCGGCCGGCGGTCGCGACAGAAGACCCTAAATCGTTAGACATATCCAGTTCTCCTGAGCACCTGTGCGCGCACGCCGTGGCGCCACGACAAGTGGCCCAGCGCGACCGTAAGTTTCGGGCGTGTGACAAACCAACAGCCCTCCACCCGGAATGTGCTGCCGGCCGGCCAGGATGATCAGCCATTCAGATCGCCGCCCGGGCATGTCGGCCGAGGTCAGAGCCATGATCGGCGATCACTCACCGTAAATCATCCACTGCGGTGGGTGTTGTCCGCGCTCCGCCGGGCTCTACGATGGCTGCGGACTTCCACGAGAGGGGAGCTTCGATGAAGCTCATCCTGTTCGCCCAGGCGCCTTACCAGCACCTTCCCGAGGACTTCGAGCACCGCTTCGAATCGGCCGTCACCACCCCGTACTCGCTGACCACGGCGGAGCGGGTGTGCGCCGCGTACCAGGACCTGATGGAGATCCTCCTGCACGGCGCGCGGTGCGGCTTCGACGGGCTCGCGATGACCGAGCACAGCCAGTCGCCCAGCGACATGGTGCCCAACCCCGACCTGATCGCGAGCGCTCTGGCCTACGTGACCGAGGCGGCCGGGCTGGACGTGGCCATCTGCCCGGTGGGCCGGTCGCTGGGCAAGTCCCGGGAGCCGGTACGGGTCGCCGAGGAATGCGCCATGATCGACGTGATGTCCCGTGGCCGGCTGGTCGCCGGTTTCCCGGTCGGGCTGGCCTACGACGCCTGCATCAACAACGGGATACCGCCGCTCGCGGTGCGCGGCCGGTTCGAGGAGGGCCTCGACCTCGTCCTGCGCGCCTGGCAGGATCCGCACCCGTTCGCCTGGAACGGCCGGCACGGGCAGTACCCGTCGGTCAACATCTGGCCGCGCCCCGTGCAGCAGCCGCGCCCACCGGTCTCCATCACCGGGATCGGCAACCCGCGCACCATGGCCACCACCTTCGAGCGCGACCTGGGCTTCACGTACTTCGGCTGGTTCGGCGCCAACCTCACCGGCGGCCGCGTCTTCGAGCGCTTCTGGGAGATCGGCGAGCGGGCCGGCGTGGCGCGCAACCCGTACCGGCTGTCGTTCCTGCAGACCATCGCGGTCGCGGAGACGGACGAGCAGGCGGCGCGGGACTACGGCCGGCACGTGGAGTACTTCTTCCGCAAGAACCTCGGCGCGCTGCGGCCCGAGATGATCGCGCTGCCCGGCGGCATCGACATCAACGGCGTCCGCGCGCTGCTGCGCGACCCGGGCGACCTCGGCATGGTCGACAAGATGCGGGACGCGACGTTCGACCAGTTGCGGGCCGCCGGCGCGGTCATCGCCGGAAGCCCCGAGACGGTACGGGACGGGATCGCGCAGTTCGCCGCCGAGTACGGGATCGGCAACCTGTACGCCCAGCTGTCCTTCGGTTCGCTGCCCAGAGACCTGGCGATGCGGAACGTGAGCCTGTTCGCCGAGCAGGTCGCGCCGGCCCTGCGCGGGCTGTGGGCCGAACACGACCACCACTGGTGGCCGCGGCGCCTCGGCGGGGCGCCATGACCAGGGACATCCCGCTCACGGTGTTCGGCGGGCGGCTGACCGTCCACGTGAAGGCGCTCGGGGACGGCGACCCGCTCGTCTACTTCCACCCCGCCGCCGGCCTGGCCCTGGACCCGTTCGTCCAGGGGCTCGCCGCGCGGTACACCGTCTACGCCCCGGAGTTTCCGGGCACCAGCGCCGGCGACCCGTACGCCGTGCACCAGGTGGACGACGTGTGGGACCTGGTCCTCGTCTACGAAGAGGTGATCCGCGGCCTGTCCGCGTGGGGCTGCCCGGCGGTCGGCGCGTCGTTCGGCGGCATGCTCGCGGCCGAGGTCGCGGCGACCTTCCCGGACGCGTTCGGCCGGCTCGTCCTGCTGGATCCGCTCGGGCTGTGGCGCGCCGACCAGCCCGTCGCCGACTGGGTCTCCGCGGCACCGGCGGATCTCGCGGCGCTGCTGTACCACGACGCGACGGCCGCGCCCGTCCTGCCCGCGGACCCGGCGGCGGCCATCGAGGCGATCGCGTCGGCGGTCTGGTCGACCGGCTGCACGGGGAAGTTCGTCTGGCCGATCCCGGACCGGGGACTGGCGAAGCGGCTGCACCGCATCGCCGCGCGCACGCTCATCGTGTGGGGCGAGCAGGACCGGCTCGCACCCGTCGGGTACGCGGAGGAGTTCCGCTCGCGCATCGCCGGCGCCGAGGTGGCGATCATCCCGGACAGCGGCCACCTGCCGCAGGTCGAGCAGAGCGCCGCCGCGCAGCGGGCGGTCACCGGGTTTCTGGCACGGTGAGGACCATCTCCCCGGCCGGGTCGCCGGTGGGCGGCCCCGGCACGCAGACGGTCAGTGCCGCCGGGCGCACCACCGCGCTGAGCCGGGCGGCCGGCTCGATCACGTCGCCGTCGATCTCCCGGGACTGCGGGCGGTTGCTGACGACCTGCACCCGCCGCGCGCGGAACGTCTCCATCCGGGGCACCACCGGCCGCTTGCGCAGCACGGCCCAGGCCAGCATGAGCCAGTCCCGCAGGTGCCGCGGCGCGATGACGGCGACGTCGAACAAGCCGTCATCGGGTACCGCGTCGGGCAGCAGGTCGATGCCGCCCTGCAGCCTGCCCACGTTGGCGATCAGCACGGTGCGGGCGCGGCGGCGCAGCGTCGGCCCGCCGTCGAGCCGGATGCGCAGCCGCATCGGCCGGTCGCGCAGGTGCTTCAGGCCACCGAGCAGGTAGGCGGTCCAGCCCATCGCCGCCTTCAACCGGTCCGAGGTCGCGTCCATCATCTTGGCGTCGAAGCCCATCCCGGCCATCACGGTGAAGCAGTGGCTCTCCAGCGCCCCGACATCGATGCGCCGGCGCGCGCCCGCGGTCGCCATGGCCACGCCGGCAGCGATGTCGCCGGGCAGTTCCAGGTTCGTGGCCAGCAGGTTGCCGGTACCGGAGGGCAGCACGGCCAGCGCGACGCCGGTACCGGCCAGCTCGCCCGCGCAGGCCATCACGGTGCCGTCGCCGCCGCACACGAACACGACGTCCACGCCCTCCCGGACGGCCTGCCGGGTCTGGCCGCAGCCGGGATCGTCGGGGGTCGTCTCCAGCCACAGCGGCTCGGGACAACCGGCCTCGGCGAGCGCGGCACAGATCTCCGCGCGCCGTCCCGCCAGATCGGTCACCTTGACCGGGTTGACGACCACGGCGCTGCGCACCGCGGTCAGACCTTCCGGTAGCGGGACTGGAAGAAGCAGTAGACACCGAAGGCGGCGAACCCGATCGCGATCGCGATCAGCAGCAGTTGCCCGTACGGCTTGCCGGCCAGGGTGCGCAGCGCACCGTCCAGCCCGTTGGACTGTCCCGCGTTCTTCTTGACCGCGGCGCCGAACAGCAGGATGCCGGCGATGCCGAAGGCGATGCCCTTCGCGAGGTAACCCACCTGGCCCAGCCGGATCGCGGTCCGGCGGGTGCGGTGACTCATCTGGGCGATCCGCAGGCGCTTCTCGAACATCCGCTTGGCGCCGTAGACGAACATGCCGATCCCGACCGCGATGACGACGAGGCCGGCGATGACCACCAGCAGCCGGCCGGACGGATGGGCCAGCACGCCGGCGGTCGCGTGCTGTTGCTGGCCGGCGCTGGAGGTCGGCGCGCCGGCCTGCACGTTCCAGGCCGTCCACGCCAGGGCCGAGTAGATGACGGTACGGGCCAGCGAGACGAGACGTTCGAAGGCACGGTGCCGCTCCTCGCGGTGCCCGAGCGCCGCCTCCAGCAGCTGCCATACCGCCATCGCGACCAGGCCGGCGGCGATGGCGATGAGCAGCGGCCGGCCCAGGGGCTGGCGCAGGAGCACGCGGAAGGCGCCCGACTGGTCGCCCTCGACGCCGGAGTGGCCCAGCGCGATCTGCAGCGCGAGCCAGGCGACGGCGAGGTGCAGCAGGCCGTAGCCGACGAAGCCGGCGCGGGTCAGCACCTCCAGCGCGGTGCTGTGGCGGGCTCTGCCTGCGGTACGGCGTGCGGTGTGGGTGAGCGATGCCATGACGGCGAAGGTTCCCGATCCGCGAATCGCGCAAACGCGGGCGGCTGTGCCCGACGAGGAGTAGGAGGCGCGCCGGCTGGGTACCGCATAGCGCCATGTCCACTTCGACTGTCCCGGTGCGACGCCGGAATCCGGCCCGACCCGGCCTGGCCGGCCCGATCGCGGTGAGCGCCGGCGGGCTCGCCTTCGCCGTGCTGCTGCTGCTCGTGCGGTTCCAGTGGAAGCCGCTGGAGTCGGTCGACCACGGACTGGCCGCCGACCTCAACCGCCTGGTCGCCGACAACCACACGGTGGTCGCCGTCCTGCGCACGGTGACCACGCTGGGCAGCTACGGGGTCCTGACCTGGCTGTGCGGTCTCGGTGCGCTGCTACTCGCGATCCGGCGCCTGTACCGGCTGGCGGTCTATCTGGTCGTGGCCGCGGTCGGCTCGATCATCCTCGACCCGGCACTCAAGGCCGCGGTCGGCCGGCTGCGGCCGGTGGTCGCCGATCCGATCGCCTACGGGCAGGGCAACAGCTTCCCGAGCGGCCACGCCCTCGGGTCCATCATCTGCTACGGCGCGCTGCTGCTGGTCTTCCTGCCCGCCCTGCCCCGCCGGGCCCGCCGGCCGGTGACCACCGGCTGCTGCGTCCTGGTGGTCCTCATCGGGATCAGCCGCATCATGCTCGGCGTCCACTACCTGTCCGATGTGGTCGGTGCCTGGTGCCTCGGCATCGCCTGGCTCGGGTTGACCGCGTACGCGTTCGAGCTGTGGCGGCGCGGCACCGGCGACCGGGTCACCGCCCCGCTGCACGAGGGTCTGGAGCCGGAGTCCGCCGCGGATCTGAAGCCGACCGACGCGGTGGCCTCCCCCTCCCCCTCGCCGCTGTCCGTCGCCGGCCGGATCGCGGCCAGCACCGTGGTGGCGTGGGTACTCATCTTCGGCGCGGTCACCGGCCTCGGTGAACTGATCGTCAAGTACGGCGGCGGCAACACCCTCGGCGACCACACCATCCCGCACTACCTCGCCGCGCACCGCACCAACGGGCTCAACGGGGACAGTTCCTTCTGGAGCGACGCCGGCAACACCCACGCGATCCTCGCGGTCGGGCTGGTCGCCGGCGCGGTCGCGCTGGCCGTCATCCGGCGCTGGCGACCCGTGGTCTTCCTGCTCGTACTGATGCTGGGCGAACTGACGCTCTTCCTCGCCACCGCCGCGGTCGTCGGTCGGGACCGGCCTGACGTCGCGCAGCTCGACAACCACCTGCCCACGTCCAGCTATCCGTCCGGGCACGTGGCCGCCACCATCTGCCTGTACACCGGCATCGCCCTGCTTGTCATGCCGCGTACCCGGGCGTGGTGGCGCTGGCTGTTCCTGGTGCCGGCGGTCCTCATGCCGCTGCTGGTCATCGCGTCCCGCATGTACCGCGGCATGCACCACCCGACCGACGTGCTCGGCAGCCTGGTCCTCGCCGCCGCCTGGCTGGCCGCGACCTACCTCGCCATCCGCCCCGACGCCGACCTGGACCGCGCGTGAGTTACCGAGCCATACATGGAGATCTGCCTTATCCTGGCCGCATCTGATCCCCTCACCACCGGGAGGTCCGGTGCGCCATCCACGTATCGCCGGGCTCGGACTCGCCACCGCCACCGCGGCGCTGTCCGTCCTCGCTTCACCCGCGTCGGCCGGTGCCGCACCGACGCCCGCCCAGCACCGCGTCGCACCCGCCTGTGCGGCGCCCGCCCGCGGTTACGCCGCGTGCTTCGCCGAGGTGGTCACGACCGTGACGGCCCCGGGTGCCAGCCCCCTCGCCGCGACACCCACCGGGTACGGCCCGGCCGACCTGCGCGGCGCCTACAACCTGACCGCGCCGGGCAGCGCGGGCCAGACGATCGCGATCGTCGACGCGCAGGACGATCCGACCGCCGAGGCGGACCTGGCGACCTACCGCGCCAACTACGGCCTGCCCGCCTGCACCACCGCCAACGGCTGCTTCCGCAAGGCGGACCAGCGCGGCGGCACCGCCTACCCCGCCGTGGACGCCGGCTGGGCGCTGGAGATCTCGCTCGACCTCGACATGGCCTCCGCCATCTGCCCGAACTGCCACATCCTGCTGGTCGAGGCGGACAGCGCCTCGTTCGGCAACCTGGGCGCGGCGGTGGACCGGGCGGCGGCCCTGGGCGCGAGCACGATCAGCAACAGCTACGGCGGGAGCGAGGTCGCCGGTTTCATCAACGGCTCCAGCTCGCACTACAACCACCCGGGCATCGCCATCACCGCCAGCACCGGTGACAGCGGGTACGGCGTGGCCTTCCCGGCCACGGCGGCGACCGTGACCGCGGTGGGCGGCACCACGCTGAACTGGAACGGCACCAGCCGTACCGAGACCGCGTGGAGCGGCGCCGGCAGCGGCTGCTCCAGCTTCTTCGCCCGGCCGTCGGGCCAGGCGAGCGCGGGCACGGGCTGCAGCCGGCACGCGATCGGGGACGTGTCCGCGGTCGCCGACCCGGCCACCGGCGTCGCGGTGTACGACACGACACCGGTCAGCGGGCAGTCCGGCTGGTTCCAGGTCGGCGGCACCAGCGTCTCCTCGCCGATCATCGCGTCCGTCATCGCGCTGGCCGGCAACGCCAGCACGTACACGAACAGCTTCCCGTACAGCCACACCGGTTCGCTCAACGACGTGACGTCGGGCAGCAACGGCACCTGTACCACGGCCCAGTGGTGCACCGCCCGCGCCGGCTGGGACGGACCCACCGGACTGGGCACGCCCAACGGGACCGGCGCCTTCTAGCGGGGTCACTTCCGGCGGGTCGGGACGGAACCGTCCCGACCCGTCGCGCGTCCGACCATCGAGGACCCGCGGGAGGTGGAGATGTCACGGTTCGGAAGTCTTCTGGTCTGTGTGGCGCTCGTGGTCGTGGCCGGCTGTGCGCGCGGCGGAGCGATCTCCGGTGATGCCGGCAGCGACGCGGCCGGGGCACCGACGGACCTGACCGGGCTGGGGATGTCCTGCGACGGCGGGCTCCGGGTGCCCGAACCGCGGGCCAGCGTGGGACCCGGCCCCCGGCCGTTGCCGGCGG
>JBBWZQ010000414.1:0-56686 GCA_039649115.1 Micromonosporaceae bacterium | reverse complement strand
CCCCTTGCGCGGCTAGCCTGCGGGGATGGAGATCCGAGTGGGCGAGGTCGTGGTCCACTACGTGGAGCACGGGACCGGTCGCCCCGTGCTGGTCCTCCACGGCGCGGGCGTCGACCACCGCGAGGCTGAGGCTTGCTTCGAGCTGGTTTTCGACGGCGTTGCGCAGCTGCGGCGGATCTATCCTGACCTCCCGGGAATGGGCCGGACAGTCGCTCCCGAAACGCTGCGCGGCGCCGACGACGTCCTCGCCACGCTGCTCAACTTCGCCGACGAGGTCACTGGCGGGACTGCGCACCTGCTCATCGGTCATTCGGCGGGCGCGTACTACGCGCAGGCGATGGCCGCGAAGCGCCCGGCGCAGGTCGCTGGTCTGGCGCTCGTCTGTCCGTTGTTGCCAGGACTGCGTGGCGTCCCAGAGCACCGCGTCGTCGCCGGATCGGGTGAGATCGGTGACGACGTCTTCCGCAGCTACTTCGTGATCCAAACCCCGGAGATGCTCGAACGGTACGAGCGTTACGTCGCCCCGGCCGCCGCGCTCGCCGACCAGGCAGCGCTCCAGCGAATCGGCGAACGGTGGGCGCTGACCCCCGATCACGCGCCGGCTTACGCGGGTCCGACAGTGGTGGTGGCGGGGCGGCTGGACTCGACGGTCGGGTATGCCGCCGCTGTCGACCTCGTCGACCACTACCCGCACGCCTCGCTCGCCGTGCTCGACGACGCGGGACACGCCCTACCCCACGAGCAACCGGAACTCGTGCACGCCCTCCTCGCCGAGTGGCTCGCGCGTGTCGAGCGATCGAGCAGCCCGTAAGCGGTGAGCATCCCGCACAGGGTCCGCGACGAGCCATGCCTTCGGATCGCGCGGTGGATCGTCCGGCCAGGTTTCCAGCGCCCGGATCAGGGCCTCCTGCACGGCATCCTCGGCCGAGGCGAAGTCGGCTCCGCGCCGGACGAGGACACCGATCACTGGGGGCACGAGCTGCCGCAGCAGCGACTCGTTCACTCGCTGAGCGTGGGCGACCCGGTGAGAAACGGTCGAACCTCGAGCCACTCGTGGATCGGCTGTCCGCCGGCCCCGGGAGCGGCGGACAGCTCCCCAGCCAGCTGGACCGCGCGATCGGCCCTCGTGGCCGCTGGTGTCCCTGGGACGAAGCCAGCACCACATTCTCGACATCCACAGGTGTGCGGAGTTCTCCGACCTGCTTCTGGCCGTCACCGCCCGTGCGACCCGCACCGCGTGGCGTTCGGGCGGTCATGCACGATGGCAAGATGCTGATGGCGGTGGCTGCGCTCGGGCGGGTCGCCTCGAAGTCGATCATTTTCTCCTACGTCGCGTAGTAGATCACCAACCTGTACCACCCGCACCAGAAGGGACCGCTGCCATGGCCGTCGCCGACGACCTCGACCGCGCCACCGACTCGAAGTGGGACTGGGTCGCTGAGCAGACCCGTACGTATCTGGCCTCGGGCGGAACCGAGGGACACGAGTCGAACGGCGTGTACACACTCGTGCTCGCCACGACCGGACGCAGGACCGGCGAGCCACGTCGCACCTGCCTGATCTACGGCACCTCGGGCCACGACTTCGTCGTCGTAGCCTCCAAGGGCGGCGCCGACGAGGATCCGGCGTGGTTCAAGAACCTCCAGGCGGACCCGAGCGTCGGGGTACAGGTCGGCACCCGCCGGTTCACCGCCCACGCCCGTGTCGCGTCCTCGGCCGAGCGTGAGCCCCTCTGGGCCCAGATGGCGCGCACCTTCCCGCTGTACGACGAGTACGCACAGAAGACTGCCCGCGTGATCCCGATCGTCCTGCTCTCCCCGCAGGACTGACCCACCCCCTGTGCGCTCCGGGACCGCCGCCGTACGGCTCGCGACGAGCGCAGGGCGCTGACCCGACAGGCCGCCGCGGCCGAGGTGGCCGGCATTTCGGATGGGCTCGCGGAGCCGGATGCCACTGCCGCGGAACGGCGGTTACGCTAGTCCGTAAGCAATCGGCCGTGGTGTAATTGGCAACACTTCTGCCTTTGGTGCAGAGTTTCTAGGTTCGAGTCCTAGCGGCCGAGCTGTACCGTCAAGTCCGTTACGACGAGCGCCTGCTCCCGTTGCCGTCGACGCCCGCGACCAGAGCTGACCTCAGCCGGCTCCGGCCGCGTTCCCGGATAGCATGACCCCGCAGCGTCCGATGCCCGAGAGGAGCACGTCATGAGCCGTAGCCTCATCGTCCTCGCCGCCGGCGAGGGCAGGCGGATGCGCTCCTCGCTGCCCAAGGTGCTGCACCCCCTGCTCGGGCGCACGATGCTCGGCCACGTCCTCGCCGCCGCCGAGCCGCTGGAGGCGCGGCACACCCTCGTCGTCATCGGGTACGGCGCCGACCAGGTACGCGAGCACCTGACCGAGATCGCCCCCGGCGCCGCGCCGGTCCTGCAGGAGCGCCAGCACGGCACCGGGCACGCGGTACGCGTCGCCCTGGCCGCCGCGCCCGAGCTCACCGGCACGGTCGTGGTGCTCAACGGCGACCTGCCGCTGATCCGGCCGGCGACCCTCGCCGCGCTCGTCGGCGCGCACGAGGCGGCCGGCGCGGCGGCGACCCTGTTGACCGCCGAGGTGGCCGATCCCGGCGGGCTGGGGCGTATCGTCCGCGGACCGCGCGGCTTCCAGCGCATCGTCGAGGAGCGCGACGCCACCCCGGCGGAGCGGGCGGTCCGGGAGATCAACGCGGGCGCGTACGTGTTCGAGGCGGCCGTGCTGCGCGAGGCCCTCGACAAGCTGTCCACCGACAACGACCAGGGTGAGGAGTACCTGACCGACGTGTTCGGCACGCTGCTCGCCGCCGGGCACGCGGTGGCGACCGCCTCGGCCGACGACACGACGGAGGCCCTGGGCGCCAACGACCGGGCCCAGCTCGCCATGCTGCGGGCGCTGCTGCGCGACCGGGTCAACGGCGACTGGATGCGCAGCGGGGTGACCCTGCTCGACCCGGTGACCACCTGGATCGACGTCACCGTCACGCTCGGCCGGGACGCCGTCGTGGAGCCCAACACCCAACTGCGCGGCGCGACCGTGATCGGGGAGGGCGCCCTGGTCGGCCCGGACACGACGCTCACCGACGTGTACGTCGCGGAGCACGCCTCCGTGGTGCGTACGCACGGCTCGGGCGCGCGCGTCGGCGTGGGCGCCTCGGTCGGCCCCTTCGCCTACCTGCGACCGGGCACGTCCCTGGGTGACAAGGGAAAGATCGGCACGTTCGTCGAGACGAAGAACGCCGAGATCGGTACGGGCACGAAGGTTCCTCATCTGTCCTATGTGGGCGATGCGACCATCGGCGAGCAGACGAACATCGGCGCGGCGACGGTCTTCGTCAACTACGACGGGGTGGCCAAGCACCGGACGGTGATCGGCAGCCACGCGCGTACCGGCGCGGACAACATGTTCGTCGCACCGGTGGTGGTCGGTGACGGTGCGTACACGGGTGCCGGCACCGTGGTGCGCCGCGAGGTACCGCCCGGCGCCTTGTCCTACTCCAACGCGCCGCAGAAGATCGTGGAGGGCTGGGTGGAGTCCCGCCGTCCGGGCACCCCGGCGGCCGAGGCGGCGGCCCGGGCCCGCGAGGCGGCCGACCCGACAACGCCGGGTACCAGCGAGGACAGGTAGGCTGATCGAGGCCAGGCGAGGGACATCGACTCAATCAGGGGAGCATCGAGCCGATGGGCAACAGCATCGAGTCCGCAAGCCGTAAGACGCTCATGCTCTTCTCGGGCCGGGCCTACGTAGCGTTGGCCGACGAGATCGGTGAGGTGCTCGGCGTGGCACCCACGGCGACCGACGCGTACGACTTCGCCAACGGCGAGATCTTCGTACGCTACCGGGAGTCAGTACGCGGCTCCGACGCGTTCGTCGTGCAGTCGATGACATCCCCCATCAACCAGTGGCTGGTGGAGTCGCTCATCATGGTCGACGCGCTCAAGCGCGGATCGGCCAAGCGCATCACCGTGGTCCTGCCGTTCTATCCCTACGCCCGCCAGGACAAGAAGCACCGGGGTCGGGAGCCGATCTCGGCGCGGCTGGTGTCGGACATGTACAAGACGGCGGGCGCCAACCGGATCCTCACCGTCGACCTGCACACCGCTCAGATCCAGGGCTTCTTCAACGGGCCGGTGGACCACCTGTTCGCGATGAACATCCTCGCCGGCTACATCGAGGAGCGCTACGAGGGCCGCCCGATGACAGTGGTCGCCCCGGACTCCGGCCGGGTGCGGGTGGCGGAGCGGTGGACCGACCGGCTCGGCGGGTGCCCGCTGGCGTTCATCCACAAGACCCGCGACCCGCTCAAGCCCAACCAGGTGGTCGCCAACCGGGTGGTCGGCGACGTCGAGGACCGGGTCTGCCTGATCGTCGACGACATGATCGATACGGGCAGCACGATCATCCGGGCGGCCGACATCCTGTTCGACTCGGGCGCGGCGGACGTGCTGGTCGCGTCCACGCACGCGATCCTCTCCGACCCGGCCACCGAGCGGCTGAAGAACAGCCGGATCAGTGAGGTCGTGGTCACCAACACGTTGCCGCTGCCGCCGGAGAAGCGGTTGGACAAAATCAAGGTGCTGTCGATCGCCCCGCTCATCGCCCGCGCGATCCGCGAGGTCTTCGACGACGGCTCGGTGACAACCCTGTTCGGTGGGCTGAGCTAGCTCGCGCTCGCGCCCTGCTTGCCGGCTCCCGCTCCGCGAGCGCGGCTCCCGCGCCTGTTCCCGCCCGAAAGGGCGACCCTCCACTCGGTCGCTGCGCTCCTTCCTTCGGGCCGCTGCGCGAGCGGGCACGTCCCGGACCGCATGGGTGCGTGGGCGTCCGGTAGAGTGGTGGGGTTGCCACGGCGAGGGTGCCCGGCGGGCCGAGACCGGCCGGCTGCGGTGCCGTTATCGACGCGGTGTCCGGGCATGGCCCGGGCGCATCGCGCCCTCGCCCCGGCACCGCGAGCCAGCAGCAGCAGACGAGCAGACGGAAGGTGTGCCCCCGTGTCCGAGGTCCGTATCAGCGCCGAGCTCCGCACCGAGTTCGGCAAGGGTGGTGCGCGGCGAACCCGCCGTGCCGGCAAGGTGCCCGCCGTGCTGTACGGCCACGGCGAGGCGCCCAAGCACATCTCGCTGCCCGCGCGGGAGCTGGCCGCCGCCATCCGGCACGGCGGCATGACGCAGGTCTTCGACATCCGCATCTCGGACGGCAGCACCGCGCTGGCCCTGCCGAAGGCGATCCAGCGGGACCCGCTGAAGGAGACGTTCGACCACGTCGACCTGCTGATCGTGCGCCGCGGCCAGATGATCACGGTGGAGATCCCGGTGGTCCTGGTCGGCGAGGCGGCCCGCGAGACGCTGGTCATGCACGAGCACCAGACGCTCGCCGTACTGGCCGACGCGACCCGGCTGCCCGACCACCTGGACGCCTCGATCGATGGGCTGGAGGCCGGTTCCCGGGTGACCGCGGGCGACGTGAGGCTGCCCGAGGGCGTCGAGCTCGCGGCCGAACCCGACCTGGTCATCGTGATCGTCGCCGGCGCGCCGAGCGCGGCGGACCTGGCCGAGGAGATTGGCGAGGCGCCGGCGGAGGAGTCCGCCGAGGCACAGCCTGCCGAGGTCTGACCCGGGTGGGGGAGCGCAGCCGGAGCCGGCCTCTGGCGGAGGCGAGCACCCCACTCGCGTCCCTGCCGGAGCCGTGGCTGGTTGTCGGGCTCGGCAACCCCGGGCCGGGATACGCGCGCAACCGCCACAACGTCGGATTCATGATCGTCGAGCTGCTGGCGAGCCGCGTCGGCGCCGGGTTCGGCCGGCACCGCAAGGCGGTGGCGCAGGTCGCGGAGGGGCATCTCGGCATCGGCGGGCCGCGCGTGGTGCTCGCCAAGCCGATGACCTTCATGAATCTCTCCGGCGGTCCGGTGGCGGCGCTGAGCCAGTTCTACAAGGTTCCGGTGGACCGTATCGTCGCGCTGCATGACGAGCTGGACCTCCCGTACGGCCAGATCCGCATGAAGATCGGCGGCGGCGAGGGCGGCCACAACGGGCTGCGGTCGCTGTCGCAGTCGTTGGGGAGCAAGGACTATCTGCGGGTACGGTTCGGCATCGGCCGCCCGCCCGGGCGCCAGGATCCGGCCGACTACGTGCTGTCGGACTTCTCCGGTGCCGAGCGCAAGGAGCTGGAGTTCCTCGTGGACCGCGCGGCCGACGCCACGGAGGCGGTGCTGACGCGCGGGCTGGAGTGGGCGCAAAACACATATCACCCGAGTGCCATCTAGTTTGACTAAACGGGGCGTTACGGTCAAGACACCCAATGCGTTGTACGGCACGAGATATCGCCGAGCAGCGCAAGGGGGCATGGGTGACCTGGGAAGCCGTCCAGGATCGTGCCCAGCCCGCCACTCTTCCGGTCAGCCGCCGCAACTGGGAGATCCGGTACGTCTGGCTGCTGCTCGTCGCCGACGTGAGTGTCGCGCTGGTCGCCGGAATGGTCGCCTTCACCATGCGCTTCGGTCCCGGGGTCACCCGGTACAACCGCCTGTACCTGCTGCTTACCGTGCTGCTGCCGGTGGTGTTCGTGGCCGCCCTTGCGGTGTGCCGCGCGTACGAGCGGCGGTACCTGTTCGTCGGCGCTGAGGAGTACCAGCGCGTCCTGCGCGGCGGTACCGGCCTGGTGGCGATGCTCGCCCTGTCCTCGTACCTGTTCGACGGGCGCCTCGCGCGCGGGTACGTGGTCGTCGCCCTGCCGCTGGCGACCGTCGCCTGCCTCGCGGTGCGCTTCGCCATGCGTACCGGCCTGCACCGGGTCCGCCAGCGGGGCGCCTGCATGCGCCGGGTGATCGCGGTGGGTCACGAGCTGGCGGTCCTCGCGCTGGACCGGCAACTGCGCCGCGAGCGGTACCACGGCCTGCAGGTGGTCGGGTGCTGCCTCCCCGAGGGTCACGACGGCCGGCTCAGCCTGCCCGTGTACGGCACGTTCGACGAGGTCGCGGCGGCGGTACGCCGCGCCCGGGTGGACACCGTGATCGTGCTGTCCTGTCCGGAACTGGACGGTCACCCGCTGCGCCGGCTCGGCTGGCGGCTGGAGCGCGACGACGTCGACCTCATGGTGGCCAGTTCGCTGGTCGACGTGGCCGGCGCGCGGACCACGATCCGGCCGGTCGACGGGCTGCCCCTGCTGCACGTCGAGCATCCCCGGCTGGCCGGCGGCGCCCGCGTCGTGAAGGAGGTATTTGACCGGCTGATCGCGGCTCTGTTACTGGTGGTGACCGCTCCGCTGATGGCGGTGCTGGCCGCCGCGGTGAAGTGGCGGTCCGCCGGACCGGTACTGTTCCGGCAGGTACGGGTCGGCAAGGATGGGCGTGAGTTCGTCATGTACAAGTTCCGCACCATGCACACCGGTGCGGAGTCACGGCTCGCGGAGATCCGGCATCTGAACGAGTATGACGGCGTGATGTTCAAGATGCGTGAGGATCCCCGGGTGACTCCGGCCGGGCGCTGGCTGCGCCGGTTCTCGCTGGACGAGCTGCCCCAGGTGGCCAATGTGCTGCGCGGGCAGATGTCGCTGGTCGGGCCGCGCCCGCCGCTGCCGGCGGAGGTGGCCCGCTATGCCGACGACGTGCGCCGGCGGCTGGCCGTCAAGCCCGGCCTCACCGGACTCTGGCAGGTCTCCGGCCGCTCCGACCTGTCCTGGGAGGAAGCGGTCCGCCTTGACCTGCGCTACGTGGAGAACTGGTCCTTCTCGCTCGATCTGGTGATCCTGCTGCGCACCCTGACCGCGGTGTGCCGAGCTTCGGGAGCGTACTGATGCCACCCGCTGTTGACAGCGCGTTCGCGCGCTGGCTGGCCGAGAAGGCCGGCGACCTGCTGTGCGCGCTGCGCGCCGAGATGGGCCACGCGGACCCTGACGCGCTGCGGGCGGCCGGTGACAAGTCGTCGCACAACCTGATCGCCACCGCGCTGGCCCGCTGGCGGCCCGCCGACGAGATCCTCTCCGAGGAGGGGGTACGGGACGCGCCGGAGCGCCTGTCCGCCGACCGGGTGTGGATCGTCGATCCGCTCGACGGCACCCGCGAGTACGGCGAGACCGACCGTACCGACTGGGCTGTCCACATCGGACTGTGGGCGCGCGGTTCCACGGCGCCGTCCCGGCTGGCCGCCGCCGCGGTCGCCCTGCCGGCCTCGCAGCGGGTACTGGCGACGGACTTCCCGCCCGCGTACCCCCCGATGTCCGCGCAGGCGGCCGCCGGTGGTGCGCTGCGCCTGGCCGCGAGCCGCTCCCGGCCACCGGCCTTCCTCGCGGCGCTGGCCGCGGAGGTCGGCGCGGACCTGGTGCCGATGGGCTCGGCCGGCGCGAAGATCGCCGCGGTGATATCTGGCGATGTCGATGCCTATGTCCACGCCGGCGGCCAGTACGAATGGGATTCGGCCGCACCTGTCGCTGTGGCCTGCGCCACGGGCCTGCACGCGTCCCGGCTGGACGGTTCCATACTGGAATACAATTGTCCGGATCCGCTGTTGCCAGATCTGGTGGTATGCCGCAAGGATCTCGCGCCGCAGCTGTTGGCGGCGCTCCGCAGGGTCAAGTAGGTGGAGCGCGGTCCCGGTTGTCCCGAATCACGACACGATGGGCATTCGCAGATGGATCAGCCGGCTGGTTACCGGGCCTCTCACACCTACCGGGTGTCGCACCTGGACGCGCTCGAAGCGGAGAGCATCTTCATCATGCGCGAGGTGGTCGCCGAGTGCGAGCGGCCGGTCCTGCTGTTCTCCGGCGGCAAGGACTCCATCGTGATGCTGCGCCTCGCGGAGAAGGCCTTCCACCCGGCCCGGATCCCGTTCCCGGTCATGCACGTGGACACCGGCCACAACTTTCCCGAGGTCCTGGAATTCCGGGACCAGCGGGTGGACGAGCTGAACGTCCAGCTGATCGTGGCGTCGGTGCCGGAGGCGCTGCAGGCCGGGCTGGTGCGCGAGGCGCCGGACGGGACGCGCAACCGCATCCAGACCCCGGTGCTGCTGGCGGCCGTGGAGAAGTACCGCTTCGACGCGCTGTTCGGCGGCGCCCGCCGCGACGAGGAGAAGGCGCGGGCCAAGGAGCGCGTCTTCAGCTTCCGGGACGACTTCGGCCAGTGGGACCCGAAGAGCCAGCGGCCCGAGCTGTGGTCGCTGTACAACGGCCGGGTGCACGCCGGTGAGTCGATGCGGGTCTTCCCGCTGTCCAACTGGACCGAACTTGACATCTGGCACTACATCGCGCGGGAGCGGCTGCGCCTGCCGGAGATCTACTACGCGCACGACCGCGAGGTCGTCGAGCGCGACGGCATGCTGTACGCGGTCAACGAGTACCTCCCCAAGCGGGAGGCCGAGCAGTCGCGCGTGGCCCGGGTGCGCTACCGCACCGTGGGCGACGCGTCGTGCACCGCGGCGGTCCGGTCCGACGCTGACACGATCGAGAAGGTGATCGAGGAGGTCGCGGTGACGAGGATCACCGAGCGCGGGGCGACCCGCGGGGACGACCGGGTCAGCGAGGCCGCCATGGAAGACCGCAAGCGGGAAGGCTACTTCTGATGACCAGCGTGATCGACACGCCCCTGGCAAAGGCCGACATGCTCCGGTTCGCGACGGCGGGCTCGGTGGATGACGGCAAGTCCACGCTGATCGGCCGGCTGCTGTTCGACTCGAAGGCGATCTTCGAGGACCAGCTGGAGGCGGTGGAGGCGGTCTCCGCGGCGCGCGGCGACGACTACACCAACCTGGCGCTGCTGACCGACGGGCTGCGCGCCGAGCGGGAACAGGGCATCACGATCGACGTGGCCTACCGGTACTTCGCGACGCCGCGGCGCAAGTTCATCATCGCCGACACGCCGGGGCACATCCAGTACACCCGCAACATGGTGACCGGTGCGTCAACGGCCGACCTGGCGCTGATCCTCGTCGACGCGCGCAAGGGCCTGGTGGAGCAGTCCCGGCGGCACGCGTTCCTGTGCTCGCTGCTGCGCGTGCCGCACATGGTGCTGTGCGTCAACAAGATGGACCTGGTCGACTATTCGCAGGAGGTGTTCGAGTCCATCGCCGAGGAGTTCGGCGACTTCGCGATGAAGCTCGACGCGCCCGACCTCACCGTGATCCCGATCTCCGCGCTGCACGGCGACAACATCGTCAGCCGGTCCGAGAACACCCCGTGGTACGACGGGCCGTCGCTGCTGCACCACCTGGAGCACGTGCACATCGCGTCCGACCGCAACCTCGTCGACGTGCGTTTCCCGGTACAGTTCGTCATCCGTCCACAGTCGACGGTCGTGAAGGACTACCGGGGGTACGCCGGGCAGGTGGCCTCGGGCGTGCTGAAGCCGGGTGACGAGGTGATGGTCCTGCCGTCCGGGTTCACCACGCGCATCGCCGGCATCGACTCCGCGGACGGTCCGGTCGGCGAGGCGTACCCGCCCATGTCGGTGACGATCCGGCTGGAGGACGAGCTGGATGTCTCCCGCGGCGACCTGATCTGCCGGCCGAACAACGCGCCGACGGTGGCCCAGGACATCGAGGCGATGATCTGCTGGATGGACGAGACCCGGCCGATGGCCGTGGGCGACAAGTACGCCATCAAGCACACCACCCGCGCCGCCCGCGCGGTGATCCGCAACCTGCACTACCGGCTGGACATCAACACGCTGCACCGCGACGAGTCGGCGAACTCGTTGACGCTCAACGAGATCGGCCGGGTCAAGCTGCGCACCACGGTGCCCCTGCTGGCCGACGACTACCGGCGCAACCGCACCACCGGCGGCTTCGTCGTCATCGACGAGACCACCAACCGCACGGTCGGCGCCGGCATGATCGTCGACGCCACCTGACCCTGCCCACCCCAGGATTGCCGCAACTTCATTGACGTTGCGGTGTCCTCGCGCGCCCGACGCCGCAACTTCATTGACGTTGCGGCCGGGGGAATCGTGCGTTCGGGTGGGGTGGGATGGTCGAGTGCCGGAACACATCTTCGGCACATGCGAGTAACCTTCGCGCCCGGTGGTGTTCACCGTGGCCACCGCGCGCCGCTGTTCGGCGCGCTTTTTGTGGCTTGCGGGAGGACAGGGGCGGATGTCGGGTCATTGGTTCCCGGGCAGGCGTGGCAACGCGACCCGGCTGGTGCCACGGCACCGGCGTGCGCCGCGCGTGCGGCGCAGCGTCCGCGCCGCCATCGCGGCCGTGCTGGTGGCCAGCACCGTGTACGCGGTGCCGCTGGTCATCGACTCGTTCGTGCACGCGGACGCGGTGACGGGCAGCTTCGACAACCTGCGCAGCGGGTGGGACCCGGCGGAAGGGTCGCTGTACCCGGCGACCGTGAGCAGTGGCAGCTTCGGCCAGTTGTTCGCCACCTCGGTGCAGGGCCAGGTGTTCGGGCAGCCCCTGCTGATCGGCAACACGCTGGTCGTCAACACCGAGGACGACTACGTGTACGGCCTGGACGCCGCCACCGGCGCCAAGAAGTGGGCGAAGAACTTCGGTCCGGCCTGGCCGGCGAGCACGATCGGCTGCGCCGACATCTCGCCCAACATCGGCAGCACCTCGGCCGGCGTGTACGACCCGACGACCAACGCCGTGTACGTGACGACGAAGGTGAACAACGGCACGGACGTGGCGCACCCCAACTGGTACCTGCACTCGCTGTCGGTGACCGACGGGTCGGAGCGCACCGGTTGGCCCACGAAGATCGTCGGTACCCCCGCCAACGACCCCGCCCACCCGTTCAACGCCGAGACCGTCAACCAGCGACCCGGCCTGCTGCTGATGGACGGCGTCGTCTACCTGGCCTTCGGCTCGCAGTGCGACCACGGCTCCTACGTCGGCTGGGTGGCCGGCGTCAACGTGGCCACGCACGCGATTTCCATGTGGTCGGACGAGGTGGGCGCCACCAGCACCCGGGCCGGCATCTGGCAGGGCGGCGGCGGCCTGGTCTCGGACGGTTCCGGGCGCATCTTCCTGTCCACCGGCAACGGCGTGACGCCGCCGAACGGGCCGGGCAACGCACCGCCCAACCAGCTGTCCGAGTCGGTGATCCGGCTGGGTGTGGACGGCAACGGGGTGATGTCCGCCAGGGACTTCTTCAGCCCGGCCAACGCGGCCACGCTGGACCAGAACGACCAGGACCTCGGCTCGGGCGGGCCGGTGGCGCTGCCCTCGATGTTCGGCACGCAGGCAATCCCGCACCTGCTCGTGGAGATGGGCAAGGACGGCCGGGTGTTCCTGCTCAACCGCGACAACCTGGGCGGCAAGGCACAGGGCTCCGGCGGTACCGACGCGGTGGTGCGGACGGTCGGCCCGTACAAGGGCGTGTGGGGCCACCCGGCCGTGTACGGCGGCGAGGGCGGGTACGTCTACTACGTGCAGAACCAGGGCAGCATGCTCGCGTTCAAGTACGGCACCGACGGGTCGGGCAAGCCGGCGCTGAGCCTGGCCGGCCAGAGCGCGGAGACCTTCGGGTACACGTCCGGGTCGCCCATCGTGACCTCCGACGGCAGCACCGCCGGCTCCGCCGTGGTGTGGGCCGTCAACGTGAACAACGGGACCGGCGCGAACGGCCGGCTGTGCGCCTACAACGGGGTGCCCAGCAACAACGCGCTGGGTCTGCTGCGCTGCTTTCCGATCGGCAACGGGGTCAAATTCGCCACCCCCGCGGCCGGCAACGGCCGCGTCTACGTCGGCACCCGCGACGGCAAGGTGTACGGCTTCGGCCGGCCGGTCAGCTCCGCGCTCAGCGCGCCGCAGGCCGCCTTCGGCAACGTCACCGTCGGGCAGACCGGTACCGCCACGGTGACCGCCACCGCCACCCGCGCGGTCACCGTCAACTCGCTGAGCACGGCCGCCCCGTTCGCGCCCGGCCAGGACCAGCCCGTGCTGCCGGCGACGCTCAGGGCCGGCGACACGATCAGCGTGCCGCTGTCCTTCACCCCGACCGATCCGGGCTCGATCACGGGTGCCCTGCAGTTCGCCATCACCGATGCCGGCGTCGCCGACACGTTCGGGGCCAGCCTGCAGGGCAACGCCATCAAGCCCGGCTTCACCGGCAGTCCCGGTATCCTCGACTTCGGCGAGATCGCGGTGGGCGCGACCTCGTCGCTGACCGCCAGCTTCACCAACACCGGCGCCGCCAGCGAGACCGTCACGTCCGTCACGAGCGCCTCGGCGCCGTTCACGGTCACCGGCCTGCCGGCCGGCGGCACGGTACTCACCCCCGGCCAGTCGGTGGCCGTGTCGGTGACCTACACACCGACCGCCGTGGGTACCGACACGGCGTCGGTCAAGGTCGTCGGGCCGGACGGCGCCGGTACCGTCGCCCTCACCGGGAAGGGGGTGACCGGCCATGCCGAGTTGACGGTCTCGCCGGCGTCGCTGTCGTTCGGCACGCTTCCGGTGGGCCTGACGGCGACGCGGACGCTGACCGTGCAGAACACCGGGAACCTCAACGTGACCGTCACCAAGGCGGCGCCGCCCGCGCTGCCGTTCGTGGTCAACACCCCGCTGCCGGAGGGCCTGGTCCTCGCGCCGGACGAGTCGGTGCAGATCCAGGTGACGTTCGCCCCGACGGCGGTCGGCAACTTCAGCAACCTGTACGTCATCAGCTCCGACGACGGCAACGGCGCGCACGACATCGCGGTCACCGGCACGGCGGCGGCCGCGACCGGCGGCACGGCGCTGCCGAGCGTGGTCGGCGGTGGCTGGATGTTCAACGGCGCCGCGGGGATGAGCGGCGGCGAACTCGTGCTGACCACCGCCACGCCCAGCCAGAAGGGCGACGCCGTCTTCTCCACGCCACTGCCCTCGGCCGGCCTGAAGGCGTCGTTCACGGCCTCGATCGGCGGCGGTACCGGCGCCGACGGCCTGACCTTCGCCATGCTCGACGCCGCGAAGAGCACCCCGCAGAGCATCGGCGGCGGTGGCGGCGGGCTGGGCTTCGGCTGGCTGGCCGGCGTCGCGGTCACCCTGGACACCTACCAGACCGGCACCGAACCCGCCAGCAACTTCGTCGGCCTGGCGACCAGCGTCACCGGCGGCGCACTGACGTACGTCGCCACCGCCACGAACGTGCCCAACCTGCGCAGCGGTACCCACAACGTCGCGGTGGCCGCCGACGGCACCACCGTCACCGTGTCGATCGACGGTGTCCAGGTCATTGCCAAGGCGGTCACGCTTGCGGCCAGCACGCTGCTCGCGTTCACCGCGGCGACCGGCGGCGCCACCGACCGGCACGCGGTGAGCAACGTCTCGGTCACCTCCGGCAGCACCGTCCTGCCGCGGCCGGGCACCGGCTGGCGGTTCAACGGGTCGGCGGCGATGAACGGGTCGCAGGCCGTCCTCACTCCGGCGCAGACCGACCAGACCGGCTCGGTCTTCTACTCGGAGCCGGTCAGCACCAACGCGTTGACCGCCTCGTTCACGCTGTCGATGGGCGGCGGTACCGGCGCGGACGGTGCGACCTTCGCGATGCTCAACCCGGTGAAGGCGGTACCCACCTCGGTCGGCAGCCTCGGGGGCGGCCTGGGCTTCGGCGGGCTGGCCGGCGTCGCGGTGTGCTTCGTCACCTACCCGCAGAACGGGGTCGACTCGAACAACTTCGTGGCCATCGAGTCGAGCACCGCCGGCGGTGGCAACGGCCTGCTGTCCAGCACCACCGACGTGCCGCAGTTGCGGGTCGGTACGCACAGCGTGGTGATCAATGTCACGGGTACCACCATCGCCGTGGCCGTGGACGGCGCCCAGGTGCTCAGCACCCAGGTGCCGGCGCTGACGCCCACCGCCTACGTCGGGTACACCGCGTCGACCGGCGGCTCGACCGACGTGCACATGGTGACGGACGCGCAGATCGTCCCCGGTACGGGGAAGGTATCGGCGCCGCCGGCCAGCTGGACCCCCAACGGCTCGGCCACCATCTCCCCGTCCGGGGTGGTCACGCTGACCACCGCGAACCAGAGCCAGACCGGCGCGGCCATCTACCAGAGCCCGGTCGGCCCCACCCGGCTGGACGCCAGGTTCACCATCCAGATCGGCGGCGGCACCGGCGCCGACGGCATGACGTTCATGCTCCTCGACGCGACCAAGGCCTCGACGGCCTCCCGCGGCGGCGGGGGCGGCGGGCTGGGCTTCGCGGGCCTGCCCGGCGTCGCGGTCGCGTTCGTGACCTACAGACAGCCGGGGTACCCGAGCAACAACTTCATCGGCATCACCACCGGCGGCGGCAACGGCGTGCTCACGTTCCTCTCGACGTCGACCGCCGTGCCGTCGCTGCGTACCGGCACGCACAGCGTCGAGGTGCTCGCCGGCAACTCCGGCGACCTGATCGTGCGGGTGGACGGCAGGCAGTACCTCGACACCGTGGTGTCCCTGCCGCCCGGCCTGCTGGTCGGGTTCTCCGGTGCCACCGGCGGCGCCACCGACCTGCACGCGGTGAGCGGGGTCGACGTCAGGTACTGATCGGGCGCAGCAGGCCGCGGCGCGGGCTCGGCGAGTCGGTGGCGTCCGCGTCGGTGAGCGGCCGGGTGCCCGCGACGAACCGGTCCAGGTCGGCGCCGTGCACGAGGCGGGCGGGGAAGACGTCCCGCGCCACCGCCGCGGCGAGCGCGCCGACCGGCAGTTCCTCCCCGGCCACCAGGACCAGGTTGCCGTACCGGCGGCGGCGCAGCACGCCCGGCTCCGTGATGAGGCACACCTCGTCGAAGACCTCGCGCAGCGTGGCGACCTCGCTCTTGGCGAACCGCAGCGGCGGCCCGTCCACCAGGTTCACCGCGTACCAGCCGGCGGGCCGCAGCACCCGCCCGACCGACGCGGCGAACTCGATGGTGGTCAGCGCGGCCGGTACCTGCCCGCCGGCGAACGCGTCGGTCACCACCAGGTCGTACCAGCGCGGCCGGCCCGCCTCGACCACCTCCCGCGCGTCCGCCACCCGGACCCGCAGGTCCGCGCCGGCGGGCAGCGGCAGCAGCCGGCGGACCAGGGTGACCAGCGCCGGGTCGCGTTCGACGACCCGCTGCGCGGCGTGCCGATGGGTGGCCGCGATGTACCGGGGCAGCGTCAGCCCGCCACCGCCCAGGTGCAGCACCCGTACCTGTCCCGGTATCCCGATGGACGTGTCCACAATGGACGCGAGCCAGCGCATGTACTCGAACTCCAGGTACTCCGGATCGTCGAGGTCCACATAGGACTGTGGGGTACCGTCGACCAGGAGCGTCCAGCCCCGCGGGCGGCTGGCATCGGGTACCAGCTCCACGCCGCCGAATTCGGTCTGCTCGCTGACCGTGGCCGAGGCTTGCCGCCGCACGCCGGGTCGCCGGGTCAGGCCAGCCGGGCAGCGCCGGAGGCGGGCACCGCGATGAACGAGACCGGCGGGTCGAAGCCGTGCCCGGCAAAGGTCTTGGTGACCGCCTCCGCGACGTCCTGTGCGGCTCGCGTGTCGACGAGGGCGAGGACGCACCCGCCGAACCCGCCACCGGTCATCCGGGCCCCGTACGCACCCGCGTCCAGCGCGCTGGCCACCGCCGCGTCCACCTCGGGCACGGTGATCTCGTAGTCGTCGCGCATGGACTCGTGCGAGGCGGTCAGCAGCGGCCCGATCTCGGCGCGCCGGCCATCGCGCAGCAGGTCGACCGTTTCCAGAACCCGCGCGTTCTCGGTGACCACGTGCCGCACCCGCCTGCGCATCACCTCGTCGGGCAGCACCGCCAGCGCCGCGGACAGGTCGGAGACGTCGCGCAGCGCGGCCAGCCCGAGCCGGGCGGCGGCCGCCTCGCACGTCTCGCGGCGCACCCGGTACTCGTTGTCGGTGTGCCGGTGCGGCGCGCGCGTGTCGGTGACGAGGATCGCCAACCCCGACCCGGCGAGGTCGAACGGGATGTGGTCGACGGCGAGCGAACGGCAGTCGAGGAACAGGGCGTGGCCCTCGTGGCAGAGCACCGCGGCGGACTGGTCCATGATGCCGCACGGCATCCCGACGTAGTCGTTCTCCGCGCGCTGCGCGAGCCGGGGCCGGTCGACCACCGGAAGGTCGAGCCCGCCGAGGTCCGCCAGCGCGGCCAGCACCGAGCACTCCAGCGCGGCCGAGGAGGACAGGCCCGCGCCGACCGGCACGTCCGAGTGGATGGCGAGGCGGGCACCCGGCGGCGTGCGGCCGGACTCGCGCAGCGACCACACCACCCCCGCGACGTACCCGGCCCAGCCCGGCACCGCGCCGGGAGTCAGGTCGCCGGTGCCGAAGGAGACCGTCTCGCCGCTCTGCGCGGACCAGACTGTCCACTCTGGACCATCTGACGCGGACGCCTCCACCACGGTGCGCCTGGGCAGCGCGAAGGGCAGGACGAAGCCGTCGTTGTAGTCCGTGTGCTCGCCGATCAGGTTCACCCGGCCGGGAGCCGCCCAGACCCCGTCGGGCCGCCCGCCGAAGACCTCACTGAAGGACATGGTGGTAGAACTCCCAGGCGTCGGCGACGATGTCGTGCAGGTCCGGCTTCGCGGGCACCCAGCCGAGCTCCGCGCGGGCCCGCTGCGACGAGGCTACCAGCGCGGCCGGGTCGCCGGCGCGACGCGGAGCCACCTCGGTCGGCACCGGGTGCCCGGTCACCTCCCGCACCACCTCGACGACCTGGCGGTTGGAGAATCCGTTGCCGTTGCCCAGGTTGTACACGCGGTGCTGGCCGTGCTCCATAGTGGACAGTGCGAGCAGGTGCGCGGCGGCCAGGTCCGTCACGTGGATGTAGTCGCGCACGCAGGTGCCGTCGGGGGTCGGGTAGTCGTCGCCGTACATCTGCAGCTTCTCCCGCGCGCCGGTGGCGACCTGCAGCGCGATCGGGATCAGGTGGGTCTCCGGGTCGTGCCGCTCGCCGATCCAGCCGCCGTCGGCCGAGCCGGTGGCGTGCGCGCCGGCCACGTTGAAGTAGCGCAGCGACACGGCGGCCAGGCCGTGGCCGACCGCCTCGTCGCGCAGCGCGTGGTCGACGGCGAGCTTGGAGGCGGCGTACGGGTTGGGTGGGCGGGTGACCGCGGTCTCCGGTATCGGCAGCCGCTCCGGATCGCCGTAGACGTTCGCGGTCGAGCTGAACACCAGCCGCGGCACCCGGGCAGCCCGCACCGCGTCCAGCAGCCGCAGCGATCCGATCGTGTTGTTGTCCCAGTACTTCTCCGGAAGCGAGACCGACTCGCCGGCGGCGATGAACGCCGCGAAGTGCAGGACCCCGTCGAAGGACGGGTCGAGGATCTCGGCCGCGGCATCGTGCACCCGCCCCCGGACGAACCGCGCGCCCGGCGGCACCGCGACCGGGTAGCCGGTGGACAGGTCGTCGAGGACCACCACCTCGTGCCCCTCGTCCAGCAGCAGCCGGGTGACCACGCTGCCGATGTAGCCGGCACCGCCGGTGACCAGAAACTTCACGAGTTTGCCTCCCGGAGCAGCCGTGCCGCCTCCTCAGGCCGCACGTCGTTGACGAACACACCCATCGCCGACTCGGAGCCGGCCAGGTACTTCAGCTTGCCCGCGGCCCGCCTGGGGCTGGTCAGCTGCAGGTGAAGGTAGGCCAGTTCGCTGTCCGGATGGTGTGCGGGCGCTTGGTGCCACGCCGAAATGTAGGGCATCGGGCTGCCGAACAGCCCGTCGAAGCGCCGCAGCACGTCGAGGTATACCGGCGCGAACCCGGCGCTCTCCTCCTCGGTGAGGCAGGCGAGGTCGGCGACGTGCCGGTGCGGCACCACGTGCACCTCGAACGGCCAGCGCGCGGCGGCCGGCACGTACGCGGTCCAGTGCTCGCCGCTGGCGACCACCCGTACCCGCGCGGCCCGCTCGGCGGCGAGCACGTCCGCGAGCAGTACCCGCCCGGTGCGGTCGGCGTACTGCCGGGCCGCGGCGAGCATGCTGCGGGTACGGGGCGGGACGAACGGGTACGCGTAGATCTGCCCGTGCGGGTGGTGCAGGGTGACGCCGATCTCCTCGCCCCGGTTCTCGAAGCAGAACACCTGCTCGACTCCTGGCAGCGCGGACAGTTCCGCGGTCCGGTCGGCGAGCGCGGTCAGCACGGTGCGGACCCGCTCGGGCGGGAGCGTCGCGAACGAGCTGTCGTGCTGCGAGGTGAAGCAGACCACCTCGCACCGCCCGTACCCGGGCCGGACCGGCGTCAGCGGCGACGGCGCCACCAGCGGGTCGGGCGGCTGGCGGTGGGAGAACGACGGGAACCGGTTCTCGAAGACCACCACGTCGTAGTCGAACGCCGGGATCTCCGTCGACCGCTGCGGGCTGGACGGGTCCAGCGGGCACTCGTCCGAGGGGGGCAGGTAGGTGCGGCTCTGCCGGTGCGCCGCGATCGCCACCCACTCGTCGAGCAGCGGGTCGTAGCGCAGCTCGGAGGCGGGCACCGGGGGCGGCAGCCGGCGCTTGTCCACCAGCGGCCGTACGGCGTCGTCGCTCTCGTCAAAGTAGATCAGCTCGCGTCCGTCGGCGAGCTGAGTGACGGTCTTCTTCATCGCGCGGATCCCACCCCGTTGCCGACCGTGGGCAGTTCGAGTACCGCGCCATCGCCGGCCGGCACCTGGGCGACGATCAGGTCGCCGGCATGCTCGGCCAGCTCGTCGCGGGCGGGGCGGGGCAGGCCGGAGTCGACGACGACCACGTGCGCGTCGGACAGCCCGGCGATGGTGGCGATGCCGATCAGGTCCCACTTGGTGTGGTCGGCGAGCACGACCAGGTGCCGCGCGGAGGCGACCAGGGAGCGGTTGGTGTCGGCCTCGGACAGGTTGGGCGTGGTGAACCCGGCGCGCACGCTCATCCCGTGCACGCCGAGGAACAGCACGTCCAGGTTCAGGCGGGCGGCGGCGTCCTGCGCCACCGGTCCGACGAGGGCATCCGACGGGGTGCGGGTACCGCCGGTCAGCACCACCGTCTGGTCGGAGCGGCCGTGGTGGTAGAAGATGTCGGCCACCGGGATCGAGTTGGTCACGACGGTGAGTTCGGGTACCGCGACGATCTCGAAGGCCAGCGCCGCGGTGGTGGTACCCGCGGAAATGCCCACGGCGCTGCCCGGCTTCACCAGCGCCGCGGCGGCGCGCGCGATGGCCGTCTTCTCGGTCTGCTGCTGCTCCACCTTGGCGGCGTACCCGGGCTCGTCCGTGGTCCCCTCGACCGCGACCGCCCCGCCGTGCACCTTGGCCACGAGTCCTCGTTCGGCAAGCACCTCGATGTCCCGGCGCACCGTCATGTCGGACACGCCGAGCACCCGGACCAGGTCCGCCACCCGGGCGCCGCCCTGCCGGCGGACACGTTCCAGAATCGATGCCTGTCGTTGCTGTGCGAGCACCCGGCCTCCTCGATGCCTTGTACCCAGTTCCCCGCCCCGCCTCACGCCCACCAATCGTGCCCCGGTTTCCCCCAGAACTCAACAGTTTCCAACATGCAGAATGTCACCCACCCGCGCCGATCCGGTCGGGCAGGGCGGCCGCGCCGGGTAACATTCGCCGTATGAGCCGGCCCCCTGCGACCGGACGCGTACCCGGGCCGTTCGCCCGCAGTCTCGCCCGCGCCGTGGTCCGCGTGGCTGACGCCCTGACGCGCGGGGTGCTGGGGGCCAGCGTCACCGCCGGCCGCGAGTCGATCACCGAGTCCGAGCTGCGTGACCTCGTCGCCGCCAACGTGCGGCTCGATCGCGAGGAGCGGCGCCTGATCGACGGCGTGCTGGTCGTCGCGGCCCGGCACGTGCGGGAGGTGATGGTGCCCCGCACCGAGGTGCTGTTCCTCGACGCGGCGCTCCCGCTGCCCGCCGCGGTCACGCTGGCGCGGACCGCCCGGCACTCGCGGTTCCCGGTGATCGACGGATCCCACGACGACGTGGTCGGCTTCGTGCACCTGCGCGACCTGCTGATCCGCCCGGACGCCGACGCGGCCACCACGGTGGGCGAGCTGGCGCGCGAGGTGCGCCGGCTGCCGGCGAGCAAGCCGGTGCTGGCGGCGTTGTCGGAGATGCGGCGGGAGGGCCAGCACCTCGCCGTCGTGGTCGACGAATACGGGGGTACCGCCGGGATCGTGACCCTGGAGGACCTGATCGAGGAGCTGGTCGGGGAGATCCACGACGAGTACGACCTGGCACCCGACCCGGAGCTGGCCGAGGGTGCTCGACCCTCCGAAGTGGACGGTCTGCTGAACCTCGGCGACTTCGCCGAGCTGATGGGCTTCACGCTGCCGGCGGGGCCGTACGAGACGCTGGGCGGGTTCCTCATGGCGCGGCTGGGCCGGCTGCCGGCCGTGGGGGACGAGGTCCGGCTGGACGGCTGGCGGCTGGTCGTGGTGGCGCTGGAGGGTCGGCGGGTGGCCCGGGTGGCGGTCGCGCCGGTCGCGTTCACGCAGCCGCTGCCGCTGGCCCGTGCCGTGGCCGAGGGCGCGCCCGAGCCGGTGCTCGGCCAGATGGTGCTTCAGCCACCCGGCCCGGTGTAGCTGACCTGGGCCGGTGCCCAGGTCGCGGCGTCGCGCGAGAGCGCCGGCCGGATACCCAGCTCCACGTACCCGTCGGGGATCGCGAAGACCGGCCCGCCCGGTCCCGAGGAGGTGACCCGGAACTGCGCGCCCGCCTCGGCGCTCTCCAGATAGGTGATGGTGGGGCTGCTGGCCAGCCAGGCGAGCAGGGAGCCGTCCGGGCGCACCACGAGACCGTACGCGGCGCCCACCGGTACCGGCTGCGGCCAGGGCAGCTGGCCCGGTTGCCGGTGCCAGGTGCGCCCGCCGTCGACCGTCCAGAACAGCGCGAACTCCTCGTCGGCCAGCCGCAGCAGCAGGAACGCCGTCATCCCGGTGTAGCTGGCGAAGACCGGCTCGTCGAAGCTGGACATCTGGGCGACGGGCAGGCCCAGCGACTGGGTGGTCCAGGTGTGCCCGGCGTCGCGGCTCACGGACATGGCCAGCTGGCCGGCCTCGGTGCCGGTGACCCAGATGCCCTTGGCCGGCGCCAGGTTGTCGATCACGGCCGGCTGGCTGACCGGCGGTTGGCTGGGCAGTTGCAGGAGCCGGCCGGAGCGGGCCTGTACCGCCTCCAGCTTGCCGAAGCGGGTCCGCTGGACCGTCCGGTCCGCCGTGGTCACCGGCGGGGTCTGCGACTGCGCCGGCGGCCCGTCGTTCGAGCCCAGGTCGACCGGCTCGTACTGCCAACGGTCGCCGTCGGTGAGCCCGCTGACCAGCAGCGACGTGTCGGACAGCGCGGTCAGCCGCACCGAGTCGAGCCAGCCGGTGCGGTTGTTCGCGCCGCGCAGCAGGTCGCTCCTGATCGGCTTGCCCGAGTTGCCGGGCGAGTTGGCCAGGCGGGACAGCTGGAGGCTGCACGAGTCGGCGACGCACACGTCGACCAGGGCGTACACGTGATTGAGGTCGACACCGGCCGCGGCCGCGAGGGTGACCTGGGCCGCCGCCGAACTCGTGGGGGAGCCGGACGGGCCGGCGTCCGGGCGCTGCGGGTCGGGCCGGGAGACCCACCCCTGCACAGTGGTCTGGCGCAGGTCGGCGACCACGCCGGCCGGGCCCAGGATGCCCACGACCAACAGCACGGTGCCGACCGTGGTCAGCCGGGTCCGGGCCCGGCGCCACCGGGCCCGGCGGGTGACCTGGGCGAAGTCGGGCAGCATGACCGCCGCCTCGACCTCGCGGCGCAGCTGGGCGAAGTCGATGCGGCGCTCCCCGGGCTGGTCCCGTCCGCGATCAGCCATGAGGGCCTTCCCGTACCGGCCGGGGTACCCGCGGCGGCACCGGCTGGATCGCCGTACCGGGTCGGGGCGGCTCCGGCAGGGCATCGTCGGCGTGTTCGCTCAGCATCGCGGCCAGCATCGCCCGGCCGCGCGACAGGCGTGCCTTGACGGTCCCCACCGGTACCCCGAGCGCCTCGGCCACCTCGTACACCGACATGTCCGCGATGTGGTGCATCACGATCGCTTCCCGGGTCGGCCGGGACAGCTGCTGCAGCGCGTTGACCAGCGCCACCCGGTTGGGGTTGCTGCCCGGCACGCTGTCGATGGGACGGGGCACCCGGCCGGTGCGCACCAGCATGTCGAACAGCCGGCGCCGCCGCCAGCGGGTGCGGGCGAGGTTCACCGCCACCGTGCGCAGCCACGCCTCGGGGTCGGCCACGTCGAGGAAGACCCTGGGCCGCGACAGCGCCCGCGCGTACGCCTCCTGGACCAGGTCCTGTGCCTCGGCGAAGTCGGCGGTCAGCGCGTACAGCGCGGCGACCAGGCGGCGGTAGTACGCCTGGTACGCCTGCCGTACCGCCTCGCGCGCCTCCAGCTGATAGGACACGGGACCCCCCAGGCATCCGGGTATACATCGTCATGATGACCGACCACCACCGCTGCCGCCAGGTTGCACTCCGGGCGGGCACAGCCGCAACCGGTCCTCGGCGGAGGCGGGCACGCCCGCCCCACGCCCTGTGGAACGCGGGCGGCTGCGACAATGGCGCCCATGTCAGTTGACGTCGCCGCGTCGGCCCGGGCCCGGGTACTGTCCGGTATCCAACCCACCGCCGACTCGTTCCACCTAGGAAACTACCTCGGTGCGGTACGCAACTGGGTGGCCATGCAGGATACCCACGACACCTTCTACTGCGTGGTCGACCTGCACGCGATCACCGGCGGCCACGACCCCGCGCTGCTGCGCCAGCGCACCCGGGTCAGCGCGGCGCAACTGCTGGCGGCCGGCCTGGACCCGGAGCGGTGCACGCTCTTCGTCCAGTCGCACGTGCCCGAGCACCCCCAGCTCGCCTGGGTCCTGGGCTGCATCACCGGCTTCGGGGAGGCCAGCCGGATGACGCAATTCAAGGACAAGTCCACCCGCCAGGGTACGGAGCGGGCCAGCGTCGGGCTGTTCACCTACCCCGTGCTGCAGGCCGCCGACATCCTGCTCTACCAGGCCGACGCGGTACCGGTCGGCGAGGACCAGCGGCAGCACCTGGAGCTCACCCGCGACCTGGCCCAACGGTTCAACTCGCGGTACGGCGCGACGTTCACGGTGCCCGAGCCGTACATCCTCCGGGAGACCGCCAAGATCACCGACCTGCAGGACCCGACCGCCAAGATGTCGAAGTCGGCCTCGTCCGCGGCCGGCATCATCGACCTGCTGGAGGACCCGGCCAGGTCGGCCAAGAAGATCAGGTCGGCGGTCACCGACACCGGACGTGAGATCGTCTTCGATCCGGTCGCGAAGCCCGGCGTGTCCAACCTGCTCACGATCTACGCCGCGCTCTCGGACCGCTCGATCGACGACCTGGTCGCCGCGTACGCGGGGCGCGGCTACGGGGACCTCAAGAAGGACCTGGCCGAGGTGGTGGCCGACTTCGTGCGGCCGGTACAGGAACGCACGAGGATGTACCTCGACGACCCCGCGCAGCTGGACAAGTTGCTGGCGATCGGCGCCGAGAAGGCCCGTTCCGTGGCCGCTGTGACGCTGCGTAAGGTGTACCAGCGGATCGGCTTCCTCGCGCCGGCGACCGGCGAATAGCCGGTGCGGCGGTGCGGTGCGGTCGGCGGCCCTTGTTCGGCAGAGTGAGGAGCGGCGGTTGGATACGACGGATGCCCCGATGAAGGTCGGGGTGGCGATCGGGATCCCGGAGCCGTGGGGCAGCCAGCTCGACAAGTCGCGCGCGGCCACCGGCGATCCGCTCGCCCCGTTCGTCCCGGCGCACGTGACCCTGCTCGGGCCGACCGACGTGGACCCCGACGCGCTTCCCGCGATCGAGCGGCACCTGGCCGGCGTGGCCAACGGGCAGCGGCCGTACGTGGTGCGGCTGCGCGGCACCGGAACCTTCCGCCCGGTCACCGAGGTCGTCTTCGTGGCGGTCGCCAGCGGGATCAGCCGGTGCGAGCAGCTGGCCGGCGCGGTGCGCTCCGGCCCGCTGGAACGCGAGCTGCACTTCCCGTACCACCCGCACGTGACCGTCGCCCACGACATCCCCACGGAGGCGCTGGACGCGGTCTTCGAGGAGCTGGCCGGGTTCAGCGCCCGGTTCGTCGTCGACCACTTCACGCTGTACGTGCACGGCGCCGACGGGCGCTGGCGGCCGGTGCGCGACTTCCCGTTGGGGCCGGACGGCTCCGGCGACCGTGATCGGTAAGCTCGTCGAGCGGCTGGACGCCGCCTGGCAGGACCTCGTCCGCCGGGCCCGGGCCCGGTACCGGGTCGTCGACCTGCTCTGGCGGGCCCGCGAACGCTACGGCGAGGTGTACGGTTCCCGGCTCGCCGCCGCGATCGCCTACTACGGCTTCTTCGCCGCGCTCGCCCTCGGCCTGCTGGCCGTCTCCATCCTCGGGTTCGTGCTGACCGGCAACCACGCGGCGCTGGCCACGATGAACCGGTTCCTGGCGGAGAACGTCCCGTTCCTCAAGTCCTCCGACATCACCAGCGCCCGGCAGACGGTGGCCGTGATCGGCGCGGTCGGCCTGCTGAGCGCCGGTATCGGCTGGGTGGACGGGATGAGCGCGGCACAGCGGGCGGTGTGGCAGTTCGACCAGCAACCGGGCAACGTGCTGATCCGGCGGCTGGTCGACCTGGTCCTGCTGGTCGGGCTCGGGCTGCTGCTCGCCCTGTCGCTGTGGGTGACCGACGGGATCCAGGTGCTGGCCCGCGACTTCCTGACCTGGCTGTCGCCGGCCCGGGCCACCGCCACGTTCGAGACCACCACGAAGACCTTCCTGTCGGTACTCGGCCAGGTGCTCTCGTTCATGGTGAACCTGCTCGTCGCCGCCGCGCTGCTGGTGGCGGTGCCCCGGCTGCGCATCACGCCCCGCCGCGTGCTGCCCGCCGTGCTGCTGGTCGCCGTCGGGTTCACCCTGCTCAGCACGGTCGGTCGCGCCGTCATCGGGCTCACCCAGCGCAATCCGGCCTACCAGGTGGCCGGCTGGGCGGTCGGCCTGCTGGTGTCCATCAACCTGTTCAGCCAGCTGCTGCTGTTCGGCGCGGCACTCGCCGCGAGCAGTACCCGGGGCAAGGTCGTCGATCTCGCGGCCGGCCCGCCCCCGGACCGGACGCACGCCGCGCCGTGACGCGGACCGCGATCGTCAGCGCGGGGCCGCTCGGGCCGGCATGATGGTCGGCGTGGGTGCACTAGTGACATTGGACCTGCCGGCCGACGCGCCGGCGCTGTCGTTGCCGTGGATCATCACGTTCGGGCCGCTGTCCGACGACGAGGACTGGGAACCGGTCGTGGTCGGGCCGTACGAGCGGCCGCACGCCCTCGCGCTGGCCGAGGAGATCGTGGCCGACGAGGACCTCATGGCGGTGGTCGAGCCGCTCCTGCCGCACACCTCGGTCGACGACATCCGTGCCGAGATCGCGGCGGCCATGGCGGTGAGCGACGAGGAGGAGGACTCCGACGGGGACACAGACCTGGACTACGACGACGAGGACGACGGCGATGACGACGATGGTGAGGACGAGCCGGAGCGGCACCGGCCGCCGACACCGGACGAGATCCGGGCCGGCTTCGCCCGGATCGCGACCAGGCTGACCGGCGCCGGCGGCGGCTGACCCGTCAGAACCAGGCGCTGGTGTCGGGCGGCAGCGCTCCGGCGTCCAGCGGGCCGCTGACCAGCTTCGGCTGGCCGTAGTCCGGCGGCAGCGGCACCGCCGCCGGGCCGAGGTTGATCACGCAGCGCAGCCCGTCGCGGGCGAAGGCGAGCAGGTCTGCCGGCGCGTCCAGCCAGCGCAGCGGGCCGCGGACGCCGCGGCGCACCCGCAGCGCGGACCGGTACAGCGACAGCGTGGACGCCGGCTCGGCCGCCTGGCGCTGCGCCGTCAGCCCCGCCCAGCTATCCGGTACGGGCAGCCACGCGGGTCCGGTGCCAAACCCGAACGGGGGTTGATCCCCGGACCAGGGCAGCGGCACCCGGCAGCCGTCCCGCCCGCGGGCGGTGTGCCGCGAGCGCTCCCACACCGGGTCCTGCAGCACGTCCCCGGGCAGGTCGAGCACCTCCGGCAGGCCCAGCTCCTCGCCCTGGTACAGGTAGGCGGCGCCGGGCAGGGCGAGCATCAGCAGGGTGGCCGCCCGGGCCCGTGCCAGGCCCCCGCCCAGCCGGGTGGCGTGCCGCTGCACGTCGTGATTGGACAGCACCCACGTCGCCGGCGCGCCCACCAGCGCCGCACCGGCCAGGCACGCGTCGATCACCTCGCGCATGCCGGCCACCGAGAACGGCGCGTCCAGGAAGTCGAAGTTGAAGGCCTGGTGCAGTTCGTCGGGCGCGACATACCTGGCCAACCGGGTCGGGTTGGACGCCCAGGCCTCGGCGACCGCGATCCGCTGGCCCGGGTACTCGTCGAGGATCTTCCGCCAGACGCGGTAGATGTCGTGCACCTCGTCCTGGTCGAAGTACGGCAGCTCGTCGCGGCCGAGCAGGCCGATCTGCGCGTCGCGCCCGATCGACGGCAGCTCCGCCGCTTTGATCATCCCGTGCGCGACGTCCACCCGGAAGCCGTCCACACCGCGGTCCAGCCAGAACCGCAGGATCGACTCGAATTCCGCGCGCACCTCGTCGTTGCGCCAGTTGAAGTCGGGCTGCCGCGGGTCGAACAGGTGCAGGTACCACTGTCCATCCTGGACCGCGGCCTCCTCGTCGACCCGCAAGCTCTCGACGGCAGCCACTGCGCCGAACCGCAAGCTCTCGACGGAAGTCCAGGCGGGGCCGCCGAAGATGGACTCCCAGTCGTTGGGTGGCTCGACCCCGTCCCGGAAGAGGTACCGCTGGCGCGCGGGCGAGCCGGGCGGCGCGGCGAGTGCCTCCTGGAACCAGGGGTGGGCCGAGGACGAGTGGTTGGGCACGATGTCGACAATCACGCGCAGGCCCAGGTCGTGTGCTGCGGCGAGCATCGCGTCGAAGTCGTCCAGGGTGCCGAACCGCGGGTCGACGTCCCGGTAGTCGGCCACGTCGTACCCGCCGTCGACCATGGGGGAACGGTAGAACGGGGTCAGCCAGAGCGCGTCGACGCCGAGGTCGCGCAGGTACGGCAGGCGCTGCCGCAGGCCGATCAGGTCGCCCTCCCCGTCGCCGTTGCCATCGGCGAAGCTGCGTACGTAGACCTCGTAGATGACGGCGTCGCGCCACCACTCTCGACTATCCACTGTAGACCTTTCTACTGTCGGCGGGCGGCGCCGGTCGAGCCGCGCACCACGAGCTCGGGGCCGAAGACGTACTCGGACCGGGGCGGCGGCTGTCCGTTGATCTCGTCGATGAGCGCCTGCGCCGCCGCGTTGGACATCGCCCGCACCGGCTGGCGCAGGGTGGTCAGCGGCGGGTCGGTGAACGCGACCAGCGGCGAGTCGTCGTACCCCACCACGGACACGTCCCGCGGCACCGCGAGGCCCCGGGAGCGGGCCGCCCGGATCGCGCCGAGCGCCATGAGGTCCGAGCCGCACGCGATGCCCGTCACGCCCTTGTCCAGCAGCCGGGCGGCCGCCGCGTGCCCGCCCTCCACACCGAACAGGGACAGCTCCACGTGCTCTTCGAGATCGTGCTCGCGCAGCGCGGCGCGGTACCCGGCGAGCTTGCGCTGGACCGGGACGAACCGCTCCGGTCCGCTGATCAGGCCGATGCGCCGGTGGCCCAGCGAGACCAGGTGCGCGACGGCCAGCTGCCCGGCCGCGCGGTCGTCGCACGAGATGAACGGCGCCTGGACGTCCGGCATGTACCCGTTGACGAGCACCACGGGCAGCGGCCGGTCGATCAGCTTGCGGTACCGGTCCGGGTCGATCGTGGTGTCCGCGTGCAGCCCCGAGACGAAGATGATCCCGGCGACCGCGCGGTCGAGCAGCATCTCCACGTACTCGTCTTCGGTCACCCCGCCCGGTGTCTGGGTGCACAGCACCGGCGTGTACCCGTGCTGCGCCAGCGCGGACTCGATGATCTGCGCGAACAGCGGGAAGATCGGGTTCTCCAGCTCCGGGGTGACCAGCCCGACCAGCCCGGCGCTGCGCTTGCGCAGCCGGTCGGGGCGTTCGTAGCCGAGCACGTCCAGCGCGGTCAGTACGGCCTGGCGGGTGTCGGGGCTGACCCCGGGCTTGTCGTTGAGCACGCGGGAGACGGTCGCCTCGCTGACGCCGGCCTGCACGGCGATGTCGGCGAGCCTGATGGTGGTCCGGCTGCGGGGATCGGGCCGGGAGGCCGCGGAGGACATGTCGGCACTGTAGACCATCTCGCAAGGTCTTGCGAAAGGATTCTGCAAGGACTTTCATTCTTTGCAACAGCTTGCTAATCTGCCCGACACAGTCCCGCAGCAGTCCCGCCTGTAACACCCCCCGCAAAGGAGAATCCGATGCGCATCCGTACCACGGGTGTGATCGTCGCGTCCGTGCTCGCGTTGGCCGCCGCCGGTTGCGGTGGTGGCAGCAAGGCCGGCACGAGCTCGTCCACCGCACCGAAGGCCGGCGGCACCCTGGTGATCTGGGCCGACGACCAGCGGACCGCCGCGCTGCGGCCGTTCGCGGACAAGTTCAGCGCCGCCAACGGCGTCAAGGTTCAGGTACAGGCCATCTCCAAGGACCTGCAGACCACCTTCGTGACCGCGTCCCAGTCTGGCAAGGGCCCGGACATCGTGGTCGGTGCGCACGACTGGATCGGCAACATGGTGCAGAACGGCGCCGTCGACCCGGTGCAGCTGACCGACCAGCAGAAGAGCCAGTTCGCCGGCATCGCCCTGGCGGCGGTGACCTTCAACGGCCAGGTGTACGGCGTCCCCTACGCGATCGAGAACCTCGCGCTGATCCGCAACACCGACCTCGCCCCGACCGCGCCGTCCACAATGGACGATCTGGTGACGGCGGGCAAGGCGCTGAAGGCCGGCGGCAAGGTCACCAACATCATGTCGCTGCAGGTGGGTCAGACGGGCGACGCGTACCACATCTATCCGCTGTTCACCTCCGGTGGCGGTTACCTGTTCGGCACCAAGGCCAACGGCGACTACGACCCGACCGACCTCGGCGTGGACAAGGCCAGGTCGGTCGCGGCGTTCGCCAAGATCCGCGCGCTGGGCGAGAAGGGTTCCGGCGCGCTGACCCGGTCCATCACGGCCGACAACGCCATCCCGACGTTCACCGCCAGGAAGACCGCGTTCCTCGTCTCCGGCCCGTGGGCGATCCCCGACGTCAAGAAGGCCGGCATCCACTACGACATCACCCCGGTACCCGCGTTCGCCGGTGGCAGCCCGGCCCAGCCGTTCGTGGGCGTGCAGGCGTTCTACGTGGCCAGCAGGGGCAAGAGCAAGGCGCTGGCCAACGAGTTCGTCACCAACTACCTGACCCAGCCCGACCTGCAGGTCGCGCTGTACCAGGCCAACCCGCGCCCACCGGCGCTGACCGCCGCCTTCGACCAGGTCAAGACCAGCGACCCGGACCTGGAGAAGTTCATGGCCGCGGGCAAGGGTGGCGCGGTGCTGCCGGCGATCCCGCAGATGGCGGCGATCTGGGACCCGTTCGGCAAGGCTGAGGCGGCCATCATCGCAGGTGCGGACGTGCCGGGCACGCTGGCGGCCGCCGCCAAGGCCATCACCGATTCCATCAGAAAGTAACCGTGGTCATCCAGCTGTCGCGCGGTGCGGGGAAGGACACCTCCCCGCACCCCGGCACCCCGCCGCGCTCCGCCGGACTGTTCGGCATGAGCGCGAAGATCCTGCTGCTCGGCGTGGTCGCGGCGCTCGCGGTCTGGGGTGCGCTCCCGCTGATTTCGGGGCACGCGTGGGTCGCCCTGGGCGTGCTGGTCGCGGCCACCGCGCTGATTTTCCTCGTGTACCTGTCGCGAAGGCACATCCCGGCCAAGTACCTGCTGCCCGGCACGCTGTTCCTCATCGCGTTCCAGGTCGTCCCGGTGCTCTACACGGTGAGCACCGCGTTCACCAACTACGGGGACGCGCACCGGGGCAGCAAGCAGGACGCGGTCACCTCCATCCAGTCCGCCTCGGTCAGGCAGGTACCCGGATCCGTGGCGTACGGGCTGTCCGTGGCCACCAGGGGCGACCCGGCGACCGGCGAGGTCCTCTTCCTGCTCGTGGACCCGACCGGCAAGGCGTACGCGGGCGACAAGGACGGGCTGCACCCGCTCGACCCGGGCACCTTCACCGTCTCCTTTGGACGGATCACCGCGGCGGACGGGTACACGCTGCTCAACCTGGCTCAGGCCAGCGCGCGCGACTCGGCGACGCACGACATCGCCACTCTCCGGGTGCCGACCGGCGGGGGTGCGATCCTGGCCTCCGGCATCACGCGTGCCTATGACGGAGCACCCACCAGGCGCTACGACAAGGGCTGCGACTGCGTGACGGACACCGGTACCGGGCAGGTGTGGAAGGCGGACAACGCGGCGGGGACCTTTGTGGACGGTACCGGCCAGCGGCTGCCGCAGGGCTGGAAGGTGGGCGTGGGAGTGAGCAACTTCCTGCGCGTGGTGACTGACGCACGGATCAGGGGCCCGTTCCTCGGTACCCTCCTGTGGAATTTCGCCTTCGCCCTCACCGTCGTGGTCTGCCAGTTCGCTCTCGGCCTGCTGTGCGCGCTGGCGATGCACGCCGACCGGCTGCGCGGCCGCTCGCTCTACCGGATCCTGCTCGTGCTGCCGTACGCGATGCCGTCGTTCGCGATGCTGCTGGTGTGGACGGACATGTTCAACCAGGACTTCGGGCTGATCAACCGGTTGCTCGGCAGCAACGTGGACTGGCTCGGCGAGGTCTGGACCGCCCGCCTCGCGGTCATCGTGGTCCAGCTGTGGCTGGGCTACCCGTACATGTTCCTCGTCGCGACCGGTGCACTGCAGGCCATCCCGCGCGAGTTGACCGAGGCGGCCCAGGTGGACGGCGCGAGCGCGTGGTCCCGGCTGCGCGCGATCACGCTGCCACTGCTCCTGGTCGCGCTGGCGCCCATGCTCATCTCGTCGTTCGCCTACAACTTCAACAACTTCAACGCCGTCCGGCTGACCACCGAGGGCGGCCCGTTCCCCGCGACCAACCCGTCGGTCGGCGCCACCGACCTGCTCATCACCTACACGTACCGGCTGGCCTTCGGCGGCCAGGGCGCGCAGTACGGCTTCGCCGCGGCCGTCTCGGTCTACGTCTTCACGATCGTGGCGGTCGTCTCCGCGATCGGCTTCCGGCGCAGCCGCCGCCTCGAGGAGGTCTACACATGAGCTGGTTCGGGCGGGTCGGGTGGCGGCACCTCGTCGGCATCCTCGCCGTGCTGTTCTCACTGTTCCCGGTCGTGTTCGTGGTCTCGGCCGCGGTCAACCCGGTCGGCTCGCTGTCCTCGACCGACCTGGTGCCGACCGGAGCCGGGCTGCACAACTTCGCCGACCTGTTCCACAGGACGGCCTTCGGGTACTGGTACCTCAACTCGATCCTCATCGCCGGCGTGTCCTCGGCCGCCAGCGTGTTCATGTCGATCGCGGCGGCCTACGCCTTCTCCCGCATGCGTTTCGCCGGCCGGCGCGTGGGGTTGATGGCGCTGCTGCTGATCCAGATGTTCCCGCAGTTCCTCGCGGTCGTGGCGATCTTCCTGATGTTCGGCGCGATCGGCGACTTCTACCCGGCGATCGGGCTGAACACCGAATGGGGCCTGATCCTGATCATTCTCGGTGGCGCGCTGGGCATCAACACCTGGCTGATGAAGGGGTTTCTGGACACGGTGCCGAAGGAGATCGACGAGTCGGCGGTGATGGACGGCGCGAGCCACGCGCAGACCTTCTTCCGGATCATCCTGCCGCTGGTCACGCCGATCATCGCGGTGACCGGACTGATCTCCTTCATCGCGAACATCAACGAGTTCCTGCTGGCGAGCACCTTCCTCACCAGCCCGGACACCAAGACCCTCGCGGTCGGCCTGTTCGGCCTGCTGCAGGGGGAACGCAACGCCAACTTCGGCATGTTCGCCGCCGGCTCGCTGCTCACCGCGGTCCCGACCGTGGTGCTCTTCCGGTTCCTGCAGCGGTACATCGTGTCCGGCCTGACCGTGGGAGCGGTGAAGGGATGACGCCACATCACGACGGTTCCGCGCTGTACGTCTCGGATCCCGCGCCCGACCTCGGTGACACGGTGACCGTGTGGGTACGGGTACCGGCCGGGGCCGGGGTGTCGATGGTGTGGGCACGGTCCACTCCAGACGGTGAACCGCGGTTCGCGATGTCCAGTGTGGACCGGGAGGCACCGGGCGAGGTCTGGTGGCGTGCCGAGGTCGAGGTGCACAACCCGGTCACGAACTACCGCTTCCTGCTCGTCGACGCGGCTGGCCGGTACCGGTGGCTGACCGGGAGAGGCGTCGTCGCGCACGACGTGTCCGACGCGACCGACTTCCGGCTCGTCGCGTACCCGCCGCCACCGGCCTGGCACGCGGATTCCGTGGTGTACCAGATATTCCCGGACCGCTTCGCCCGCTCGGCGGCCGCCCGGGACCGGCAGGTGCCGGGCTGGGCGATCCCGTGCGCCTGGGACGATCCGGTCATCGGCAGCGGCCCGCAGACGCCGATCCAGTTCTACGGCGGCGACCTGGACGGCATCGCCGGGCACCTCGACCACATCGAGGCGCTGGGCGCCAACGCCGTCTACCTGACGCCGATCTTCCCGGCCCCGTCCAACCACCGCTACAACGCCTCCTCCTTCGACCAGGTGGACCCGCTGCTGGGCGGCGACGCGGCCCTGCACCGGCTGGCCAAGGCCCTGCACGACCGGGGCATCCGGCTGATCGGCGACCTGACCACCAACCACACCGGCCACACGCACCCGTGGGTGGCCGAGAAGTCTCTGTACTATGTGGACGATTCCGGCCGGTACGAGGCGTGGCAGGGCTTTCCGGACCTGCCGAAGCTGAACTGGGGCAGCCCGGAACTGCGGCGGCGCTTCCTGGACCCGGCCGACGGTGTGGCCACCCGCTGGCTGCGCGACCTGGACGGCTGGCGGGTGGATGTGGCCAACATGACCGGCCGGCTGCGCGGCGACGACTACAACCACGAGGTCGCGGCGGCGCTGCGGGCCGCCGTGCCGGGTGCCCTCCTCCTCGCCGAGCACACCCACGACGCCACCGGGGACCTGGACCGCGACGGCTGGCAGGGCACCATGAACCACGCCGGCTTCACTCGTCCACTGTGGACCTGGCTGCGCTCGCCCGACCTCGACCTGTCGCACTTCCTCGGCGTGCCGGTGCCGGTGCCGCGGTGGGGCGGCCCGGCCGTACTGGCGACCATGCGCGAATTCGCCGCGCGGGTGTCCTGGCGGTCGCTGACCAACTCGTGGAACCTGCTCGGCTCGCACGACACCCCGCGCATCCGCACGGTGGTGCGCGATCCGGGTCGCGGTGAGGTGGCGGCCGGCCTGCTCGCCACGCTGCCCGGGGTACCGATGATCTTCGCCGGCGACGAACTGGGTCTGCAGGGCGTCAACGGCGAGGACGCCCGCCGCCCGATGCCGTGGGCCGACCGGTCCACCTGGGACACCGCGACGCTGCACCGGTACCGGGCGCTCGTCGGGCTGCGCCGGGCCCAGCCGGCGCTGCGGTCCGGCGGGCTGCGCATCGAGCACGTGGACGAGGACGTGCTGGCGTTCTGGCGGGAGACCCCGGCGCAGCGGCTGCTGGTGCTCGCCCGCCGGGCGTCCGGTGCGCCGGTACCGGTGCCGCACCGCGGGACGAACCTGTACGGCGGGGCGGCCCTCGACGGGTACCTGCCCGGCGACGGTCCGACGCTTCAGGTCTGGGTGGTGGCGGACTGACGAGCGCCGCCGTGCTGATCCAGCCCGGGTGCTGGCTCACGACGAGCCGGGAGTAGCAGGCGTATCCCGGCCTTGAACTCTTCGGGGCTAGGGGAACCGGTCAGCATGTGCTGCAGCCCGTACCCCGGAAACATCGCGAACAGCGCCGCCCCCAGGACCCGCGGATCGGCGTCGGCCGGCAGGTCGCCCGCCTGCTGCGCGGCGGCCGCCAGCGCGACGAACCGCCCGCGCAGCCGCTCGTAGACGCCGCCCGCGAAGCGGGCGAGCGCCGGGTCGAGCAGCGCCTGCGCCCAGATCTGCACCGCGATGCGCAGCGCGCCGTCCGGCCCGAGCTGGCCGTGGACGGTGTCGACCGTGCGGTCCAGCGCGTCCGCGAGCCGCAGCCCCGGCTCGGCCGTCTCCGCGAGCACCGCGTCGATCTCCGCGACGAC
This sequence comes from Micromonosporaceae bacterium, assembly GCA_039649115.1. Lineage (GTDB taxonomy): Bacteria > Actinomycetota > Actinomycetes > Mycobacteriales > Micromonosporaceae > DATEJJ01. The sequence continues at coordinate 21,522 of JBBWZQ010000414.1, read as the reverse complement.
CTGCTCCGCGATGGCCACGATCAGATCGTTCTTGCTGGGGAAGTAGCGGTAGACCGCGCCGATCGAGAGCCCTGCCTCGGCGATCACGTCCTGCATCGAGGTGGCGTGGAAGCCGCTGCGCACGAAGCACCGGCGCGCGGCGTCGATGATCTGCTGCCGCCGGGCGGCGAGGTGGGCGTCGGTGACCTTGGGCATACGACCAATATAAAACGAACCCTCGTTCTTGACGCCTCCGGTGGCCCGGCGCATCCTAATAAAGAACGAAGCCTCGTTTTGTAGGAGGAGCCATGACCAGGCTGAGAACGGCGCTGCTCGTCGCGGCGGGCGTCGTGACCATTCAGGCCCTGCTGGTACCGCTGTTCGCCGCGCCGGCCGCGAAGGCCGGGCCGCGCGAGCTGCCGGTCGTCGTCGCCGGATCGTCACCAGCCTCGGCACCGGGCGTCGAGGCTCTCGCCGGCCGGCTGCGCTCCACCCGGCCGGGCGCTTTCACGGTGTCGACCGTGCCCGACGCGCCGGCCGCCGACGCTGCCCTGCGCCACCGCCGCGCCTACGCCGCGTTCGTCCTCGGGGCCGGCGGCGTCACCCTGCACGTCGCCTCGGCGGCCAGCCCGACCGTCGCGACCCTGCTCACCCAGGCGGCCCAGGAGCTGGGCGCGCCCGCTGCGCGCGTGGTGGACGTGGTACCCACCGCCACCGCCGACCCGCGTGGCGCCGGCTTCGCCGCCGGCCTGCTGCCGCTCGTGTTGACCAGCGTCGCCGCCGGCCTCCTGCTCACCCTCCTGGTGCCCGGACGGGTCGCCCGGCTGGCCGGCCTGCTCGGGTACGCCCTGCTCGCCGGGGTGGTCGGTACCGCGGTGCTGCACGGCTGGCTCGGTGTTCTCGGGGGCGCCTACGCGTCCGACGCCGCCGCGATCGCCCTGCTGACGCTCGCCGCGGGCGCGGGCGTCGCCGGCCTGGGCGCGCTGCTCGGCCGGGCCGGACTGGGCCTCGGCGCGCTGCTGGTCTTCCTCGTCGGCAACCCGCTGTCCGGTGCGGCCAGCGCCCCGGAGCTGCTGCCCCGGCCGTGGGGCCAGGTCGGTCAGGGGCTGCCGCCCGGCGCCGGCGCCACGCTGCTGCGCTCGGTGGCGTACTTCTCGGGCAACGGTGGCTTCCTGGCGGCCTGCGTGCTCGGTGGCTGGGCACTCGCCGGGCTGGCGCTGGTCGCCCTGGCACCGCGCCGCGCGGCCGGGCAGGCCGGTCAGGCGGTGCCGCTGCGCCCGATCCGCGAAGGCGAGGTACCGGCGACCGCAGCCTCGTGACTCCCCGCTTGACGAATGAGGGGTCGGGGGGCGCGGGGTGACCGCGATCGGGCATACTGCCGTGCCGTGGTGCTTTCCCACAGGTGGGCCGGGTTTCTGGTGCTCGGCGTGCGAGGTCTGCTCGCTGCCCGGCGCATCCCGCCAGATCGGAGTCGGTAATGGAAACCCTGCACAAGGCGATCATCTACCTGCACCTGATCGGGTTCGCGCTGCTGCTCGGCGGTGCTGTCGCCCAGTACCTGTCCGGCCGGCTGCGGATCAACATGGCGATGCTGTACGGCGCCGCCACCCAGGTCGTCACCGGGCTGGCCCTGGCGGCCCCGCTGCGCCCGAAGAGTGAGCCTGATCCGAGCCCGGTGGGACTGGTCATCAAGCTCGTGGTCGCGCTTGCCGTACTGGCGATGACCTTCTTCTCGCGGAAGCGGGAGAAGGTGAACCGCGGTCACTTCCTCGCGGTCATCGTGTTGGCGCTCGGGAATGCCGCGATCGGCGAGTTTTGGCTTTGATCACGAAAACTGCTGGTCAGCGCCCAAGGTCGGTTTCACGGGCAAGCCGGACACGACTGCGTCTCGGCCCTGTAACGTCCCGGCGAGGTACCGCCTCATAACGTACTTCTGGTCGGGCGCCAGGCGTACGCTGCCGACCATTGATGGCGCCGCGATCCTGCGGTGTGGTGGAAGGAGAGATCGTCTTGCGCCAAGTGCGTGGGATCAGGCTGGTCGGCGTGCTCGCGGTCGGGGGCCTCGTGCTCGCCGCCGCGGCCTGCGGCAAGCCTCCAGCGAAGAGCAACGGCGGCGCCAGCTCGGCGGCCAGTGCGAGTGGCACCAAGGTGCACGCCTGCATGGTGACCGATACAGGTGGCATCAACGACCGGTCCTTCAACGCTTCGGCGTGGGCCGGCCTGCAGGCCGCCGGGCAGCAGAACAGCAATGTCACGAGTGAATACACGCAGTCCGGCTCCGAGGCCGACTACACGCCCAACCTCAACGCGTACGCGCAGAAGAACTGCGACCTGATCCTGGCGGTCGGTGGCCTGATGGCCGATGCCACCACCAAGGCGGCCACGGCATACCCGAGCAAGAAGTTCGCCATCATCGACTCGTCGATCGCGTTGCCCAACGTCTACTCGATGCAGTTCGACACCGCGCAGGCCGGATACCTGGCCGGTTACCTCGCGGCGGGGTACAGCAAGACCGGGAAGGTCGCCACGTACGGCGGCCTCAAGATCCCGCCGGTCACCATCTTCATGGACGGCTTCGCCGACGGCGTCGCACAGTACAACCAGGTGAAGAGCAAGAAGGTGCAGGTGCTCGGCTGGAACAAGGCGACCCAGAACGGCAGCTTCGTGCCCGGCCAGAACCCGTTCACCGACCAGAACGCCGGCAAGCAGCTCAGCGACGCGTTCGTCGCGCAGGGGGCGGACGTGATCCTGCCGGTGGCGGGCGGCACGGGCCTGGGCACCGCCTCGGCGGCGCAGCAGTCCGGCGGCAAGTTCAGCGTGATCTGGGTCGACCAGGACGGCTGCAACAGCGCCTCCCAGTACTGCTCGGTGTTCCTCTCGACGGTGGTCAAGAACATCTCGGACACGGTGAAGGAAGCCGTGACCAAGCTGGCCGGCGGCACGCTGCAGGGCGGCACCGGTTCGATCGGCACGCTGGACAACAACGGCGTGCAGCTCGCGCCGTACCACCAGTTCGAGAGCAAGGTGCCGGCCGACCTGCAGAGCGAGATCACGCAGCTCAAGCAGGACATCATCTCCGGCAAGGTCAAGGTGACCTCACCGGCCCAGCCCAAGTAGTAGTGCCATCCCGGCGCGCGGCGTGAGAAGATCACGCCGAGGCGTCCCCGACGCCGCTCGGGTCGACGATTCTGTCGGCCCGCAGCGGCGTTCGGGCCTCAGGGAAACCAGGGAGGACTGCCCTGAAACTCGAACTGCGCGGCATCACCAAGCGCTTCGGCGACCTGGTCGCCAACGACCACATCGACCTGGTCGTGGAGCCGGGTGAGATCCACGCCCTGCTCGGCGAGAACGGTGCGGGCAAGTCCACCCTGATGAACGTGTTGTACGGGCTGCTCCAGCCCGACGAGGGCGAGATTCTGGTCAACGGCGCGGTCCGGCACTTCAGGAGCCCGGGCGACGCGATCGCCGCCGGCAACGGCATGGTGCACCAGCACTTCATGCTCGTACCGGTGTTCACCGTCACCGAGAACATCATGCTGGGCGCCGAGCAGACCAGCGCCGGCCCGATCGCGCTGCTGGACCGCCGTACCGCCCGCTCGCACGTGCTGGAGGTGTCCCAGCGGTACGGGCTGCCCGTGGACCCCGACGCGACGGTCGAGGACCTGCCCGTGGGTGTGCAGCAGCGGGTCGAGATCGTCAAGGCCCTGGTGCGCGAGGTCGACCTGCTCATCCTGGACGAGCCGACCGCCGTACTCACCCCGCAGGAGACCGACGAGCTGCTGTCCGTCATGCGCACGCTGAAGGCGGCCGGCAAGTCCATCGTCTTCATCACCCACAAGCTCAAAGAGGTCAAGGCGATCGCCGACCGGATCACCGTGGTACGCCGCGGGCAGGTGGTCGGCACCGCACAGCCGGACGCCACCGAGGACTCGCTGGCCGCGTTGATGGTCGGGCGCAGTGTCCGGCTGACGGTCGACAAGGCGCCCGCCGACCCCGGCGAGACGGTGCTGTCGGTACGGGGCCTGCGGGTCTACGACGACCGGGGGCACCCCGCGGTGGACGGCGTGGACCTGGCGGTACGCGCCCGCGAGGTGCTCGGCATCGCCGGGGTGCAGGGCAACGGGCAGACCGAGCTGGTGGAGGCGATCATGGGCCTGCGCCCGGTGGCGGGCGGGGAGATCGACCTGGCGGGGCAGAACATCGCCACCCGCAACACGAAGGACACCCTGCGCACCGGGGTCGGCTACATCCCCGAGGACCGCAGCGTGGACGGGCTGGTCAAGGACTTCACGGTCGCGGAGAATCTGGTGCTCGACGTGTACGACCAGCCGCCGTACGCCGCCGGCCTCGCGCTGCGGCCGGCCGCGATCAGCCGGGCCGCCAAGGAGCTGATCGCCGAGTTCGACATCCGCACCTCGTCGTCCGAGACCCCGGTCGGCACCCTCTCCGGCGGCAACCAGCAGAAGGTGATCGTCGCCCGGGAGCTGAGCCGGGACCTGCGCATGGTCGTCGCCGCGCAGCCCACGCGCGGGGTGGACGTGGGCTCCACCGAGTTCATCCACGAGCGGGTCATCCGGGAGCGCGACGAGGGCGCCGCGATCCTGCTGGTCTCCAGCGAGCTGGACGAGGTGCTCGGGCTCGCCGACCGGATCGCCGTGATGTACCGGGGCCGGATCCTCGCCACGCTGCCCGCGGGTGCCTCCCGGGAGCAGGTGGGCCTGCTGATGGCCGGCATCACCGGAGACACCGCATGACGGTCACGCCGGCCGAGGCGCAGACACCGGTGGCGGCGCCGGGGCGGCCGGGCCCGGCGCGGCGCGTGTTCGACTGGCTGACCACCGCCAACACGCTGACCGTCACGGTGCTCGCGGTGGTACTGGCGCTCGTCGTGGGCGCCATCCTGATCATCATCGGCGACGAGCAGGTACGGGCCGAGTGGGGGTACCTGTTCGCCGCGCCCGGCGCCGTGCTGGGCGACTCGCTGTCGCTCGTGGGCGACGCGTACGGCAACCTCGTCAAGGGGTCGATCATCGACCCGTCCTCGGTGTCCGGGGCGATCAGCGGGACCAACTCGTGGAGCCTCGCGTTCGCGCCGATCTCGGAGACGCTCACCTACACCGCTCCGCTGATCTTCACCGGCCTCGCGGTCGCGTTCGCGTTCCGCGGCGGCCTGTTCAACATCGGCGCGCAGGGCGCCGTGATCATGGGCTGTATCGGCGGCGCGATCGTGGGTTTCGCGCTGCCGATGCCGTACGGGCTGCACCTGATCGCCGCACTGCTCGGTGCCGCGATCGCCGGCGCGATCTGGGCGGGCATCGCCGGCTACCTCAAGGCGCGCACCGGCGCGCACGAGGTGATCGTCACGATCATGCTCAACTACGTCGCCCTGCAGTTCCTGTACTGGGTGATCCGCCAGCAGGGGGTGCACGACCCGACCCGCTCGGACCCGATCAGCAAGCCGGTGCACGGCACCGCCAGGCTGCCCCTGCTCGGCGGCGCCAACCTGCGCTGGAACGTGGGCATCCTGCTCGGCGTGCTGGCCGCCGCCGGGGTCTTCTGGTTGCTGCAGCGCTCCACGGTCGGGTTCGAGCTGCGCGCGGTCGGCGCCAACCCCGACGCCGCCCGCACCGCCGGCATGAGCGTGGCCAAGGCGTACATCCTGGCGATGGTGGTCTCCGGTGCGCTGGCCGGGCTGGGCGGCGGCGTCCAGGTGCTGGGCACCGCATACACGCTGACCCCGGCGGTGGCCGGCACGCTCGGCTTCGACGGCATCACGGTCGCCCTGCTCGGCCGGGGCAGACCCTGGGGCGTGGCGCTGTCCGCCCTGCTGTTCGGCGCGCTGCACGCGGGCGGCAACCACATGCAGTCCAACTCGCACGTCGCCGTCGACCTGGTCACCGTGGTACAGGCGGTGATCGTCATCTTGATCGCGGCGCCTGGCCTGATCAAGGAGATCTTCCGGTTGCGCGCGGCCCGGACCGGGTCCGCGGCCGGCACCCTGGCGAAGGGCTGGTAGCCGTGACGACCACCCTGACCGTGTACAACGCCCCGGGCACCGCGGCGCCGGCCACCGGCTTCTGGTCCCGGCGGCGCAAGGCCGGCGCCGTGTACCTCACGCTGGGGCTGCTCGCCGCCGTGCTGTTCGGGGTGCTCGCCAAGGCCGGCAGCGATGCCCGGTTCACCCTCAGCTCGACGACGACGGGTACCTCGCTGCCGATCCCGGCACGGGCGGGCGCGATCGGCTTCGGCCTGCTGTGCGCGCTGGCCGGCGCCGGGTTGCTCAGCGGGCGGTTCACGCGCTGGTTCGGCTGGCTGACCGCGCTCGCGCTGACCGCGTTCCTCGCGGCGTTCCTGTGCTGGCAGGTCGGTGGCAACGTGATGCCGCTGGGCGACGTGGGCAGCAACACGGTGCGCGGCGCGACCCCACTCGTCTTCGGCGCGCTGGCCGGCGTGCTCTGCGAGCGCACCGCCGTGATCAACGTGGCGATCGAGGGTCAGCTGCTCACCGGCGCGTTCGCCGGGGCGCTGTTCGGTTCGGTGCTCACCTCGATCTGGCTCGGCCTGGTCGCCGCGGCCCTCGGCGGGGTGCTGATCGCGGCGCTGCTGGCCGTGCTGGCCATCCGGTACCTGGTCGACCAGGTGGTGCTCGGCGTCGTGCTCAACCTGTTCGCGCTGGGCCTGACCGGCTTCCTGTTCACCCAGCTGATGCAGCCCAACAGCGACCGGTACAACTTCCCGCCGATCATGACGGCCTGGAAGGTGCCGGGGCTGTCGAAGATCCCCCTGCTGGGTCCGGCGCTGTTCCAGCAGAACGTGCTGGTCTACGTCGCGATCGTGCTGGTCGTCGTGATCCACTTCGGGCTGTTCCACACCCGCTGGGGCCTGCGGACCCGGGCGGTGGGCGAGCACCCGACCGCCGCCGACACGGTGGGCATCCGGGTACGCGGCACCCGGTACCGCAATGTGCTCGTCGCGGGGGTGATCGCCGGCGTCGGCGGCGCGTTCCTGACGCTCGGCGGCGTCGGGTCCTTCACCCAGAACATGGCCGCGGGCCGCGGCTACATCGCGCTGGCCGCGCTGATCTTCGGGCGGTGGAGCCCGGTCGGCGCCACCCTGGCCGCGGTGCTGTTCGGTTTCTTCGGCGCGCTGTCGTCCGCGTTGTTCAGCATCAACAGCGCCATCCCGAACGAGTTCCTGAGCATGCTGCCCTATCTCGTGACGATCATCGCGGTGGCCGGACTGGTCGGCCGGGTGCGCGCCCCGGCCGCGGACGGCAAGCCGTACCTCAAGGGTTGATCAGACAATGACGGAGATCGATTGGTCCGCGCTCCGCGCGGCGGCCACCGCGGCGATGCGCCACGCGTACGCCCCGTATTCGGATTTTCCCGTGGGCGCGGCCGGGCTGGCCGACGACGGCCGGGTGGTGGTCGGTTGCAACGTGGAGAACGCCGCCTACGGCGTCGTGCTGTGCGCGGAATGTGGCGTGGTCTCGCAGTTGCACGCCACGGGCGGCGGCCGGCTGGTTGCGCTGTCCTGTGTGGACGGTGCGGGTGAGCCGCTGATGCCGTGCGGCCGCTGCCGCCAGCTGCTGTGGGAAAGCGGCGGGCCGCGGTGCCTGGTCGACGCCGCGGCCGGGCCGCTGTCCATGGCCGAGTTGCTGCCGCACGCGTTCGGCCCCGAAGATCTGACCAAGGGGGTACCGGCGGGCAGCGCGGCCATCCCCGTAAGGCTGCGCGAGTACCACGGCCGCGGAACTGTCTTCGTCCACCCCGACGTGGTCGGCGGCCAGCGCGTGTGGACCGGGTACTGGGAGCGCTCGACCGGGGCCGGCGACGAGCCCGCCGGCATCCTGGAGGAGGCGGGCAACTGGCCGGAGCCGGCCGAGGCGGTCGCCTGGGGCCGCACCCGCACGCCGCGCGTCGTGGTGGTCGCCGCCGACGGCGAGACCTACTGGGCCGGACCCGCGGATCCACCCGCCGAGATCCCGCGGCGGTGGACCCCGTGAGCGCAGCGGGCACCCGAGGCGGCCGCGCAGCGAACCGGCAGGCGCCATGAGTATCGCCGCGGTCGATGTCATCCGGACCAAGCGGGACGGCGGCCAGCTGTCGGACGAGCAGATCGACTGGGTGGTCGACGGATACACCAAGGGCACGGTCGCCGAGGAGCAGATGTCCGCGCTCGCCATGGCCATCCTGCTGCGCGGCATGACCGGCGCCGAGATCTCCCGCTGGACCTCGGCGATGATCGGCTCCGGCGAGCGCCTCGATCTGTCTACAGTGGATCGGCCCACTGTGGACAAGCACTCCACCGGCGGCGTGGGCGACAAGACAACGCTGCCGCTGACGCCGCTCGTGGCCGCGTGCGGCGCGGCGGTACCGCAGCTGTCCGGCCGCGGGCTCGGGCACACCGGCGGCACGCTGGACAAGCTGGAGTCGATACCGGGCTTCCGCACGCGCCTGTCCAACGAGGAGTTCCTGGCGCAGTTGCGCGGGGTGGGCGCCGCGATCTGCGCCGCCGGGGAGGGGCTGGCCCCGGCCGACCGCAAGCTGTACGCGCTGCGCGACGTCACCGCCACCGTCGAGGCGATCCCGCTGATCGCCAGCTCCATCATGAGCAAGAAGATCGCCGAGGGGACCGGCGCACTGGTGCTGGACGTGAAGGTCGGCTCGGGCGCGTTCATGAAGTCGATCGATCAGGCGCGGGAGTTGGCCCGCACCATGGTCGACCTCGGCAGCGCGCAGGGGGTGCGCACGGTGGCCCTGCTGACCGGCATGTCCACCCCGCTCGGCCGCGCCGTGGGCAATGCGCTGGAGGTCGCCGAGTCGGTCGAGGTACTCGCCGGGGGCGGCCCCGCGGACATCGTCGAGCTGACCCTGGCACTGGCCAGGGAGATGCTGGCGCTGGCTGGCCTGCCGGACGCCGACCCCGCGGCGGCGCTGCGCGACGGGCGCGCGATGGACGCGTGGCGCGCGCTGGTGCGGGCCCAGGGCGGCGACCCCGACGCCCCGCTGCCGCAGGCTCCCGAGGTGGAGGTGGTCCGGTCCACGACCGGCGGCTACGTGTCCACTGTGGATGCGTACGGGATCGGGTTGGCGGCGTGGCGCCTGGGCGCGGGCCGGGCCCGGAAGGAGGACCCGGTGTCGGCCGGCGCGGGCGTGTTGCTGCGGCACGGGGTCGGCGACCGGGTCACCGCGGGGGAGCCGCTGTTCGAGCTGCGGGCGGAGGACCCCCGCCGGATCCCCGACGCGCTGGCGCTGGCCCGCGAGGCGGTACGGGTGACCGCGACCGCGCCGGGATCCGAGACGTTGGTACTGGAGAGGGTGGGGGTGCAGTGACATGGCGGAGCTGATCGGCAAGGCGGCCCGGGTACCGGTACCGGGCGGCAAGGTCATCGACGAGTACGTGGGCCGCGTCAACTCGGGCGAGTCGGCCGTCTCGATCGCGCACATGGTGGCCCCGGGAGGCTGGGAGGAGCCGGCGCAGGCGCCCGATTTCGACGAGTACACGGTCGTGCTGCACGGCGTGGTCCGGGTGGAGCACGCCGGCGGCACCCTGGACGTGGCGGCCGGGCAGGCGGTGGTGACCCGGGCGGGGGAGCGCGTGCGGTTCAGCACGCCGACGCCGGAGGGCGCCGAGTATGTAGCGGTGTGCTTACCGGCGTTTGACCCCGGCCTCGCGCACCGCGAGGATCAGTAGCAGCACGGCGTCCCCGACGACACATCGAGACACATGATCGTATCCACGCCAGACCCCGACACGGTACGCGCCCGTAACCTCGACGAACTGTACCGACTTGGCCTGCCCGTGCCGCCAGCGAACTTCCCGCTGGTCTGGGAGCCCACCGACCAGGTGGGGCTGCGCCCGCGGGGCGAGATGGAGGCGCGCGCCGCGATCCTCAACGTGGTCCTCGCCCGCTGCTTCGGGATGCCCAGCCAGCGGGCGATGAGCTGGCTGCTCGAGGCGCACCTGCTCGACCGGCTGACCGCGCCCGAGTGGCACTTCGTGGCCTCCGGGGACGGGGACGCGCACGCGTTTTCGCTGCACATCGAGGCACTGGCCACGCTCGCCTGGCTGTTGTCGATCATCAAGCGGCTCGATCCGGCCGGTCCGGGCGGGGACAACCTGATGCCGCTGCTGCCCGACCTGCGGGCCGGCGAGCCGTACCAGGCGTGGCAGTCGCGCACCCTGGCCGCGCCCCGCGACCCGCGCGACGGCGCGGCACTGCTGGACCTCTACTACTGCCTCGACTGGGCCTACCTGGAGGCCGAGCGGCAGCGGTCGCAGCTGCCCGGGCCGATCGACTCCAACGCGATCGGCCAGCGCCGGTGGGCCCTGGAGTGGGCCGTGGTGCTGCACGGCCCGGTGCACGAGGCGCCGCCGAGTTGGGAAGAGGTGGACCTGTCCACCTAGCAGGGCGGTTCCGTGCGCCGGTAACGGGCCAGGCGGACGGACGCGGTGACCCGTACCGGCTCGGGCAGCCGGGCGACGGCCGCGGCCAGCCGCGCCGGATCGGCGTGCCAGGCACTGGGACCCATGCCGACCAGCGTGGCGACCTCGGCACGCCGCAGGGTCAGCGTGCGTACCAGCACCTCCTGCCCGTACTGCCGGAACCACGGGGCGAGGCTGGCCGCCACCCGTTCCTCCTTGTCCGGGTCGACGCGCAGCAGGCGCAGCGCGCCGACCAGCTCATGGAGGTGGTCCCCGGTCGGGGTGGCCACCAGCAGCGTGCCCGCGGGGCGCAGGACTCGGGCGAACTGCGTGCCGTTGCGCGGCGCGAACACGTCGAGCACCAGGTCGGCCCGCGCGTCGGCGAGCGGCAGGGCTTGCCAGACGTCGCAGCGCACGGCACCGGCCCGGGGATGCGCCCGGGCGGCCTGCCGCAGCGCCGGCTTGGACACGTCCAGCGCGAGCCCGACCGCGGCGGGTCGCGCGTCCAGCACGGCGGCCAGGTGCCGCCCGGTACCCGCGCCCACGTCCACCACGAAGTCCGGGGTGGCGTCGGCCGCGGCGCCGGCGAGCGCGCGGGAGAGGAAGTCGTAGTGGCCGCGCGCCAGGAAGTCGGCCCTGGCCCCGACCATGTCCGCGGTGTCCCCGGCGTGCCCGAGCGGCCCGGCGGCCAGCTGCACGTACCCCTGCCGGGCCACGTCGAAGCTGTGCCCGCCGGGGCAGGCGAGCGCCTGCGGGCCCAGAGTCAACGGCTGCGCGCACACGGGACACCTGAGGTACCGGACAACGTCGGCCAGCATCCACCCTCCCCGTCTAAACTTTGCCGATGGCGGCACCCACCTATGAGGAGATTGTCAAGGCACCGAAGGCGCTGCTGCACGACCACCTCGATGGTGGGCTGCGCCCGGCCACGATCGTGGAGCTGGCCGCCCAGGTCGGGCACCAGTTGCCGGAGCCCGAACCGGCCGCCCTGGGGCGCTGGTTCGCCGAGGCGTGCGACTCCGGCTCGCTGGAGCGCTACCTGGAGACCTTCGTGCACACCGTCGCCGTCATGCAGACGGTCGAGGCGCTGCGGCGGGTGGCGTACGAGTGCGCGGTGGACCTGGCCGCCGACGGCGTCGTGTACGCCGAGGTGCGGTTCGCGCCCGAGCAGCACCTGTCTCTCGGATTGAGCCTCGACCAGGTGGTCGAGGCGGTGCTGGAGGGCTTCGGGGACGGGTGCGCCGACGCGGCCGGCGCCGGTACCCCCGTCCGGGTCGGCACCCTGCTGACCGCCATGCGCCACGCGGCCCGCTCGATGGAGATCGCCGAGCTGGCCGTGCGCTTCCGTGACCTGGGGGTGGTCGGCTTCGACATCGCCGGAGCCGAGGCCGGCTTCCCGCCCACCCGGCACCTGGACGCCTTCGAGTACCTGCAGCGGGAGAACTTCCACTTCACGATCCACGCCGGCGAGGCGTTCGGGCTGCCGTCGATCTGGCAGGCGATCCAGTGGTGCGGGGCCGACCGGCTGGGGCACGGGGTACGGATCGTGGACGACATCCACGGCTCGGAGGGCGGGCGGCGGGCCAAGCCGGTCCTCGGGCGGCTCGCGGCGTACGTGCGCGACAAGCGGATCCCGCTGGAGCTGTGCCCGTCGTCCAACGTCCAGACCGGTGCCGTGCCCTCGATCGCCGAGCACCCCATCGGGCTGCTGCACGATCTGCGCTTCCGGGTCACGGTAAATACAGACAACCGGCTGATGAGTGGCACCTGGATGTCGCGCGAAATGGCCTTGCTGGTGGAAGCGTTCGGTTACGGATGGCCTGAATTGCAGTGGTTCACGGTAAACGCCATGAAAAGTGCCTTCATTCCGTTTGATGAACGTCTCAGGTTGATCAACGAGGTCATCAAGCCGGCATACGGGAAGTTGCTCTGACAGGCCGCTGGCCGAGTTGGGCGATTTGACGGATATACCCGCTGTCGCCGATTCTGCGCGTCGAGTGGCTAGGGACAAAGCCGGCTCGGCCTATGGATGCGAAGGGCGACTCGGTGTAGGTATAAGGCGACGGAACGGCCAAACCCTCTCACCCCTGAGGGGATCCGGAAGGGCCTGGGCTTTCTCTTTGTGACGGGACATGGTGGAATCTCGGAGGTTCGACCCGTCCGGGTCGGGTCGTTGCGGGCTGGCCCGGACCGATCAGTGACAATCGACAGCGGTTCCAGGCGCGGCGCCGGCTACCGCGGAGGGCGGATGAGGTGAGCAAGCGGCCAACGACAGGCACCGGAGTGCTTACGCGTGTACGGGGCCTGAGCGGCTACCTCCGGGACCGGCCGATCTGGGTCAAGCTCGGGCTGATCATGATGGTGCCGACCATCGCCACCATCGCCGTCGGCTTCGGTGCCCTGCTCACGAACATCGGAGCGGCCACCGACGCGGACCGCGCCCGGACCCTCGCCAGCCTCGCCGCCGACTCCGGAGCGCTGGTGCACGACCTGCAGGACGAGCGGGCGGCGGCGGTCATGCTCCTGGCCAACGTCAACACCTCCGACGCGACCACCAAGGGCCTGCAGAATTCGTACAAGAGTCTCTTCCAGAACGCGGACCTGGCGATGCGGAACTACCGCGAGCACCGCAACGCCCTGGCCGGCCTGCCGGACACGTTCGTGACCCAGCTCCAGTCGATCGACGGCGGCCTCAGCACGCTCGCCGAGGTCCGCAACGCCATCCTCAGCAGCAGCAACATCACCCTCATCTCGGCGCTGGAGCGCTACGGCAGCCTGATCGACAACCTGCTGAGCATCCGCGGCTCGTCCGCGCAGATGGCCGGTGACTCGGCCCTCAGCTACGAGATCCAGGCCGGCTCGGCCCTCGCCCGCGACAAGGAATGGCTGTCCCAGGAGCGGGTCGTCGGCCTGCAGGCGCTGCTGATGAAGAGCTGGGAGATCGGCGCGCAGCAGTCGTTCATCGGCACGCTGACGGCGCAGGGCCAGGCGGTCAGCGACTTCCGCACCGTCACGACGCCCCAGCAGTGGGCGCTGTACAAGCAGACGTACACCGGGCCCGACGTGCACGAGATGCAGATCTTCGAGTCGGACCTGCACCTCTGGGTGCCGGGCCAGCCGCCGCCGACCAACCTGGCCAGCGCCGAGGACTGGGACAACGTGTTCGTCAGCGCGGGCAACCTGCTGCGCCAGGTCGAACAGCGGATCGACGACCAGACCGTGCGGGACGCGACCGCCCTGCACAACAGGGTGCAGAGCCAGGTGCTGGTCGAGGCCGGCCTGCTGCTCAGCCTGGTGCTCGTCGCGGTACTGATCGCGTGGTTCGTGGCCCGGTCGATGAACCGGTCGCTGCGCGAACTGCGCCACGGTGCCCTCGCCATCGCACAGTACGGGTTGCCGCAGGCCGTCGCCCGGCTGCGCGACCCGGCCCTGTCCTCGCAGATGTCGCCCCAGCAGGTCGCGCTGCAGATCGCCGACCCGCTGCCGGTCCGCAGCCGGGACGAGTTCGGGCAGGTCACCGAGGCGTTCAACGCGGTCCACCTGGAGGCCGTGCGCACCGCCGCCGAGCAGGCCGCGCTGCGCTCGTCGGTGTCCACGATGTTCGTCAACCTGGCCCGCCGTTCGCAGATCCTGGTCGACCGGCTCATCGGCCACCTGGACCGGCTGGAGCGCGGCGAGGAGGACCCGGACCACCTGGCCGAGCTGTTCCAGCTCGACCACCTGGCGACCCGGATGCGCCGCAACGACGAAAACCTGCTGGTACTGGCCGGTGCCGACTCCACGCGCGTGCAGCGCGAGCCGGCCGCCCTGATCGACGTGCTGCGCGCCGCCCAGTCCGAGGTGGAGCACTACACCCGGATCGAGTTCGGCGTCATCGACCGCGACATCGAGGTGGCCTCGCACGCGGTCAACGACCTGGTCCACCTGGTCGCCGAGCTGTTCGACAACGCGACCGCCTTCTCGCCGCCGGACTCCAGCGTCATCGTGGAGGCCCGCCGGGTCGGGGACCGGGCCGTGCTCTACGTCGAGGACCACGGCATCGGCATCTCGCCCGACCAGCTCGCCGACCTCAACGAGCGGCTCGCCACGCCACCCGAGGTCGACGTGGCGGTGTCCCGGATGATGGGCCTCGTCGTGGTCGCCCGGCTGGGCGCCCGGCACGGCGTCAAGGTCGAGCTGCGCCCGGCACACGAGCGCGGCACGATCGCGGATGTCCTGCTGCCGACGTCCGTCCTGGTGCCGCGCGCGCTCTCCGGCCGGGCACCCGGTTCGACCATGTTGGCGATGATGCACGACCCGCCGCCCAGCCGCCCCGAGCCGCCGGTACCCGCGCCGCGCGTGCCCTTGGGCGGCCCGTTGGCCCTGGAGAGCGGCCCGTCCGCGGCACCGGCCGGCGCCGGTTACGGTCCCCCCGGCGGCGACCACGGCTACGGCACGCTCGCCGGCAGTGGCATCGGCGGCTTCGCCTCGGCCGGCCCGGACACGTTCTCGGGTGGGCTCGCGGCCAGCTCCGGTGCGCCCGCCGGCGCCCGCCACCTGCCCGCGTGGTCCGACCTGACCGGCGCGGTGAACGGCACCAACCTCAACGGCGTCGACCTGTTCGCGCCCCGCCGGCCGGACGGCGGCGCGGACCCGTTGCCGCAGCGGCGGGCCGGCGACAGCCGCACCACGGAGCCCGGCGCGCCGCCGCAGGAGCAGCGGCCGCCCGTCCCGCGCCCGGCCCCGGCCTCGCCGGAGGCGTTCCGCGAGCGCGGCGACCGCGAGGTCGACGTGACCGGCGCGGCACAGGCATCGTCCGGCGCCGCGGACACGGTGGACGCGGACGTGATCGAGGACCGCCCCGGCACGGCGGCCGCGTCCGGCGCGCCCAGCGTGGGTACGCCCGCGGGTCACCCGCCCACGGCCGCGGCACCGCCGCCCGCCTGGCCGCCGCCCGCGTGGCCGCCGGTACCGGCGCAGGCGCCGGGCCAGCCGGACGACGGCGCACCTCCGGTACCGGAGGAGCTGGCCGCCGCCCTGGACATCACGTCGGAGATCCCGCGGCTGCGCGAGGACCGCACCGAGACCGCGGACGCGGGCAGTGGCGGGTGGAGCGCGGCCGGCGGAGCCAACCAGGCGGTGGCCGGCGAGACCACCGACATGCCGATCGTCCCGCAGCCGTACACGCCGCCCCCGCTGGTGGCCACCCCACCGCCGGCCCAGGCCGGCCCGCGGTCCCCGGCGCAGCCACCGCAGCCGCCGGCGCCCGCACCGGCACAGCCCGTGACGGCGCAGGCAGGTCCGGCGGTCGAGCCGAAGCGGGTCATCGCGTACGCGGACGAGACCATGGAGCTGCCGATCTTCCGGGAGCTGGAGTCGGCGTGGTTCCGCGCCCGACCGGCCGACGAGACGGGTCCGACCGGGCTCGGCCGGGTCGAGGAGCAGGCGGGTGCCAACGGCACCCGGACCCCGGCCCCGGCCGCCGAGGCTCCGGCTGCCGTGATCCCCGCCACCGACGCCCCCTCCGTGCCGCCCGCGGCCGCCGAGGTTCCGCCGGTCGAGGCGGTGCCGGTCGAGGGCCTGACGCTCGACATCCAGGTCAGCGCGGACCCGGCCGCCGAGCCGGCGCCCGACCAGCCGTCGGCACCACCCGCGCAGCCCTCGCCGGTGTCGGTCGAGGGTCGCATGTCCACCCCTGACCAGGCGTGGCGCACCGCGGCCGACGAAGGATGGCACGCGGCCCGGGCGGCGGCGGCGCCCGAGGTGGCCGCGGTGACCGACGCGGGCCTGCCCAAGCGGGTACCGATGGCACAACTCGTCCCTGGTGGCGTGGAGAAGGCGCCCACCAACGCGAACCGACGCTCTCCCGAGCAGGTACGGGGCCTGCTCTCGGCCTACCACCGCGGGGTACAGCGAGGCCGTACCCGCAACGGCGACGACGCCAAGCCCCCCGAATCGAGCACGCCCACCGGAAACTCGCACGGCGGCAAGGAGCTGGAATGACAACAACGCAGGATCTCGGCTGGCTGCTGGCCAACTTCGCGGATCGGGTGCCGGGTGTCGCGCACGCGGTCGCGGTCTCCGCGGACGGTCTGCTGCTCGCCTCCTCGCGCGACCTGCCCCGCGACCGGGCCGATCAACTCTCGGCGATCGCCTCGGGGCTGGTGAGCCTGACCCAGGGCGCGTCGCGGTGCTTCGAGGGCGGCGCGGTGCTCCAGACGGTGGTCGAGATGGACAACGGCTTCCTGTTCCTGATGTCCATCTCCGACGGCTCATCGTTCGCCGTACTCGCCGCCCGCAGCTGTGACGTGGGCCAGGTCGGCTACGAGATGGCGCTGCTCGTGGACCGGGTCGGCGACGCCCTGACCCCACCGGTGCGGACCGCCGCGTCGATGCTGGGTTGATCACCGCAAGGCGTACCGACATTCGTACCGCGGCAAGACAGACGGGATGAGGAGGTGAACGGCTATGGTTGCCGACCGTGATGAACCTACGGGTGCACTGGTCCGGCCGTACGCCGTCACCCGCGGGCGCACGCGACCAAAGTTGGACATTGCGCTCGAAGCACTCATCGAGACGACGGCCCGGGGCCGCACGGCCCTGCATCGCGACGGTGCCGGCGCGCACGGCCGGGAACAGCAGTACATCGCCGCACTGTGCGACGGTCGGCTACAGTCGCTGGCCGAGGTCGCGGCGCGGATGCAGTTGCCGCTCGGGGTCGCCCGGGTACTCATCGCAGACATGGCCGCGGACGGGATGGTCGCGGTGTACGAGCCGACGTCGTTCGACAGTAACGACTCGGTGGGCACGGAGTTGCTGGAGAGGGTGCTGAGTGGACTTCGCAGGCTCTGACATGGCGTACCGCCCGACGGCTGGGCGAGTGACGTCGGCGAAGATCGTGATCGCCGGCGGGTTCGGCGTAGGCAAGACCACGCTGGTCGGCTCGGTGTCGGAGATCACGCCGCTGACCACCGAGGCGATCATGACCTCCGCGGGCGAGGGCGTCGACGACACCCGGCAGGTACCCGGGAAGATCACGACAACGGTCGCCATGGACTTCGGGCGGATCTCGATCGACCGGGATCTGATCCTCTACCTCTTCGGCACACCCGGCCAGACCCGGTTCTGGTTCATGTGGGACGAACTGGTACGCGGCGCGATCGGCGCGGTCGTCATGGTGGACACCCGCCGGTTGGCCGACTGCTTCGCCGCGATCGACTTCTTCGAGCACCGGCGGCTGCCGTACCTGGTCGCGATCAACTGCTTCGACGGGATGCAGTACCACAACTCCCAGGACGTACGGGACGCGTTGGCGGTCCCGACCGAGGTGCCCGTGGTCGCGTGTGACGCGCGCAGCCGCGAGTCGACCAAGCACGTGCTGATCTCGCTCGTCGAGTACGTGTTGACGATGCGCAGGCAGCGGGCCGGGGCACCGGCCTGATCGGGCCGTAGCGGGCCCAACGGGCGGTTGGGGTCACCCCACCTTGACCCAGTCCGCCGGGCGCATCTGGAACAGGCTCAGCGAGTCCGGCTGCACGCCGCCGTGGCTGATCGTGGAGAAGATGTACTGCCCCGCCAGTCCGTCGTACGGCGCGGCCTCCAGTTCGTCGCGCACCCGCAGCCGGGTGGCGGCCGTGCGGCCCCGCTGGGCCGCCGCGACGACCAGGTTGAGCGCGTCCGCGGCGTACACGGCCACGCCGGAGAAGGCGCCGTAGAGCTGCGTGTACTCCTCGAAGAAGTCCACCTGGTCCAGCTCGGCCGGGGTGGTCACGGCGATCGGCCGGCCGGCGAGGATGGTCGGTGCCACCAGGAAGCTGTTGACCGCCGCGGCCCGGTTCAACGCCGCCGACGCGTCCTCGGACGCCGCTCCCGCGTCGAAGAACATCTGTCCGGCGTAGTTGGCCGTGCGCAGCGCCCGCGCCACCAGCCCGGAGGTCGGCGCGACCGCCCAGATCACCACGGCGTCCGGTCGGGCGGCGGCCACCTGCTCGGCCTGGGCGTGGTAGTCGCGCGAGCCCACCGGTACCCGTACGGTCAGCACGAGGTCGCGCCGGTCGTTGTTGGCGGCGGTGGTCACCGCCGCGACACCGGTGTCTCCGTGGTCACCGACCTCCGCGACGATCGCCACCCGGGCCAGCCCCTGCTGGCGGACGGAGGCGCTCAGCCGGCTGGCGACGTCGGAGGCGTTCGGCCCGAGCTTGAACACGAACCGGCGGTTGGCGATCGGCCGCAGGATGGTGTCCGCGAAGGCGGTGGCGAGCAGGGGTATCTTCTGCTGTTCGGCGATGGGCGCCATCGCCTTGGCCGTGCCGGCGGTGCAGCCACCGATGATCGCCAGCACCCGCGAGTCGTTGGCGAAGTCCTTCGCGAGCTGCGCCGCCTGCTTGGGGTCGCTGGCGTTGTCCTTGATCGTCACCTGCACCCGGCGCACCTGGTTGCCCATGACGACGCCGGTACTGTTGATCTTGTTTTGGGCGATCGTGACCGCCTTGCGCTGCGAGACGCCCACGATCGCTCCCGAGCCGGTCAACTCCAGGCTCGCGCCGATCACGAGATCGTCACCCTGCGGCAGTTGACTGCCCGTGTCCATGCCGGAGCCGCTGCGGCTGCTGCACGCGCCCAGCGCCGTGGCGCTGCCGAGGAGGCTCGCGGCCAGCAGGGAACGCCGGGACAGCGCGCCTGTCGTCGTCCGGTCCGCCGCCGAGATCGTCCGAGAAGTACCGCCCGCCATCACCGCTCCAACTCCACCTCGACCTCCGCCGCGCGGATACGGTCGCGGGCGCTGCCAAACGCAGTCAACCTATGCGGGCGAGGACCCGCTGGCCAGTCCGGCAGCCGCGTCGGCCCGCATTGTTCCAACACGTCACCTTTTCCGGTCGCGGACGAGACTACTGCCGGGCGGCGGACCGGTATTCGTAACCCTCGTCGCGGTCACCCTCCCAGCTGTCGCGGCTGAAGTCCCAGCCGCCGGCCGACTCGCGGCCGGGCCGGCCGCCCACCGCGAAGCCACGGACCTCCTCGCCGCGCCGCGAGCCGCGGAAGTAGCCGGTGGTGTGTGCCGCCATCGCCGCTGGGTCCCGGACGATCCGCAGGCTGCTGTCGTCCGCGGGGGGCAGCGCGGAACCGGGTACCAGGTTGGCCTGCGGTACCCGGCGGGGCAGGCCGGCGGTCGTCTCCTCGCCCAGGATCGGCTCGGCCGCCCGCTCGGCCGCCTGCCAGCCCAGGTCGGCCGGGTTGTCCCAGTCGAGGGAGGTGTCCTCCTGCTCCACGTGGCCGGTGAACCACGCGGAGCGCGCCTGCGCGAAGATCAGCAGGTCGCCGTCGCTCTCCTCGCTGACCGGCCCCATCGGCTCCCCCACCTGCATGGCGTCGATCCGGCCGCTGTCCGGCTCAACCAGGCGCAGCGGCGGTGGGCTGTACGGCGCGTCGAACCGCATGCCGTCCTGGTTGAGCGAGCCGCGCCCCAGCAGCGGATCCGGCTCGCCGCGCAGGTCGAAGTCGGCGAGCGGATCGGGCTCGACCATGTTCAGCGTCGGCGGCTCGCCGGACAGCGACTCGTCCTGCCAGGGCGGTGCCACCCGGCCGTCCCAGGGATCCGGAGCGGGCGGCGCGACCGGCATCGGGGCCGGCGCCGGGGGCGGCGGCGCGACCGGCGCCGAGCGCCCGACCACGGTGGACGGGAGGTTGGTCAACGGGTACCCGCTGCCGTCGAACGGGTCGCGCGAGGGCAGCCGCTCCTCGGGCTGGCGCGCCGGCTGGTAGTCACTGTTGGTGAGCGGCCAGTCGCCCCGGGAGCCGGGTGGCGTGACGTCGGGCGCCGGCCGGGGAAGCGGTACCGACGCCGTCCCGTAGGCGGCCGGCGAGTACGACTGGTACGGCCCGACCGGCGCGGGAACCACCGGGTGCGCGCCGGTCGCCATGTCGTCCATGGCGGCGTGCGCCGGCGCGAGGTGGTCCGGCTGCCGGTGCGCGGGCCCGGGCGGGGCACTCGTGGGAGAGGTGGCCGGGGGTGCGACCGGCGGGGCCGGGGGTGCCGGTGCCATCGGAACCGACGCGCCGGCCAGTGGCGGTACCGCGGGAATCGGCGGGGGAACGCTGGCCGTCGCGGCGGCCGTGCCCACGGCGGCGGCGCCGGCCGCCGTGCTGGCGGCGCGCGTCGACGGCGGGATGGTCGTGCGGGCCCGGCGCGACGCGGGGCGGGCCGGTTCGGCGGCGGGCTCGGTGGCCTGGTCCCGCGCCGGCCGCGCCGGTTCGGCCTTGCGGCGGCCGTTGGTCGACGCCGGCGTCGCCTTCTCCGCGAGCAGGCCGACCAGGGCACCGACCGCCGTGTCACAGGCGCGTACCGCGGCGACGCTCTGCTGGATGGTCTCGGCGACGGCGGTGGTCAGCGACTTGCCGATGCCGGTGCGCCGGGGGGTCTCCGTGATCGCGACCCGCAGCGCGGTGACCGCGTCGGTGATCCGCCTGCTGTCGCCGACCCCCTTCGCGGTCAACTCCGCCACCACGACCTCGTCGCGGCTGCGGCTGCCGGTGCCGAGCAGGCCCGGCTCGGGCAGCGCGTCGAGGACCGCCAGCGGCACGGACGCGGCCGGGTCCGGATACGCGCGCAGCGCGGCCGGGTACAACTCGCGCAGCACCTCGCGCAGCGCGACGGCGGCGGCCTGGCGCCCGGAGACGACGGCGGCATGCGCGGCGAGTACCGGCTTGAGCGCGGTCAGCTCGCGGGGCGCCGACCGCACCGAGGCGACCAGGGCACCCGCCTGCAGCGCGCGGGACAGGCCGATCGCCCGCCGCAGCGGGGCCGGAGCCTCCAACTCCTCGGGGGAGTCGTCGTCACCGAAGCGCTCGGCGTAGTCGTCGAGCAACTCTTCGTCGACGATCGCGAGCGGCCGGCCGGCCGCGGCGAGGAGCAGGGTCACCTGGTGGTCGTCGCTGTCGGCGGCCACCGCCACGTCCGCTCCGGCGGATCGCTCGGCCAGTACCGCGCCCAACTCGGCATAGCCGGCCGCGGTGTCCGAGATCTCACAGACGTGCAGCAACCTCCCGGAGTCGTCGACCACGGCCACGGTGAGCGGTTCCATATCGCCGGTACGTGCCGGCGAGCCCGAAAGCTGCCGCGACGAGAGACCGCAGTAC
>JBBWZQ010000235.1:0-28746 GCA_039649115.1 Micromonosporaceae bacterium | reverse complement strand
GTGGCTGGCCGACCCGGTGGCCAACTTCCCGCCCCAGCGGGATGGCGACCTGGTCGAGGACGGTGTCTGTTCGGTGTTCATCGCCGACAAGCTCGGCGTCAGCCAGCCGACGGCCAGCGAGCATCTGAGGTTGCTCACCGCGACCGGGCTGCTGCGGGCCAGGCGGATCAGGCAGTGGACGTTCTACCGTCGCGATGAGAAACGCATCGCCCACGTCAAGAAGATGTTCGATGAAGGCTGGTGACCGCGGGGCGGACCGAAGTGGTCAGCGCGAGCCGGACGCCTGACTCACCACACACCGGTAGGAGAACACGAATGACCGACCCAGGCGGTTATGCGATCAATTACCAGCCACTGGCCGCGGCCCTGCAGGTGCTGGACGTTCAGCACCTGATCGATACCACTGCCGAGGCGTGGTACAACCAGACCTTGTGCCAGGTCGGTGACGTCGTGGTGCGGCTGGGCGTCATGCGCGGCGAGTACCACTGGCACAAGCACGACGAGCAGGACGAGTTCTTCTTCGTCCTCGATGGACTGTTCCGCATCGAACTCGACGGCATGGACGCGGTCGAACTGGGACCACGTCAGGCGTTCACGGTCCCCAAAGGCCTGCTGCACCGGCCGGTCGCACCACAGCGCACCGCCGTCCTGATGATCGAACGTGCCGATGTCGTAGCCACGGGAAACTGAACCACCCGCCACGGTACGTACACGCTGTCAGAGCACGTGCGTGTAGGTCAGGGCGAAAATGGTACTGGGTATCAGGAACAGCACGCTGACCACGGCGATCCGCGGTACCGACCGGTGGCGGCGCAGCAGCAGGTGGTACCCGAGGATCAGCCCCGGTACCGTGACCGCCTCGAACGGCAGCATCCGGCGGGGGATCACGGTGCCGGTGGCGGCGAGCACCACCGACAGGCCGGCAGCCGCGGTCCACGCCGCGAGACCGAGCCGGTAGGTGCGGCGGGGTCCCAGGCACACCGCCACGGTCCGGTACCCGCTGGCGAGGTCGGCGTGGTAGTCGGCGAGGGTGGTCGGCACGTACAGTGCGGCACCCACCAGTACCCCCTGAATCGAGATGGCCCACGGGAAGCCGGACAGAGCGTGGCCGGCGGTCCACCCGGCGAGCGGCCCCAGCGCGCCCAGGGCGAGCGCGTTGGCGGCGACGTCGGCACCGGGTCGAGCCTTGAGCCGGACCGGCGGCGCGCTGTAGAGCCAACCCAGGATCAACGCCAGCAGAGCGCCGGCGGCGAAGGCGGCCCCGATCGACAGGCTGACCAACAGGGCGGCGTCGGCCGCGGCGAACGCGATCCGCCGCACGGTGCGCGGCGAACGCCGGCCGCTGGTCAGTGGAGTACCCGCCTTCCGCGGGTTGAGCAGGTCGCCGGGTAGGTCGTGGGCGTCGTTGACGGCCAGTACCGCAAGCCAGACCAGCGGCTCGACGACGACCGCGCCGGCCAGCAGCGTCGGCAGTTGCGCGGCGGTCGGAAACAGCCGGTGGCTGGCGAGCAGGAACCCGACGTAGTAAGGCAGCAGGGACACCGGCCAGAACCAGGGGCGCGCGATGGCGCACAGGTCGAGCAGGAACTGTGCGGCGCCCCACCGGTCCCGCTGCGGGCGATCCGGCGGTACCCGCGAACGGACGCCACCCCCGTGGCCCGGCTGCGCCATGCGCCCAGGATGCCACCCACCAGCCGGGCTGCCGGTGCGGGGTGGCCGACGGGTCGGTGAGTAGCCAATCAGTCAGTGCCGTTCCCGCTCCGCGCGGTCGCCGGGCGGCTACGCTGTGACTTCTCCGTGTACCTGCGGTGCGAGGGAATTCACTATGCCGGCTCAGCTCGACGGTCCTCAGGGTACCGAAAACTCCAGAGACCAGAGCGCCTCGCCCTTCGGCGACGCGCTCACCGAGGTCGTGAAGAAGCTGCAGAACCAGATCCTCATCTTCGCGCTCGGCGCACTCATCCTGCTGACCGTGCTCCTCACCGCCACCCGCATCGGCTGGCCCGCGCTGATCGCGTTCCTGCTGGTCTTCCTCATGGCGCTGGGCGCCTATGTGGTGACCCAGGCCGGAATGCTGAGCCGGCAGCGGGCCGTCCCGCGCCGGTTCGAGCAGGCCGGGCAGGACCGGCACGCCTTCGGCCTCACCCTGTGGACCGAGGCGGAGACGATGGACGGGCAGGCGCGACCCGGGCGGCGGGACCTGGAGATCGCACCGGACGCGCGGCCCCGGTACCGGATCGGCGACCGCATCAGGGTGTGCTTCCGCGCCGACGTCGACTGCCGGCTGACGCTGCTGGACATGGGTACCAGCAACGCGGTGACGGTGCTGTTCCCCAACGCGTACGTGCCGGGCAACCAGGTCCAGGCCGGGAAGACCTACCGCATCCCGGCCTCCGGCCAGGGCTTCTCCTACCGGGTCGGCGGACCGCCCGGCATCGAGCACATCAAGGCCGTCGCGAGCCATGACGCCGATCCGCTCACGCCGCCCGCGGCACCGGCCGACGCGACGTTCGCGGTGCTGACCCGCCGCGCGTCAGTACGCGACATCGACATCGTCGCCAACAGCATCGACACTCTCGATCCCGCCAGCAGCGCCACCGCCACCCACAGCTTCCTGGTCGAGCCCGGGCAACCGTGAGCACACCATCCGGGTACGCCGGAACGGTGGACCCGGACGCGACGATCCCGATCGAGGCCGTCGCCGCCACGCCGATGGGCTTCGCCGTGGCGATGTGGCAGCAGGCCGAGCCCGCGCCTCGCCCCGAGCAGTGGCGGCTGGACCGGGTACCGGCGCTGCTGGCGGCGACGGCCGCGCTGACCGGGCAGCCCACCGAAGACTTCGCCCGGGCCCTCGCGGCGGGTGACCCCCGTGCTCGTGGGGCGCTGATCCGGCTCGAGTACGCCACCGGGACCGCCGTGGACGCGCTGCGCCAGCGCTGCGTCCGCTGGCGTGCGGAGGGTGAGTGGGCGGCGCTGCGCCACGAGTCCGAGCTCTACGGCTACCTGGCCGAGTCCCTGGGGGACGATGTCCGGCTGTGCGAGGCCTGGCTGCTGCTGGCCGCGGCGCGCCGCGGGCTCGGCGACGCACGGGGCCCGATCGACGCGTACCAGATAGTGATTGAGCTTGCCGGCCGGCTGGGGGACGAGCGCGCACTCGCCGTGGCGTACGACAACCTCGGCAATGTCCTGGCCGGCATCGGTGACCTCGACGAGGCGCTCGCCTGCTACGCGAAGGCCGGGTACCACGAGCGTGAACCCGCCGGCCAACTGGCGATCGCGGTGAACCGCGCGAACGCGTACATGGTGCTCGGCGAGCTGCACGCGGCGTACACCATCCTCAAGGCGGCTGAGGGGCAGCTGCGGCATTCGGGCGTCCAGCCCGCGCAGCTCGCCATCTACCTGGACAACCTCGCCACGGCCCTCATCCAGCTCGGCGCGGCCGGCGAGGCGCGCGAGCTGCTCGACCGTGCGCTGGACGTGATGGGCGCGAACGAGTTGGCCGCCCGAGCGGTGAACCGGCTGATCTACGCCGAGGCTTGCGGGCAACTCGACGATGACGACGGGCGCCGGACGGCGTTCCTCGCCGCCTACGACCTGGCGCTGCGGGAGGCCCGGCAGAAGCGCGACATCGCCCGCTACCGGGAGGGCTACGCGGCTGCCAGGCGGCACGCCGTCCCGGACGACGACGAGGCCCACGCGCTGTTCGCTCAGGCGATCTCCGCCAGGATGGCTGAGGCCTGGGGCGCCGCCCTGGAGCTCTTCCAGCGATCGGCCGGCCGGGCGCGCTCCGCCAGTGACGAGGCGCTGGAATTGCGGGCCGCGGCCAACATCGTTGCCCTCCTGGCTGATGCCGGCCAGCTCGACCAGGCCCTGGGCCTGGCGATGCAGACCCGCCACCGCGCCTCGGAAGCCGGCCTGGCCGCCGTGGAGGGCATGATCATCGGGACCCTGGTGAGCCTCGCCAACCGCGGTGTCGACACCGGAGAGCCGATGCGCGCGGTCGGCCTCATCGCCACCGCCGAGGTGATCGACGGCATCCATCGTCAGGTCGTGGCAGGCAGCGGCGTGGATGAACCGGAGCGGATCTTCCAGACGCAGGACGCCGGCACGCTCGACGCCCAGGCCGGCAAGGTGGCCGAGCGATATCACGCCGACGCGTTCGCTGCCGAGCGCTACCGGAGGGCGGCCGGGAAAGCCCGCGATCAGGGGCTGCGCTTCGAATTGATCAACCGGCTGTGCGGGCTCACGCTGGCCTTGAGCCGACTCGGTGACGAAGCGGGCGTGGCGCAGGCGGTGGCCGAACTGCGGCCGCTGCTCGATGCGCCAGACGTGCCGCTGCGCGGCCAGATCGTCGGCTGGCGGGCGCTGGCAGCTCGTGTCGGCGACGCCGATCCGCGGGAGGCAGCCGCCTTCCTGCGCCGAGCGGTGGCCGCGGCCGAGCAGTTGCGGCAGCGCGCCGCACCCGGGCCCGGCCGGGTGGCGGTCACCGCCGAAATGCGCACGATCCACTACTTCCTCGCCGAGACACTGCGCCGCACCGGCGCCTACGAAGAGGCCTTCGACGCGCTGCAACGCATCAAGGCGCGGCGCATCCTCGACCTGGTGCTCGCGCGCCACGGCCAGGGAGACGGCCCGCGGCCGCAACCGCAGGCCGCGCTCGACACACCTGCCACGCTGGCCGAGGTGCGCCCGTTGCTGGCCCGACTCAGCCAGGACAGGCGGACCGTCCTCGTCGATCTCGTCGCGGAACGCGACGGTGTGACCGCCTACCTGGTCGACGTCGACGGCGTCCAGGTTGTTCGCGTTGCGGGCAGCCCGCTCGACCTGGCCCGGGGCGGTGCGGCGGACGTGCGCGAACGCGAGATCCGGATGGTCCGCGCCTGCACCGGTGACCCGTTGCTGCGCTCGCTGGTCGCCCGGATCGCGCAGGCGGCGCGGGAGGACGCGCGGATCCTCCTGGTGCCCGACGGCTACCTGCACAACATGCCGCTGCACATCGTGCCGCTCGGCGGCCGGCCCTGGTGCGAGCAGATGCCGATCGGATACCTGCCCGCCGCGGCCGTGCTGCGCCTGCACGATGGTGTCCAGCCCGCCACCGGCCGCAGCCTGGTGGCCGGCGACTCGCGGGGCGACCTGCCGTGGGCGGCCCACGAGGCCCGCGTGGTCGGCGGCCTGCTGGGCACCGCGCCGCTCGTGGGTCCACAATGCACTCTGGACGCGGTACGCGAGGCCCTGCGCGGCGATCTCGACGTTGTCCACCTCGCCGTGCACGGGCGGGCCGACGTGCGCCGGGGACGCCGGGCGAGCCTGCTGTTCGCCGACGGCGACACCGGCGTCCAGTGGGTGCCGCTGGCGGAGCTGGCCGAGCTTCCGTGGCGGGCGCGGCTCGTGGTGCTTTCCGGATGCGCGACCGGCGTGGCTGGCGCAGGTTACGACGAGGAGCTGGCGAGCGTCGCGCAGGCGGTTGTGGAGGCCGGTGCGCCGCGGGTGCTGGCGACCCTGTGGCCGATCGACGACCGCGCGGCGGCACTGTTCATGGCGGCGTTCTACCGCGAGCTCGCCGGCCCGGCCGGCAAGCCGACCACGGATCTGCTCGCCGTTCTGGACATCGCCCGGGAGGCGCTGCGCGCCGGCCATCGCACGGCATCCGGCGGCATGTTGGCCGCTTCGCCGCCGTCACGCCGGCGCGACGGCCGCGACATCCAGGTGGTCCCCGGCGCGCCGGACGTCGCGCCGCCGCACACCGATGACACCACCGACGCGGTGCTGTCCTGGGCGCCGTTCGTGCTCTTCGGCGATCCCGCATGGCCCGCCGGCACGAGCGTCCGCCGGTCCGTTTCGCCGTAGGGGTCGTCGGTGGTCACCGTGTCGACGCGGCTGGCCCGGCCGAAGGTGCCTGGCGCAGGTGGTCGGCCATCCAGTCGGCGATCATCGGGCGGGCGCGCGACGGCAGGTTGGACACCCCGTGGTTGCCCTCGGGGAAGCACACGAACGTCCCTCGCGGCGTCTCGTCCGCCTGCCGCTGTGTCTGCTGCCACGGGATCAGCCGGTCCAGCCGGCCGGTGACGTACAGCGCCGGTGCGGTGATCCGCCGGCACACCCCGGCGAGGTCCAGCGCGCCCGCGAACCGGCGGCCCTGCGCGTCGTCGCGCGCACCGGACTTGACCACGAACGTCCGGCGCGTCATCGGCGGCAGGTCGTCCCACACGTCGCCGAACCGGAACGGCCCGCTGATGCCGGCCACCGCGCGGACCCGCGGCTCGTGCGCGGCGACCCGGGACGCGTAGTAGCCGCCCAGGCTGACACCGCACACGCCGATCCGGGTGTGGTCCAGGTCGGTACGGGCCGCGAGAAGATCCAGCGCCGGGCCGACCGCGACCTCGTAGTCCGGCCGGATCGGCAGGGCGAGCCCGGTCTCCCCCTGTCCCGGGCCGTCCAGCGCGACGGTCGCCATGCCGCGGTCGAGGAACGACTGCTCGAAGAAGAAGAATTCCTCCTTTGTGGAGTCGAGGCCCGGGATCAGCACCACGTACGGTGCCACCTGGACACCGGGGGGACGGCGCAGGTTCGCGTAGCCGCTGCCACC
The DNA here is from genome assembly GCA_039649115.1 of Micromonosporaceae bacterium. Lineage (GTDB taxonomy): Bacteria > Actinomycetota > Actinomycetes > Mycobacteriales > Micromonosporaceae > DATEJJ01. Next base: position 22,160 of record JBBWZQ010000235.1, on the reverse strand, counting down.
GTCCATCGGGATCTCCAGCCGCTGCGCGGACGGGTCCAGCCGCGCCAACGCGTACCGCGTCTCCTCGACCGAGCGCCGCGTCGCTTCGGCGGCGAGGTCGAGGTCGAGCATCCACACGAACTTGCCGAAGTGCCGGTCGACGGACGCCCGGCGCCAGGCCTGGCCGGCGGTCAGCGGGTGACCCGACGCATCCGCCTCCCGCGCGAAGGACGCCTGGCCGTCGGCGGTCCGGTTCCACTGCGGCAGCCAGCCGGCCCACGTGTCGATGCGGGCCAGCGTGCTGGTCATGTCGTTGTAGTCCACGCCGTTCTGGATCAGGCGCGGCGCCCAGTGCGCCAGCGCGGTCGCGACGTCGGTGTCGGGCACGGTCCCTCCCGGCTGTGCTCGCGGTGTCAGGCCAGGATGCCCAGCGGGGCTTCGAGCAGCGAAAGGAACGCCGCCATCCACCGCGCGGCGGTCGCGCCGTCCACCGGCCGGTGGTCGACGGACAGGGTCACCCGCAGCACGGTCGCGACCCCGACTCCGCCATCGGTCACCACGGCCTCCTGCCGGGCCGCGCCGACCGCCAGGATGGCCGCCTGCGGCGGGTTGATGACGGCGGTGAAGTCCTCCGTGCCGAACATGCCGAGGTTGGTGACGGTCAGCGTGCCGCCTTCCAGCTCGTCCTGGCGCAGCGCGCCGGCGCGGGCCCGGGCCGTCAGGTCGGCGCTGGCGCGCGCCAGCGCCGAGATGGTCCTCGCCGGCACCTCGCGGAGCACCGGCGTGACCAGGCCGGTGTCGGTGGCGATGGCCACCGCGATGTCGACGGTCCGGTAGGAGCGCACCGCGTCCGGGGTCCAGGTCACATTCATCTGCGGTACCGCGACGTGTGCGCGCGCCGCCGCGGCGACCACGAGGTCGGTGACCGAGACGCGCACGCCGGTCGCGGAGTTGAGCTCCGCGCGCAGCGCGAGCAGGGCGTCCACCCGGGCACTGCCCCGGATCGCGAAGTGCGGCGCCTCCCGGTTGCTCTCGGCGAGACGGCTGGCGATGGCCCGCCGCATCCGGCTGTGCGGGATCTCCTCGTAAGCCGGCGCTCCGGCATAAGCCGGCGCCACGACCGGAGCCGGCGCCACGACCGGAGCCGGTACCGGAGCCGGCGCCGCGACCGGCGCCGGTACCGTGGCGGCCGGCGCGCGCGCCTCGACCGCCCGGCGGACGTCGTCCCGCACGATCCGCCCGCCCGGCCCGGTGCCCACGATCGTGTCGACCGCAACGCCGCGCTCCCGGGCGATCCGGCGGGCGAGCGGGCTCGCGAACACCCGCGCCGGGGATGCACCGGCCAGCGGCGGCGCGGCGCGTTCACCGTCTGATGTGGACACCGGTGGCGCGGCGACGGTCAGCCGCTCGACCAGCGCGTCGAGATCGTCCACGACTTCACCAGGGGCGCCCAGTACCGCCATCGGCGTGCCGACCGGCACCGACCGGCCCGGTTCGACCAGCGTGCGCAGCAGCACGCCGGGCTCGTCGGCCGGCACGTCCACCAGCGCCTTCTCGGTCTCCACCGTGGCGATCGGGTCGCCACCGGCGAAGGTGGCGTTCTCCGGCAGCGGCCATGCCGAGAGCACCGCCTCGACCGTGTTCGCGGAGATCTCGGGCATCCGCAGCAGGCGCGCCATGTCAGCTCCCCAGGATCTCGGTCAGCCGGGCGGCGACCTCCTCGCGGCGGGCGATCGCCGCGCGTTCGAGCACCTTGCTGATGCTCGGCGAGGCCTCGCCGCCGGTCACCCGCTCCACCGGAGCGTCCAGCCAGTCGAAGAAGCGGCGCTGGATCTCGTCGGCCAGCCAGCCGCCGTACGAGGTGCCGACCGCGCCCTGCTCGACGATGAGCACCCGGTTGGTCTTGCGGATGCTCCCGCCCAGGGTGTCCCAGTCGAGGCTGGCCCGGTCGAGCCAGCGCAGGTCGATGACCTCGGCGTCGACGCCGGTCTGCTCGACCGCCGCGAGCGACTCGGCGACCATCGACAGGTACGAGACGACGGTCAGCGCGGCGCCGGTCCGCCGTACCGCGGCGCGGCCGACCGGCAGGCAGTAGTCGTAGTCGGCGACCGGCCCGGGGCCGGTGCTGGCGTACAGGTCGACGTGTTCGAGCACGAGCACCGGGTCCGCGCAGCGCAGCGCGGCGTTCATCAGCCCCACGTAGTCGAATGGCGTGGCGGGGGCGACGATCCGCCAGCCCGGTGCGGTGGCGAAGATGCCGGCCGGGTCCATCGAGTGCTGCGAGCCGTAGCCGGTGCCGGTGGCCACCTTGCTGCGCAGCACGAGCGGTATCGGGCTGGTCCCGCCGAACATGTGCCGGGCCTTGCCGATCTGGTTGAACAGCTGGTCGGCGGCCACCCACATGAAGTCGGCGTACATGAGCTCGACCACCGGCCGGTACCGGCCGTCCAGCGCGATCCCGCCGGCCAGGCCGGTGAACGCGTTCTCGCTGATCGGCGTGCCCAGCACCCGGTCCGGGTACGCGTCGCGCAGCCCCCGGGTGGCACCGTTGGTACCCCCGTTGAGCTGGTGCACGTCCTCGCCCAGCACCACGATCCGCGGGTCGCCGGCCATCCGGCGGTGCATCACCTCGGCGACCGCCTCGATGAACCGGGTGTCCGCGACCTCGCCCTGGAACGAGTCGACGTCCGCCGTCCGTACCCCGGTGAACTCGGACAGGTCACCGCGGACGCCGACGTCCACGAATGCCGGATCCGGCCACTGGGCCGGTCTGATCCGCCGCTGTCCGGGCTTGCCGCCGGGCAGCGGTTCGAACAGCACGCCGGCCGCGGCGGCCACCGCGCGCCTGGCGGCGGCGACCGACGCCTCGATGGCGTCCCGCGTCACCAGCCCGCGCCGCACCAGGTGCCCGCCGACCTGGTCGACCGGATCGCGGGCCCGCCACTGCGCCTCCTCCTCCCGGGTGCGGTAGCGGAACGCGCTGCCGGGGAACGGACCGTTCTGGTGGAAGTACCGGTAGGTCTGCGCCTCGATCAGGGTGGGGCCGTTGCCGGCGCGCATGTGTGCGGCAGCTTCCCGCATGGCGAGGTACACGGCGAGCGGATCCATGCCGTCCACGCGCCAGCTGGCGATCCCGAAGCCCGGTCCGCGCGCGGACAGCCGGGGCTCGCCGGTCGCCTCGGTCACCGTGGTGGACACCGCGTACTGGTTGTTCTCGATGAAGAAGCACAGCGGCAGCCGCCAGGCGGCGGCGAGGTTGAACGTCTCCAGCGTGGATCCGATGTTCGCCGCGCCGTCGCCGAAGTAGGTCACCGCGACCGCCTCGGTACCGGCCTGCCGGTCCGCCCACGCGAAGCCGGCCGCCTGCGGTACCCCGCCGCCGACGATCGCGTTGGTACCCATCGCGCCGGCTTCCTTCCACTGCAGGTGCATCGAGCCGCCGCGGCCGTGGCTGTACCCGCGGTCCAGGCCGCAGATCTCGGCGAGGGTCCGCAGCAGCAGGGTGCGTATCTCCTCGGGCAGCTCGGCGGTCAGGTCGAAGCCCTTCGGCGCGAGGTGGCTCAGCGCCTTGGCGAGGAACTGGTGGTGGCCGCGGTGCGAGCCGTTGACCTGGTCGCCGGGGGCCAGCGCGAGCACCGATCCGACGGCGCCGCCCTCCTGGCCGATGCTGGAGTGCGCGGGGCCGTGCACCAGCCCGGCGCCGGCCAGCTCCAGCACCTGCTCCTCGAAGGTCCGGATCAGCACGAGCTGGTGGAACATCGCGGACAGCAGGTCGGGGTCGGCCGCGTCCCAGTCGTCCACCGTCGCGGTCAGCTCCGTCCAGCCGGCGTCCGGCTGCAACCGGCGGTGATCTGGCATGGGTTCCACCCTGCCACGAATTGGATCCAAAATCCAGACGTGAAGCCGCCTTCCGGGAGAACGGTCGCCGGCATACGATGCATTGGATCCAACCAAGGGGAGGAACCCTGATGGCGCCGCTCCGGCCCCGCCGCTTCGACCACGTCGGCTTCACCGTGCCGGACCTCGACGAGGCGACCCGGTTCCTCGTCGACGTGCTCGGCTGCGAGTACCTCTACTCCCTCGGCCCGCTGGCCGACGCGGGCGACTGGATGGCCGAGCACCTGGGCGTGCACCCGCGCGCGGAGGTACCCGAGATCCGCTTCTTCCGGTGCGGCGACGCGGCGGTCTTCGAGATCTTCGCCTACACCGCCCCGGACCAGCGGACCACCGTGCCGCGCAACAGCGACATCGGCGGCCACCACGTCGCGATCTACGTGGACGACCTCGACGAGGCGGTGGCCGCGCTGCGGGCCGACGGGGTGCGGGTGCTGGGCGAGCCGACGGCGAGTCGCGGGCCGCACGAGGGCCAGCGCTGGGTGTACTTCCTGTCACCATGGGGCATGCAGTTCGAGCTGGTGTCCTACCCGAACGGCAGGGCGTTCTACCGGCGTGGCAGCGCGGCGGAAGGAGGATCCCGGTGACCGTCGCCACCGCGGCCAGCCTCCGCGTCGTCGACCACCTGCGCGCCGCGATCCTCGGCGGCGCGATCGGGCCGGGCGAGCGGGTCCGGCAGGAGGAGGTCGCCCAGCAGTTGGGCGCGAGCCGGCTGCCGGTACGCGAGGCGCTGCGCATGCTCGCCGCCGAAGGTCTGATCGAGAACGAGCCGCACAAGGGTGCCCGGGTACCGCGGCTGCGCATGCACGAGGTCGACGTGGTGTACCAGATGCGCGAGCGGCTGGAACCGCTCGCGCTCGCGCAGAGCGTGCCCGAGCTGAGCGACGCCGACCTGCACCGGCTGGCGGAGATCCAGCGGGAGATCGAGGCGGACACCGACCTCGGCCGTTTCCTGGAGCTGGACCGGGAGTTCCACCTGCTCAGCTACCGGGGTTGCCGGATCGGGCAGCTGACCTCGACGGTGGCCCGGCTGTGGAACGTCACGCAGCACCACCGGCGGGTCTTCATGCAACTGAGCGGCCCGGACCGGCGGTGGGTGGTGAACGCGGAGCACCGGCTGCTGCTGGACGCGATCGTCCGGCGGGACGAGACCGACGCGGGCCGGTTCCTGGCCGGCCACATCCGGCGTACCCGGATCGAGCTCGGTCTCCACCCCGCCGTGTTCGGGGAGGTGCCGTGATCAGCTTCCGGCTCAACGGCGCGCCGCGCGAGGTGGCGGCGCAGCCGGACACCCCGCTGCTGTACGTGCTGCGCAACGACTTCGGGCTGCTGGGCGCCCGGTTCGGCTGCGGGATGGGCCTGTGCGGCGCGTGCGTGGTGCACGTCGAGGGGGTGCCGGTACCGTCCTGCGACACTCCACTGTGGTCGGTCGAGGGCAAGACCGTGGTCACCGTCGAGGGACTCGGGCCGGGGCCGCACCCGGTGCAGCGGGCGCTGCTGGAGGAGCAGGCGGCGCAGTGCGGATACTGCGTCACCGGGGTCGTGATGAGCGCGGTGGCGCTGCTGGACCGCCAGCCGCACCCGGACGAGGCGACCGTGGTGCGCGAGCTGGACCGGCACCTGTGCCGGTGCGGGGCCCAGCGGCGCATGGTCCGGGCGGTGCTGCGGGCGGGCGGGGCCAGTGGCTGAGCTGCCCAGGAACCTGGCCGCCAACCCGACGCTGTCGCGCTGGATCCGGGTGGCCGGCGACGGCGCCGTCGAGGTGCACGTCGGCAAGGTCGAGCTGGGCCAGGGCATCCTCACCGCGCTCGCGCAGATCGCCGCCGACGAACTCGACGTCGACCCGGCGCACATCCGGATGGTGCCGGCCGGCCCCGGCGGGCCGGACGAGGGCCTGACCGCGGGCAGCCTGTCGGTGCAGGACACCGGGCCCGCGCTGCGGCTGGCCGCCGCGAACGTGCGGTCCCGGTTCGTCGCCGAGGCCGCGCGGCGCTGGGCGGTGGACCCCGCCGCGCTGTCCGTCGCACATGGACAGATCACCGGACCGGACACCACCATCGGGTACGGCCACCTCGCCGCGCACGTCGATCTGGACGTACCGGCCGACCCGGAGGTGCCGGTCAAGGACGCCGACAAGCTGGCCTGGACCGGGCGGGACGTGCCCCGCCTCGACCTGCCGGACAAGGTGCTCGGCCGGCCCCGGTACATCACCGACCTGCGCCTGCCCGGCCAGCTCTTCGGCCGGGTGGTCCGGCCGCCCTCCCCCGCCGCCCGGCTGGTCGCGCTCGACCCCGCCGCGCCGGCCGGCGAAGGGATGACCCTGGTGCGTGACGGCTCGTTCCTGGGCGTCGTCGGCGCCGACGAGGCGGCCGTGGTCCGCGCGGCCGAGGCGGTACGGGCCGGCGCCACCTGGCACGAGCGCGACACCCTGCCCGACGAGGACGACCTGGACACGTACCTGCGCGCCGGGCCGCACGAGAGCACCGTCGTGGTGCACGACGGCGCGCCGGTACCGGCCGGTCACCGGCGGCTGTCGGCGACCTACAGCCGGCCGTTCGTGGCGCACGCGTCGATGGCGCCCAGCTGCGCGGTGGCGCTCTGGCACGGGCCCGACCGGGTCGAGGTCTGGTCGCACAGCCAAGGCGTGTACCCGCTCGGCCGGGCCATCGCCGCCGCGCTGCGCCTGGACCAGGCGGCGGTACGGGTCCGGCACGCCGAGGGCGCCGGCTGCTACGGCCACAACGCCGCCGACGACGCCGCGTTCGACGCCGTCCTGCTCGCCCGGGCGGTACCCGGCCGGCCGGTCCAGCTGCTGTGGAGCCGGCAGGACGAGCTGTCCTGGGCGCCGTTCGGCTCGGCGATGACCGCGGACGTCACGGCCACCCTCGACGCCGGCGGCCGGCTCTCGTCCTGGCAGTACGACCTGTTCAGCCAGGGGCACACCGCCCGGCCCGGATACGCGGGGACACCCGGCCTGCTGGCCGCGACCACGCTGGCGGAGCCGGCGGTGTACCCGGCCGCGGTCGACCCGCCGGCGGCCGCCGGACACGGCAGCCTCCGCAACGCGCTGCCCGGCTACGACCTGCCCGCCCGGCGGGTCACCGGGCACCGGCTGCTGGCCACGCCGATCCGCAGCTCCGCGATGCGGTCGCTGGGCGCCTACCTCAACGTGTTCGCGATCGAGTCGTTCCTGGACGAGGCGGCGCTCGCGGCCGGCCGCGACCCGCTGGACTTGCGCCTCGACCAGCTGAGCGACCCGCGCGGCCGGCGGGTCCTGGAGACCGCGGCGAAGGCGGCCGGGTGGGGCCGGCCGCTGCCGGACGGGCGGGGGCTCGGGCTGGGCTACGCGCGGTACAAGGGGCGGGGCGCGTACTGCGCCGTGGTGGCCGAGGTCGAGGCGGAGACCGAGATCCGGGTACGGCGGCTGACCGTGGCGGTGGACGTGGGCCGGGTGGTCAACCCGGACGGCGTACGCAACCAGATCGAGGGCGGCGCGGTGCAGTCGACGAGCTGGACGCTGCTGGAGCGGGTCCGCTTCGACCGGCGCCGGGTGACCAGTGTGGACTGGGAGGCGTACCCGATCCTGCGGTTCTCGCGGACCCCCGAGGTGGCGGTGACCATTGTGGACGGTGGCGGCGCGCCGTCGGTGGGTGCCGGCGAGGCGGCGCAGGGACCGACGGCCGGCGCGATCGGGAACGCGGTCGCGGCGGCGGTGGGCGTCCGGGTCCGGGATCTGCCGCTGACCACCGAGGCGGTCGTCGCGGCGATCGACCGGCCCGCTCGCTAGGCGGTCGCGCCGGCCGCGGCCGTGCCGCCCAGGTACAGCGCGGCCATCTCGGGATTGTCGCGGACCTGTGCCGCGGTACCGGCGAGCCGGACCCGCCCGCCCTCCAGCACCACGCCGTGGGTGGCCAGGCTGAGCCCGAGGCGGACGTTCTGCTCGACCAGCAGGATGGTGATGCCGCCGCCGTTGAGGCTCTGGATCAGCTCGGCCACCGCGGCGAGGCTGCGCGGGTCCAGGCCCAGGGACGGCTCGTCGAGCAGCAGCAGCTTCGTGTCGAGCATCAGGCAGCGGGCGATCTCCACCATCCGGCGCTCGCCACCGGACAGGTTGCCGGCGTGGTCGCGGGCGCGTTGCGCGACGATCGGGATGCGCTCGCGCACCGCCTCGTACCGCTGCGCGACCAGGGCCCGCTTGCGCCGGATCAGGTAGCCGCCCAGCAGCACGTTCTCCCGTACCGACATGGCCGGGAACAGCGCCTGCGTCTGCGGGACCTGGGTGATGCCGCGCCGGAGGATCTCGCCCGGGTCGAGGTGGTCGGTGCGCTCGCCGCCCAGCGTGATCGCGCCGCGGCGGGCCCGCAGCAGCCCGCTGATCACCTTGAGCACGGTGGACTTGCCGGCGCCGTTCGGCCCGACGACGCACGTGATGGTGCGCTCGGCGCAGGTCAGGTCGACGCCCTGGAGGACGTCGCCCCCGCCGTAGCCGGCGGTCACGCCGGTGAGGGACAGCATCGGGTCACCCCCTCTTCCCGGTGAGGTCCGCCGATGCCGGCCCCGCGGGTCGCCAGTCGTCGCCGAGGTAGGCGTCCAGCACGGCGGCGTCGTTGCGGATCCGCTGCGGTGGCCCCTCGGCAATCGCCCGGCCGCGGGCGAACACCACCACCGGGTCGCAGAGCTCGAGGACCATCGGGATGTTGTGCTCGACGACGAGGAAGGTGACACCGTTGCGGTTCACCTCCCGGATCACCTCGGTGAGGCGGCCCAGCAGGCCGGGGTTGACGCCGCCGGCCGGCTCGTCCAGCAGGACCAGCCTGGGCTCCAGCATCAGCACCTGGGTCAGTTCGACGAGCTTCTGCTGCCCGTACGACAGGTCCCCGGCGCGCTGCCCGGCGAACCGCCGCAGCCCCACCACGTCCAGCAGTTCCCGGGCCCGCGCGGCCTCGCCGCCGCTGACCGCGTCCGCGAACATGGTGCGCAGCCGCCCGTCGGGCAGCGGCGCCACCACGTTCTGGAGCACCGTCATCTCCTTGAACAGCCGGGTCACCTGGAACGTCCGGCCGAGGCCGAGGTGCCCGCGCGCCCACGGGGCCAGCCGGTCGATGCGCCGGCCGGCGAACCAGATCTCCCCGCCGTCCGCGGCGAGGTTCCCGGTGATCAGGTTGAACAGCGTGGTCTTGCCCGAACCGTTCGGGCCGATCAGCGCGGTGATCGATCCCTTCGCGACGGTCAGGTCGGCGCCGTCCACCGCGGTCAGGCCGCCGAAGCGCTTGACGGCGCCGCGTACCCGCAGCAGCGGCTCGCCCACCGGCAGCTCGTCCCGCGCGGCCTCGCCGATCTCGGCGACGACCGCCCGGCCGGTCAGCGCGCCCGCCTGGTCGGTGTACTCCACCGCCGCCGGGTGCCGCCGGTGCCAGGCCGCCCCGATCGTGGGGAGCAGCCCGGCGGGCAGGAACAGCACCACCGCCACCAGAGCCAGCCCGAAAATCAGTACCCGGGTCGAGGTTCCCCCGCCGTAGACCGTCGCACCCTCGTTGATGAGCTGGACGAGGAACGCGCCGAGCACCGGACCGTACAACGTGCCGCGCCCGCCCAGCAGCGCGGACAGGACGATCAGCACGCTGCCGAGGATGGCGAAGGACCCGACCGGGTTCAGGAACGTCTGGAAGTACGCGTACACCCCACCGGCCACGCCGATGAAGAACGCGCTGGCGCCGTACGCGAGGGTCTTCACGACCGTGGTGTTGACGCCGATCGACGCGGCCTTGCCCTCGTCCTCGCGGATCGCGACCAGGCCGGTGCCGAACTTGGTCCGGCCCAGCCACGCGCTGAACAGCACGGTCAGCACGAGCAGCCCGAGGAACGCGTAGTAGAACGGGATGTTCTGGAAATCTGAGCTCCAGAACGGCAGCGCCAGCGTGATGCCGTCCGACCCGTGGGTCAGCGACGTCCAGCTCGTCGCCACGATCTGCGCGGCCAGCAGCAGCGCGATGGTGATGATGACGAACGCGTGGCCACGGGTGCGCAGCACCACCGAGCCGACGAGCACCGCGACGAGCACCGCGGTGACGCCGCCGAGCGGCGCCACCAGCAGCGGGTTGACTCCGGTGTGCAGCGCGACGATCGCCGTGGTGTACGAGCCCAGCCCGAGGAACATGCTGTGGCCCAGGGAGACGTACCCGGAGTACCCGGAGATGATGTTCCAGCTGGACGCCTGTATCGCGAGCAGGAAGGCGAGCAGCATGACGCCCTGGGGGTACGGCTGCCACGGGTTGATCACCGGGTACACCAGGAGGAGGAGCAGCACGACCCCGGCGACCAGATGCCGGGGCAGCCGGGACAGCAGCCCCTTCACGTGGCATCCTCCCGCAGGCGGGCGCCGAAGAGTCCCTGCGGCCGGACCAGCAGCACCACCATGATCACCAGGTAGAACACCAGGCTGGACCACTGGAGCGAGCCGTAGGTGGCGGTCAACGTCTCGGCGAGGCCGAGGACCAGCGCGCCGGTGAGCGCACCGGGCAGGCTGCCCATGCCGCCCAGCACCACGATGCCGAGCAGCCGGGAGATCCAGTCGTAGTGCGATGCCGGGAAGAACGGGTACAGCACGGAGAGGATCGAGCCGCCCACGCCGGCGCTCGCGCTGCCCAGCGCGAACGCCAGCGCGGCGGTACCCGTCGCGCCGATGCCGACCAGCGCCGCGGCCGACGGGTTCTGCGCGGTCGCCCGGATGGCGCGCCCGGTCCAGGTGCGGGTCAGCACGGCGTACAGGCCACCGAGGACGAGCACGGCCGCGGCGAAGCCGTACGTCTGGGCCTTGGGCAGCAGGATCGGCCCGACGCGGAAGGACTCCGCGAAGTACGCCGGGGTGGCGGAGCGGAACCGGTTGCCCGCGACCACGTTCAGTAGCCCCTCGATGACCAGTGCCAGCCCGAACGTGAGCAGTACGGACATCGAGGGCGGCTGACCGCGGATACGGGAGATCACGAACCGGTAGGTGACCCAGCCGAGGCCGTACATCAACGGCGTGGTGATGACGGCGGCCAGGATCGGGTCGATGCCGATGACGTGCCACAGCCACCAGGTGAGGGTGGCCACGAGGATCAGGAACGCGCCCTGGGCGATGTTGATGATGCGCAGTACCCCGAAGATCAGTGTCAGGCCGGACGCCATCAGGGCGTAGATGCCGCCGATGAGCACGCCGAGCGCGAGCGCCTGCACGAACTGCGCCATCCGGTCACTTCCAGTTGGGCTTGGGGTTGACCACCGTCTTGGACGTGGCCACGCTGCTGGGCGCGACGATCTGCGCCTTGCCGGACTGCCACTGGCCCAGCAGGAACTCGCCCTGCGGCTCGCCGGTCGGCGCCCAGCGCAGCGGGCCGAGGATGGTCGGCACCGTGTTGGCGTGCAGCCAGTCGCGCATCTTCGCCTGGTCCAGCGCCCCGGCCGCGACCACCGCCGCCTGGAGCACCTGCGCGGTCGCGAACGCGTCGGCCGCGTCCTCCGCCGGGTCGGCATTGTGGTACGCGGCCTGGTAGCCGGCCACGAACTCCTTGTTCAGCGGCGTCACCGCGTCCTGGTGCCAGCTGACCGTGTAGAAGACGCCCTCGGTGTTGGCCAGCCCGATGGCGTCGCTGTACTGCGCGGCGTTGCTGGGCGCCGAGGTCTGGAACAGCACCTTCGGCGAGTAGCGCAGCTGCTTGAGCGAGCGGACCAGCCCGACCCCGTCCTCGAACACCGCGCCCTGGGCGACCAGGTCCGGCCGCTTGGCGGCCAGCTGGCTGGCGACGGACTGGAAGTTCGTGGTGTCGGCCGGGTAGGTGGCGCTGTAGACCGTCCGCACGCCCAGCGCTTCGAGCTGCGTCTGCATCGACTTGATCACCGGTGCGGCGAACGGGTCGTCCTGGCTCGGGTACGCGGCGGTCTTCGGCCGCTGGTCGGCCGGCAGCGTCTTGACCCAGTTGACGAACACGTCGGCCTGGTGCGGCGCGGTCGCCTGCTGGGCGAAGAACAGGTTCTTGAACCCCCGGGTGAACATCTTGGACGCGCCGCCGGCCGGCTCGACGAACACCTTGCCGTTCTTCTCCGCGACCGCCGACGCCGGGTAGTTCAGCAGGGACGAGAAGGTACCCAGGACCAGATCCACCTTGTCCTGGGTGATGAGCTTCGTGTAGTCGGTGACGACGGTGTCCTGGTTGCTCGCGTCGTCGACGATCTTGAGCTGCACCTGGCGGCCGAGCAGGCCGCCGGCGGCGTTCACCCGGCTCGCCCACACCTCGTAGCCGCGCCGGGCCTCGGTGCCGGGCTGGGAGAAGTCACCGGTCAGCGGCAGCGAGACGCCCACCACGATCGGCTTGTTCGACGGGGTCGCGGCCCGCTGCGAGGGCCGCGATCCGCAGGCGGTGAGGCCGGTGCCGGCGAGAACCACCAGCGCGGCGGCCAGGGCACGGCGCCGGCCGGGGACGGCCAGGGCGGCGGGTTTCCTGGGGTATGGACGGGGTGTCAGAGCGGTCATCAGAACCTCCCCGGCGGGGCGGGATCAAGGGGTGTGCCGCAATCGATTGCTACGTCGCAGGATGTACATGTGCCACTGACGTGTCAAGGGTTCCGCATCGCTCCTGGCCGGCTTCATGGCAAATCGAGACTTGCCGGACCGCAATCGTGTGCGGCTATCCTGGGGCACCCGGAGAGGAGTCCCGGTGCCGAAGACCATCCGCGTGGGCACGTTCACCCCGTCGGTGCTGCTGCGCGTCGCGCGGCGCGGCGGCCGGCTGCGCGACGCCGGGCTGGAGGTCACCGAGACCCCGGTCCAGTCCTCACCCGGCCAGTTCGCGGCGCTGTTCGACGGCGCGCTGGACGCGGTACTGACCAGCCCGGACAACGTGCTCGCCTACCGGTACAGCCCGGTCAACCCGCTGCGGCGCACCGCCGACGTGCGGATCCTCGCCGCCGTCGATCGCGGGCTGGGCCTGGCGCTCTACAGCCGCCTGTCCCCCGCCGACCTGCGCGGCGCGGCGTTCGCCGTGGACGTACCGGACTCCGGCTTCGCCTTCGCGATGTACGCGCTGGCCGCGTCGCTGGGCCTGGACCGTGACGCCTACGAGGTGGTCACGCTCGGCGCCACGCCCCGTCGGCTGGCCGCCCTGCTGGCCGGCGAGTGCGCGGCGACCATGCTCAACGCCGGCAACGAACTGCGCGCGGAGCAGGCCGGATTCCGTGCCCTCGCACGGGCCGGCGAGGTCTGCGCCCCGTACCTCGGCACGGTGCTGGCCACCGTCGCGCGCCCGCACCCGGGCCGGAGCGGTCCGGTGACGCCTGACCGGCCGGGCGGTGAGTACGCCGGGCTGGCCGGCGCGCTCGTCGACACCGCCGCGGCGGTACGGTCGGGAACGCTGGACGACGAGGTGATCGAGGAGGCCGGCGCGGCGCTGGACCTGCCCGCACCGCTGGCGCTGCGCTACCTGGCCCGGCTCAAGGACCCCACCGAAGGGCTGGTACCGGACGGGCTGGTCGACCCCGACTCGATCCGCGTCCTGGTCGACCTGCGCCGCCGGTACGGCCCGTCGCTGCCCGGCGACCCGTTCGCCGACGCCCTCGCGCCACGGTCGGGCCTGCTGGCGGACCGCTGAACTGACGGACCGCCGAACTGACGGGATCGCTGACCGGACGCGCCGCGTCGGCCGGTGTCGTACCTGGTCGCTACGCTACGCAGCAGGTCAACGCGCTTGGCGTCGAGCGTGCGAAGGAGGTCGGCCGGATGCCCAACACCCGTGGTCGCGGCGTGGACGACCCGGTCGACATCGACCCGGTCGTCGATGCCGCGGTCGCCCAGCCGTACGGGTCGGCAGCGGCGTACCGGTCCGCGATCGGTGCGGTCAGGTCGGCCGCCGCCGCGTACTACAGCGGCCCGGACCTGGCGATGGACGACGCGATCTACGACGGGATGATGGCGCGGATCGCGGCGACCGAGGCCGCGCACCCGGGGTGGAAGGCCGACGACTCCCCCACCGGGACGATCGCCGCCGGCGCCGGCGTCGTGGGCGACGTCGAGCACAGCACGCCGATGCTCAGCCTGGACAACGTGTTCGGCGAGGACGCGCTGCGCAAGTGGGCGACCCGCCTGGAGCGGCTGCTCGGCCGGCCGGCCGGCGGGTTCACCGTCGAGCCGAAGATCGACGGCCTCGCGATCGCCGCCCGCTACGTCGATGGTCGGCTCGCGCTGGTCGCCACCCGGGGCGACGGGCGGGCGGGTGAGGACGTGACGGGGCAGGCGCGGCGGGCGGCCGGGCTGCCGGCACGGCTGCGGGAGCCGCTGACGGTGGAGGTGCGGGGTGAGGTCTTCATGACCGACGCCGACTTCACCGAGGCCAACGCGATGCGCACCGGGCAGGGCGAGCCGGCGTTCGCCCATCCCCGCAGCGCCGCCGCCGGCACCCTGCGCGCGGAGAACCGGGCGTACGCCGCGCCGCTGTCGTTCCTCGCGTACGCCGCGCACGGACTCGACGGCGGTGCCGGGGAGCCGGTGCCGCACTCGGCCGCGATGGCCCGCCTGGAGCGGCTCGGCGTCGCGAGCACCGCCGGCTCGGCGGCCGGGATGCCGCTGTGCGCGACGATCGACGAGGTGATCACCGCGGTGGAGGCGCTGCACGGCGGTCGCGGCGCGCTGGGCTTCGGTGTTGACGGTGCGGTCATCAAGGCCGACCAGCCCGCCGACCGGGAACGGGCCGGGTTCTCCAGCCGGGCACCCCGGTGGGGCATCGCCTACAAGTTCCCGGCCGACACCCGCACGACGCGGCTGCTGCGCATCGACGTGCAGGTCGGCCGCACCGGGGTGATCACGCCCGTGGCGGTGCTGGAGCCGGTCGTGGTCAGCGGGGTCACCGTCACCTCGGCCACCCTGCACAACTTCGACGACCTGGTCCGCCGCAACGTGCGGGCCGGCGACACGGTGTTCGTCCGCCGGGCCGGTGACGTGATCCCCGAGGTCACCGGCGCCAAGCTCGACGACCGGCCGGCCGGCGCGGTGGCGTTCGAGCCACCGGCGTCGTGTCCGCGCTGCGGGGGCGACATCGACCGGTCGCAGAAGCGGTGGCGCTGCACCCGGGGCCGGGCCTGCGGCGCCCACGAGGCGCTGTCCTACTACGCCGCCCGCGACTGCATGGACATCGAAGGGCTCGGCGACAAGCTCATCGACACGGTGGTCGCGGCCGGCCTCGTCACCGACCCCGCCGACCTGTACGACCTCGACGTGGCCACTCTCGCCGCGTTCGAGCGGATGGGCGAGGTCTCCGCCGGCAAGCTCGTCGCCAACATCCAGGCGTCGAAGGCCCAGCCGTTGTCGCGGGTGCTGACCGGGCTCGGGCTGCGGATGACCGGCCGGTCGATGTCCCGCCGGCTGGCCCGGCACTTCGGCACCATGCCGGCCCTGCTGGACGCGGGTGTCGAGGACCTGCAGCGGGTCGAGGGCGTCGGCCCGGAGCGGGCGGTCACCATCGCCGCCGAGCTGGTCGAGCTGGCCCCGGTGATCGGCAAGCTCGTCGAGCGGGGCGTGACGATGACCGAGCCCGGCGGCGGAGCGACGCCGCCGGCCCCGGACGACCCCGCCGCGCCGCTGCTGCCGCTGCAGAAGCCCGACGGCACGCCGATGACCGTCGTCGTCACCGGCGCGGTGCCCGGGCTGACCCGCAACGAGGGCAACGAGGCCGTCGAGACGCTCGGCGGGAAGTCCGCCGGCTCGGTGTCGAGGCGCACCGACCTGGTCGTCGTCGGCGACGGCGCGGGCACGAAGGCCGACAAGGCCGCGGAGCTCGGCATTCGCGTCATGCCCGCCGACGAGTTCGCGGCGCTCCTGCGGCCCCACGCCGGGACGTCAGGAGTCGGTTGACGGGACGGTTGGCAGGTGCTGGTCGAGGATGTCGTCGAGGGCCTGCAGCAGCTCGCGGACCGCGATCGGTTTGGTGAGGTAGCCGGCCGTTCCGGCAACCTGGAGCTGGTTGACCTGGTGCTGGGTGGCGTCCGCGCTGAGGATGAGTATCGGGATGTCGCGGAGGGCGGGGTCGGCGCGCAGCAGCCGGAGGACTTCCTCACCGGGCATGTCGGGCAGGTGCAGGTCGAGCAGGATCAGGTCGGGGTGGTGCTCGCGGGCCAGATCCAGGGCGATGCCCGCGAGCATCGCGGGGATGAGGGTGATCGAGGGGCGGTGGGTGAGGATCTGCTCGACGAGTCGGACGTTCTCCACCATGTCCTCGACGTAGAGGATCCGTCTGGGGCCGGCGTAGGCGCGGCGGTGTACCTGGTCGGGCCGGTCGGTGGGCTGGTCGGCGCCGGGTGGCTGCGCGGTGGGCAGGTCGATGGAGAAGGTGCTTCCCTCGCCGGGGGTGCTGGTCACGTCCAGGTCGCCGTTCATGTCCTGCATGAGGTGGCGGGACAGGGCCAGGCCCAGCCCGGTGCCTTCCACGCCGGTCTGCGCCGCGTCCAGCCGTTCGAACGGGGTGAACAGTCGGGCCATGGCCGCGGCGGGGATGCCCCGCCCGGTGTCGGTGACGCCGATGCGTATCCGGTCAGGAGGCTCGTCATTGACGGTCACGGCGACGGTGCCGGTGGGGTGGTTGTACTTGACCGCGTTGGACAGCAGGTTGAGCAGCACCTGCCGCAGCCGTTGCCGGTCGGCGGCCACGTACAGCTCCTCGGCCTGCGGGGGTGGCGCGCTCAGCCACACGCCGTGGGTCTGGGCGAGCGGGCGGACCAGGTCCAGCGCGTCGGCGAGCAGCGGTGCCAGCGCGACCGGCTCCACCGACATGGACAGGTGCCCGCCGTCGATGCGGGAGATGTCCAGCACGTCGTTGAGCAGGGCGAGCAGGTGCCGTCCGGCCTTGAGGATGAGGGTGACCCAGTCGTGGTACTCGCCCTCCAGCGGGGCGATGCTGAGCAGGTCGCTGAAGCCCAGGATGGCATTCAGCGGAGTGCGCAGTTCATGGCTGGCCCGGGACAGGAACTCGTTCTTGGCCTGGTCCGCCGCGCGCAACGCCACGTTGGCCTGCCGCAGTTCCTCGGAGCCGCGCAGGATCTCGGCCTGCATCCGGTCCGTGCGCCGCCGCAGGACCGCCGTCTGCTGCTGAGCCTCGCTGCCCTCCTGCTGCGACCGGACGAACTCGGTGACGTCCTCCACCCGGTGGATGATGTACGCCAGCCGCCCACCCACCCCCAGCACGGGACTGTTGCGCGGACTCCAGTACCGCTCCTCGAAGCCGCCGCCCTGTTCGGCCGGGCGCTGCACGTCGTACTTCTGCACCGCCATGGTGTCGACTTCCAGGCGGTCGCGTACCCGGTGCAATGAGCCGCGCAGGTTGCTGACGCCGGTGGCCTCCGCCTCGTCCGGGTTGTCGGGGAACACGTCGAAGATGCCCCGGCCCGTGACGTCCTCGCGGGTGGTCATGGTGGCCGCCAGGTAGGCGTCGCTGGCCGCCACGATGCGCAGCTGCGGGTCCAGCACCAGGAACAGTGCCGGCGCCGCCTCGAACAACAGCCGGAAATCCGCGGCGGGCGGATCTACCGCCACGGAGTCCGGCGAAACGGCCACCTACAAGATCGTAGCCGCCGGGCCGCGGTCGCGGACGTCAAACCCTGAAACAGCCGCGCCACGGCATCCCACCCCGCTGGCTCATCCCGCCTCCGGCGCCCGGTCGGTGAGGCGACCGTCGAGCAGGTGCAGGGTGCGGTCGGTGTGCGCGAGCATCCGCACATCGTGGGTGACCATGATGCCGGCCTTGCCGCGCTGTTTGATCTCGCGGGCCAGCAACTGCACCACCTGCCGTCCGCGGTCGGTGTCGAGGTTGGCGGTTGGTTCGTCGACCAGGATCAGCGGCGGGTCGTTGAACATGGCCCGGCCGATCGCGATGCGCTGGCGTTCGCCGCCGGACAGCTGCTCGGGCAGGTGATGGCGCCGCTCGGCGAGGCCCAGTTCGTCGAGGAGCTCGTCGGCTCGCCGCCCGGCGTCCCGGCGGCTCCGGCCGGCGAACGCGGCCATCAGGGTGAGGTTCTCTCGCGCGGTCAGGAACGGGACCAGGTTGAATGACTGGAACACGAACCCGATCCGCAGTGCCCGGAACGCGGTCTGCTCGCGGCGGGACAGGGCGGTGACGTCGACGGCACCGACGTGGACGCGTCCGTCGGTGGGTCGCAGCAGCGCGCCGATGACCGACAACAGGGTGGTCTTGCCCGACCCGGACGGGCCGACCAGGGCGACGAACTCCCCCTCGGCGACGGTGAAGGTGGCGTCGGTCAGCGCCGCGACGGCGGTGTGACCCGTGCCGTACACCTTGCCGACGCGTTGGACCGCAACGGCGGTAGCGGTCATGGTGCTTGTCACTGGATGCCTCCCAGAGCCAGAGCGGGGTCGATGCGGGTGACCCGCCGCAGCGACAACGCGACACCGGTGGCGGCGGTCAGCAGGGCCGCGACAATCAGCACCACCGCCGTCGGTGCGCGGAGCAAGACCGGAAACGTGGCCGGCAGCAGCGCCGCCAGGGCCACCGCGAGCAGCCCGCCGAGGACCAGCCCGGCCGCCGACGCGAGCAACGCCTGAGCCAGCAACCCGCCGGCGAGCCGCCGGTTGGCCGCACCCAACGCCTTGAGCATCGCGAGCAGGGTCCGTTTCTCGACCGTCAGCAGAGCGAAGAACAACGCGACCACCAGAGCGGCCACCAGGAAGGTCGTGACGATGATCTGGGCGAACGTGGCCCGCATCTGCGCCGCGCCCGGGATGGCCAGGACCGCCTGGTCTCGCGGCACGGTCGTGGTGGACCCCAGGGTGGCGTCGATGGCACGGGCCACCTGTGCCGGATCGGCGCCGGGTGCCAGCCGGACCGGCAGCGCCTGCACCGTGGCCTCGCGGCTGCGCCGTTCCGGCCGCACCTGGTCACGGATGGTCCGCCAACTGTCCACTGTGGTCCACAGGGTCGGTAGGAGTTGGAAGCGGGCGTCGTCGACGAACCCGACGATTCGCAGCGGCTGGCTGGCGCCTTCGACGGTGACGGTGTCACCGAGCCGGAGGCGGCCTCGCTGGGTGGCGTCGGCGGCGGCCACCCCGGGCTCGCCCGGCGACGGCAGTCGTCCATCCACAATGGTGGGTGGGCTCCCGGGTCGGCCGGGCGCGTAACCCACGAGCGCGCTGTCCCGTACCGCGCCGCCCACACTGGCCGGGGCGAGCAGCACCCCGATCGCGCCGACGTCGGCCACCCCGGCCACGGCACGGACCCGGTCGGCGTCGGATCCCGCCAGGTTGGAGCGGGTCAGCACGTGCAGGCTGTCCACGGAGAACACTTCCAGGTCGGCGTCGGTGTGGCGGATCGCGCCGGTGGCGCCGTACCACAGGCCGTCGGACAGTCCGGCCAGGACGAGTACCAGGAACATGATCAGCGCGAGTGCTCCGGTGACCGCGGCGAACCGCCCCGGATGCCGGCGGATCTCGGCGAGCGCGAGCGTCATCGGTCCTCCTGACCTCAATGGTGCTGACCGGCGGCGGGATCGAGCGCGGCGATCCTGCGCACCGACAACAGACTTGCCGCGAGCGAGCCGGCCAGCATCGCGGCGAGCACCTCGCCGACCAACACCGGGTCGACCGCGATCGGGAACGTCGGCGGCATCGTCGCCGCCGCGCCGGCCAGCACCCCGCCGGCGACCGCCACACCGATGGTGACCAGCACGGCGACCTGGACCAGCAGCGACCGGGCCAGCAGCGCGGTGGACGCGCCGAGCGCGCGCAGCGCCAGGAAGACCCGCCGCTTCTGCACCGTGACGATGAGGAAGAAGAACCCCACCACCACCACGGCGACCACGAAGGTGATCCCGACCAGCAGGGCGAATGTCTGCCCGATCAGCGCCACACCCGGTACCGCCGCCGCGGCAGCGGCCCGGTCCACCGCGGCCACACCGGGCACCGCCGCCCCGATCCGGGCGGCGAGCACGGTGGCGGAGACCCCCGGACCGGCGCGTACGGCGACCAGATTGAGCGGGATCGACGTCGCGTCCGGGTTGCCCGCGCGCAGCACCTGCCGCCACTGCTCCACGGTCGTGTACGCGGTCGGTCCGGCGCCCAACCGGGCACCCGACACATAGCCGACGACGCGCAGCCGGGCCGCCCCCGGGCGCACCGTCATCACCGTGTCGAGGGTGAAGCCGCTCGCGGTGTCGGCCCGGTCCACCACTGCCTCGCCGGCACCGGGCCAGCGCCCGGCCACCAGCCGCCCGGGCGTCCCAGGTTGGCCCGGTTGCACCCCGAACAGGACCAGCGGCCGCGGACCGTCGCCGGCATCGGCGCTCACGTCCGCCTGCCCGACACCCGCCGACGCCCCGACGCCGGGCACCGACGCGACGCTGCCCACCAGATCCGGGGCGAGCCGGCTGGCCCGGAGGTTGCCGTGCGCGGCCGCGTCGAACACGAACACGTCGGCGCTGTTGGTGGCCAGTGCACCGGTTTCGAAATCCACCAGGGTCTGCCCGAGCGTGGCCAGAAACAGAGCCAGGAACACCAGCAACGCGACCGCGGCGGCCAGCAGCCCGAAACGCAGCCGGCCGCGCCGCAACTCGGCAAAGGCGAGGTACATCCCGGCTCCTCGGTCGAAGGGAAGACTCTTGCTCGCGTCGACTCCGCCGCCTACTGTCGCTGGACAGCTGTCGAGATACAAGACAGATGTACAGTTCACTCGGAAGTGTCCACCAACCACCGGAAGCCGTGATGGCGCCGCACACCTGGACCGAGTCACTCACCATCCACAAGCAGCGGACCCGCGAACACATCCTCGCCACCGCCGCCGACCTCATCGCCGAACGCGGCGCCACCGACGTGTCGATGTCACTGCTGGCCAACCGGGCCGGCATCGCCCGGGCCACGCTCTACAACCACTTCCCGGACCTCGAGCGGGTCCTCGCCGCGCTGGTCGCCCACGAGGTCGCGCTCTTTCTTGTCCAGCTCGACCGCCACCTCGTCGACGCACCCGACCCGGTCGAGCGGCTGCGCCGCTTCCTGGAGGCCACCTACCGGTGGGCCACCCGGCAACGCCGCCAGCGGCCCCCCAGGACGCACCGGAGCCCGTCCCGGAAGCTGCCACCACAGGTGATCGCCGCGATGCACGAACCCGTGGCCGACCTCCGCGCGGTGCTCACCGCGATCCTCACCGACGGCATCACCACCGGCGACTTCCCCGCCGACATCCACCCCCGACTGCACGCCGAGCTCATCCTCAAACTCGTCCTCGACCCGATCGCCGGCCCCGAACGGTCGCAGACCGCCGCCCGCGACCAACTGGTCCGCTTCGTCCACCGTGGACTGACGGCGCCGCCCACCCAGCCGTAACCGCGCAAGCCATCAACCCCATTGATCTCAGCCTGCCCGGTACCCACGTACCCGATCACCTGCGCTCCCAACTATCCCGCCTCATCGTCTCCGGTGGACAAGGCGGTGATCAACGCTGCTTCTGCTGCTGTGCAACGGCTTCGGCGACCTTCTGGCTCCCTGATGGGCGGGATCGCCTGCTTGTCGCAGGGAACCAGACTCGGCGGTAACCCTGGCACCACGTCGTGCCCGCGCCGGCCGCACACCCGGCAGGCGCTGCCCTCCGGCAGCGTCCAGGCCACGAACCGGCGATACAGCTTGACGGGCGCGATCCGCAGGTTGTCCGCCGCGTTCCCCCTTGCCAGGGCCATCAGATACAGCATGTGGCGGGCCGCCGCCTCGTGATCCTCGCCGTAGTGCTCAACCAAGATTTTCCGTACCGGCGCGCAGGGCCATTTGTCGCCATCATGTAAGCACGTCCACTGTGGACGTTGCGGCTGGTGTCCGGTCATGCCACTCGCCGGAAAGCAGATCGCGTGAACCCAGGCTGGCGCCGCGGCAAGCTGCCATAACTCAAAATGATGTCGGTCAGGGCCACCCGCCGACGGCAGGGAGGCCGCTCGCTGCATGCCGCACAAAGGCCGCTTGCATTGACAAGCACGTGCTCCTGCAGCTCGGCCTGCGCCCGGTCGAGCTGCTCGCGGCCATTGGCGGCCAGGTACGTCGTACCCGCTGCTCCGGTCACGACGTACGCACCGGAGAGTTCCGGCGAGCGCGCACGGGGCTACAACTGCGACAGCTCAACGCGCGACCACAGCGCCTACACCAAAACCGTGGCCGCTTGAACGCCGTCATGCCTCCGAGCCACCCCAACAGCGCCACGGCGATCAGGGCCGGGAGGGCTCCATACAACGGCATTGCGCTCACTCCTCACCTTGGGGCGGCACCGAGGCGGGCG
>JBBWZQ010000215.1:0-4210 GCA_039649115.1 Micromonosporaceae bacterium | reverse complement strand
CCGGCGTGTTCGACTGGGACATGTCCGGCCCCACCACGCCCCTGTTCGAGCTGGCGTTCATCGCCTGGAACTGCGTGCCGCTCTGGCGCGACATCGGCCCGCACCTCGCCGCCCGGCGGCTGGCCCTGATCGCCGCGGGCTACGGCGGGTTCCACCCGCGCCAGATCCTGCTCGCCGTGCCGCCGCGCATTCAGGTCCTCCTCGACGGCATCCCGGCCGGGGCGGCAGCCGGCGACCCCGGGATGGTGAACCTGCTGGCCGCCGGCGAGCCGGAGCGCTCCGGCGCGTCCCTGGCCGAGCTCGCCGGCCGCATCCCGGCGATCGAGCGGTTCCTGGACTGACGACCACCGCTCAGCGCAGCACGAACCCGGGCACCAGCGGGTCGTCCGGGTCGACCTCGAAGAGGTGCTCGCCGGTCTTGTGGGCCAGGCCCGTCACCTGCGGGAGTACCGCCTCGCGGCCGTGCACGGTGACGTGGTCGAGCACCCGGCCCAGGAACCGGGAGCCCACGATCGACTCGTGCACCAGCGCCTGCCCGGGCGCCAGCAGCCCGGACGCGGACAGCGTCGCGAGGCGGGCGCCGGTACCCGAGCCGCAGGGCGACCGGTCGACCTCGCCGTCGGCGAAGACGGTGACGTTTCGCTGGTACAGGTGGCCAGACCCGTCCGTGCCGAGGTCGTCGACGAGGATGGTGCCGTAGATGCCGCTGAGCCTCGGGTCACCCGGGTGCCGGGCGTGCACCGAGTCGTTGAGCGCCCACTTGATCTCGCGGCCGGCCGCGATGAGTTCGGGCAGCAGCTCCGGTGTCACGGCGAGGCCCAGTGCCCGCGCCTCGACGCTCGCGTAGATCGCGCCACCGAAGCTCACCGCGACCGGTACGTCGCCGCGTGCCGTGGCGACGGTCGTCGCATCGACGATGGGGTAGCTCGGCACGTTGACGAAGTCGACGGCGTGGATCCGGTCGCCGGTGCGGCGCACACGCGCGGTCACCCGGCCGGACGGCACGTCGATCACCACCTCGGCGGTATCCGTCGCGTCGAAGGGCACGCGTCCGGTCTGCGCCGCCCACACGCCCAGGGCGATGGTGCCGTGCCCGCACGCCGTCGAGAACCCGTCCTTGTGCCAGAACAGCGCCCCGAAGTGCGCGCCGGGGTCGTCGGGCGGGGTGATGAAGCAGCCGTACATGTCGGCGTGGCCGCGCGGCTCGAAGCACAGCAGCCGGCGCAGCCCGTCGATGTCCGGATCGGCGATCGCGGACATCCGGCGCTCCGCCACGCAACTGCCCGGGATGGCGACCGGCGGCTGCGCCACGATCCGGAACGGCTCGCCGCCCGTGTGGTAGTCGACTGTCCGAACAGGGCGATCGATCATCGCGTCACCACCTGGGCCGGCCGGCAAAAGACGGACCATAACTCTGCCCGATCGTGCATGCGCGGACCGGCCACCGCGCCTACGGTTGATCAAGGAAGGCAGGAACCTCGACGAGCGGAGCCGGCCAACGATGAAGGCCAGCCAGGCCCATGAGCGGGGCCCCGAGCCCGGGCGTGGCAAGGGCGGTCGGCGCGCCGGCGAGGAGCGTCCGGCGGCCCGGGGCCATGACCTCAACCTGCTCCAGCAGGCGGCCGGCAACCGGGCGGTGAGCCGCCTGCTGGCCGGCGACGAGCCAGCCACCCGGCTGTGGCCGGTGGAGCAGGGCCAGGCTGAGCAGGGCCAGGCTGAGCAGGGCCAGGCGGACCAGGGCAAGGCGGACCAGGGCAAGGCGGACCAGGGCAAGGCGGTGCAGCGCGTGCCGATCACCGCGCCGACCCGGCAGGAGACGTTGTTCAACCAGCGGCCGACACCCGGACAGGCAGGCGCCGCCGTCTACGGCGGCAACGCCGGCGCGACGCTCGACATGAGCCGCGGGGGTACCCCGGACGCGGTCACCGTCACCGTCCGGATCCGCTTCGTCGACCAGACCCGCTCGGCGACCGGAGCCGACACCGGTGCGAAGAACGTGATCCCGGCCGGTGACCCGCGCCGCGCCTGGGCGCAGGGCATGTGCACCACCGCTCCCGGCGTGTGGAACGGGCGGGCCCGGCTGGCCGGGCAGCGCGAGGCCAGGACCGGGCTCGGCGGGATGATCTCCCCCGACCCGGGCGGGCCGGTACGGTTGCCGCTGGTCTTCCGGGCGGTACCGGTGTGGGACCTGACCTCGCCGGCCGACAAGGAGGTACGGGTCTTCGGCTCGGCGACCGTGGCGGGCAGCGCCGGACACCCGATCGACGCGGCGCACTACTACATGAACCGCGGTGGCTACCCGTTCTCGGAAGAGGCGATCTACGCACACGAGTACGGCCACCTGATCGGCCTGGCGGACGAGTACTCCCAGTCCAACCCGCAGATGCACGCCGTCATGCACGACGTGGACCCGGGTACGGCCGCCACCCGGGGCGCGGCCCTGGACCGCGAGACGGTACGCCGCATGGTGATGGCGGCGCTGACCCGGCCGCTGTACAACCGGGTGAGCGCGGCGGGTGGCGAGATCTCCGCGGCGCTGCGGCGCGGGGCCGGGCCGGTCCGGCAGTCGCTCGCCGGCCAGCTGCGCGCCGCCCTGATCGCCCCCGCGGTACGCGGGCTGTTCGAGCTCGGCGCGCCGGCCGCCAGTGCGCGGCTGGCGCCCCGGATCCACGCCCTCGTCAACGCGGCCACCGCCGCGGCGCGCAACACCAGCGGCGTTGCGGGCCGGGTCGTGGCCGCCGAGCTCGCGCCGGCCGCCCTCGGCGGCATGATCAACAGCCGCTACTACCGCGCGCTCATGAGCGTGCACGGCAATGCCGACGTGGGCGGGCTCGGGGTGAACATCACGATCGAGGGGCACGCCGGGATCGACGCCAACGGGGTGGCGGTGCCGGGCGTGCCCCCGGTGGGCGTGTGGAACGCCGCGGCGGCCGGGCCGGCGGCCGGCAACGCGACCGGGGTCGCCGATCGCACGATCGGCGCGCTGCAGACCGGCCGGGTGCCACCGGTACGCCCGTCCGGCGCCCTGCTGCGCCAACTGGAGTCACTGCCGGCCGGCTGGGCGGCGTTCAGCGCGGCGGCACCGGCGGCACTGAGCAGCGGCGTACTGCAGGCAGACCTGTCGACCGCGCTGACCGCGGCCTGGCTGGCCCGCATGGTCGGCGGCGGGGCCGGCGCGCCGATCACCCGCAGCCGGGCGCTCGCCGCCGCGGTGGACGGGGCGGTGCGCAACGCCGCGACGGCCGCGGCGACCAACGCGGTCCGCGCATTTCTCAACGCGGAGATCAATCCGGTACTGCAGACCAGCGTCACCGCGCTGACCGCCGCCGTCGGCGAGGAGGTGGACCGGGTCATGGCGACGCCGGCCGGCGCGCTCGCCGCGGCGGCACCGAAGGACCCAGACCTGGCCGCGCTGGCCAGTTCGCTCAACACCCAGTTGAAGGCGCAGGCTGCCGCCGCGACCGCGACTCAGGCGGCCACGCCCGGCACCACACCGGTGAACCCGGGCGCCACCGCCCCGGCCCAGTCGGTCACGTATGGCACGGTGAACATGATGAGCGACAACACCTCCGTCTTCCGGCCCGACCAGTTCGCCGAACTGGCGAACCAGTTCAACGGTTCCGGGCTGCGCCGCGACCGCGAGGGCACCTTCCACGCGGAGACGGTGTGACGATGAACCCGACCGCCTCCGGGGTGCCGCTGGACCTGTCGGCCGCGACGTTCGCGGTGACCTGGCGGGCCGCCGGTACCCATCAGGCATTGGCCCTGTTCGACGACGGCGTCTGGTTCTGGACGCTCGCCTCGCCGGATGCGGCCTGGGCGGCCCTGGCCGGGACGTTCCGCGGCGAGGCGGGCGGGGGCGAGCGGGCCGCGCTGCTCGACATCGCGGCGCGGGTGGCCGCGGCGGCGATCCCGGCGATCCCGGAGTCGGCGGCCGGCGGCCTGGCGCTGGTGCTCGCCGCCGGCGGCCGGACGATCCGGGTGGACGCCGGCAGCGCGGCGGCGGCCGAGGTGACGCGGGCCGTGTCCCCGCTCCTGGCCACGGCGCGGCCGGTCAGCGCCGTCCAGGTGCGGGCGGCCCGCGCGTGCTCGGCCTGACCTTCACGTCCCTCGGCGTCGAGCCCGCCGTCGTCCAGCTCGTCGCCGAGGCCGTGCGCCTCATCGATCCGGCGGGATCGTGGCGCGAGGTGCCGCCGCCGCGCATGGGGTT
>JBBWZQ010000357.1:0-24933 GCA_039649115.1 Micromonosporaceae bacterium | reverse complement strand
GTACGGCCTGCTCCTGAACGCCCATCATCACGGCGGCCGGTCACTCGTACGGCCAGCTCCGGGCAGCACGCAGCCACCACGATGTATGTTTGTATAGACGTATCCACATTGATGGGCCCCATCTAGTCATCTGTACGGTCCGCCGCATGGCCAAGCGCAGCCGTGGAGTCCCCATGTACCGGCGCATCGCGGGCGACATCCGCGACCGGATCGAGTCCGGCGTCTACGGCCCGGGTAAGCGGATACCCGCCGAGAAGGACTTCCAGGCGGAGTACGGCGTGTCCCGCGGTACCGCCAGGAAGGCGCTGGACGTGGTGACATACGAGGGCTTGGTGGAGGTGCGCCACCCGTACGGCCGGTTCGTACGCCAGGTGTCCGAGCGGCGTACGTTCTGGCTGAGTTCCGGCAACGAGGTGGGTGCGCGCATGCCGGTCGAGCGGGAACTCGACGAGCTGGACATCGACGAGGCCATCCCGGTCTTCGAGGTGACCCGCGACGGGGATACGGATGGGCCCACGATCCTGGCTACCGACGGCTGGCGGTTGCGGGTGCGCTGATCCGGCGCCGTCCGGGGCCACAGCACCAGGCGCCGCGGGCCGCCCAGCCGAACCAGGAGGCGCTCGGAGCACCACGACACCCGAGGGCTGTTCACATTGATGATGGGGAGGACCGTGCCGTGAAGTTCGTTCTTGAGGTGGATCTGGACGGCTGGGTGGCCGACGGCGAGCCGGGCAAGGAGCTCGGGCGGATACTTCGCTACTGGGGAGGCGCGGTTCAACAGATCGAATTGAAGCCTGGTCAGGGTTCGGACCTGTATGACTCGGCGTACCGTGCGGTCGGTCGCTGGACGGTCGTCGAGGCGTCCGACGCCGGGACATGACGCAACGTTGCGTCGAAGAGGCGAGCCGTGGCCGGCTGGCCGACCACAACTCCGAGCAGGACCAGCACGAGCCCGGCGACCTGCTGCGCGGTGAGGCTGTCTCCGGAAACGCCGGCGCCGAGCAGTACACCGGTGACCGGGTTGAGAAGACCGACCAACCCCACGGTTGCGGCGTTCAGATGGTGTAGGCCGGTGAACCAGCACGCGAATGCCACAGCCGTGGCGACGACACTCACGTAGGCGAACCCGAGCAGGGCAGGCCCGTCCGGTGCCGGCGGACCGCCCTCGACCGCGGCAGCCAACGGCAACAGGACCAGTCCGCCCCCAATGAGCTGCCAGGACGTCGTGGATATCACGTCGGCGTGCGCCGTCCACCGCTTCGCGAGGACGTACCCCGCCGATGACATCAGCATGGCGGCCACGGACGCGAGCACGCCCACGGGATCGACGGCGTGCGCGCCGGAAAGCAGCATCAGGCACACTCCGCCGATGCCGACGACGGCGCCGCCCACGGCCGGCAGGCGTGGTCGTTCCGACAGGATCAGCCAGGCGATCAGCATGATGACCATGGACGACGTGGCCATGACGGTCGAGGCGATGCTGGTCGCCAGGAGCTGTGCGGCCAGGTACACGAGCGCGAAGAAGGCGCCCATGTTGAGCGTTCCGAGGACGAGCGACCTCCACCACCAGGAGCCGCGCGGCAGGCGGCGGCGTAACAGCAGAAGCAGTAGCCCGGCGGGCAGCGCGCGCAGGACCCCGCCCCACAACGGGGCATCCGCCGGCAGGAACTGCCGGGTCACGAAGTACGTCGCACCCCAGGTCACGGGCGCGACGGCGGTCACGGCCGCCCAGCGCAAGTTAGCTTCCACGGAAGACATATTACCTTCCAGGGAAGCTATAGTGAAGGACATGACCGATCACGTCGCCCGCATCCAGCAGGAATGGGCGCGGGAGCGTCCTGATCTCGACGTCAGCCCGCAGGGCGTGATCGGACGGCTGCATCGGCTCGCCGGATTCCTGACCGACCAGTTGTGCGTGGTCTACCGCAAGCACGGGCTGGGCGAGGGCGACTTCGACGTACTCGCGGCGTTGCGGCGGGCCGGAGAGCCGTACGAACGAGCACCCGGCGAGCTGGCCGACTTCACCATGGTCACCACCGGCGCGATGACCAAGCGCGTCGATCGACTCGAACGAGCGGGCCTGGTGACCCGCCGGACGAGCGCACGCGACGGCCGTGGCCGGGTCATCGCGCTCACCCCCGCCGGGCGGGAACTCATCGACACGGCGTTCACCGAGCACATGGCCAACGAGCGCCGGCTACTGGACGAGTTGACGCCACCGGAGGCGGCTCAACTGGAGAAGCTCCTGACCAAGTGGCTGGCGCGGCACGAGAAACCAGCGAGCTGAGCGGCGCGGATGCTACGGCTGCGGCTGACTGCTCAGCTTGCTCAGCGACACCCCCGCCCGCCGTGCCGTCGCGGGACTCAACACGGCGAACACGATCGCCGCCGCCAACCACGCGCCGCACACCACCGGGAACCAGGCCGCCGCGCCGGTCGGGTAGGGCACCACGTTGCGGTACAACGTGTAGCCGAGGACCAGCAGGGCCAGGACCGGAATGACGATCTCCCACGCCGGTACCCGCCGTGGCCCGCTGAAGAACAGCAGCCGCATGGCGCCGACCGTGGCGAGTCCGTACACGACGAGCAGGATGAGCGTGCCGATCGTGCCGGACCAGAGGAAGACGTCGAACGGCTTGGCGCCGAACAGGATCGCGTCGATCAGGATGATGAGGTACATCGCCAGGACGACGGCCAGCGCCGCCACG
This sequence comes from Micromonosporaceae bacterium, assembly GCA_039649115.1. Lineage (GTDB taxonomy): Bacteria > Actinomycetota > Actinomycetes > Mycobacteriales > Micromonosporaceae > DATEJJ01. The sequence continues at coordinate 22,225 of JBBWZQ010000357.1, read as the reverse complement.
TGCGGCGTACCACGGCGTTGGGAGACCACTGACAGCGCCGGCGGGCCGACGCCGTCGCGGCTGAACGCGAAGGTCAGCCGGGAGGCGCCCACGGCGCACGCCAGGGCGCAGCCGAAGGCGCTGACCGCGGCGCCGAGGGTGATGAGGTCGCCGACCCACGCCCCGACATAGCTGGTACCCAGGTCACCCAGCAGCGAGCCGGAGGCCGCGAAGGCCTTGACGCCTTCCGGGGTGGCACCGAAACCCATCACTTCGATCGCGGTGACAAACACGAAGTAGACGCCACCGAAGAGGGCGGTGCCCAGGATCGCCCGCGGGATGTCGCGCCGCGGATGGCGGGTCTCTTCGCCCAGCGTGGCGGCGGCCTCGAAGCCCGCGAAGGACAGGAAGCCGAAAACCACGCCGAGGAACAGGGTCGAGACCCCCGTGCCGGCGGGGACGGTGAAGACGTCGAGGGTGAAGTGCCGGCCCTGCGGCGCCGACCCGGCCAGCAGCCGGACCAGGACGACCACGCTGACGATCAGGATCAACAGCACCGTGATCCCTTCGACCGACAACAGGATCCGGGTGCCGCGGCGGACCGGCGAGACGGTCAGCCCGAACACCGCGACCAGCGCGAGCGCACCGATCAGGAACGGCGCCCAGGTGGGCGGGTGGGGCCAGACGCCGATCTCATCAAGGAACGAGGTGCCGAAGATGCCCGTGGCCATCGACGTCACGACACCATAGAAGGTGTACGTGCCCAGCAGCCCCCAACCCGCGACCAGTCCGGTACGGGCGCCCAGCGTGGCGCCCACGAAGCCGTACACGGAGCCGGCGTGGTGGTACTGCTGGCACAACCGCACGAAGGTGTACGCGACCAGCAGCACGCCGAGGGTGGCCAGCGCGAAGGCCAGGGGTACCGCGCGCCCGACCGTACCCGCGGTGGCCTGCGGGTTGATATTGGCGGCCATCGACGGCGCCATCAGCGCGACCGAGATCCCGATCGCCTCCCAGATGTTCAACCCTCGGCGCAGTCCGGGGGTCCGCGTGGCCTGCTCCTGCGTCCGCATCGGCCCTCCCATGGGGTGCGCGCCGTCGACTCCAGGAAACAGGCTCGCTGATCGACAAGCAAGAGGCGGTCCATCGGGGACCGGCCGGGCGACCGCGCGGCGATTCGGTCGTACTTTGAGCCGATCCGCTGCGGCTTGGGTCCTCGTATCATGATTCAGTGCACGCTCTGCTGCGCTCCGTGTGGGACGAGCCGCGTCCCTCGCACGCGCCGCCGCGTGCGAGGCGGGACTGGGCGCTCGTGGGGGTGCTCGTGCCGGCCGCGGTACTCGAAGGGATCCTGCGGCCCGACCTTCCGTGGCGGACCGTCTCGTTGATCGTCGCGGTCGGGCTGGTGCCCTCGCTGTTGTGGCGCCGGACCAGACCGCTGCTGATGGTCGCGATCGTCTTCGGGGTCTGTGGCCTGGCCCCGCTGTTGACCGACGGCCACTCCCCCAACCTCAACGTGATGGTGTACGTGGTGCTGCTGCCGTACTCGTTGTTCCGGTGGGGGTCCGGACGCGAGATCCTGCTCGGCACGACGATCATCCTTGCCAAGGTCTGCCTCACGGCGGTCCTCAGTCACGTCAGCCTCACCGATGGCGTCGCCGGATCCGTCGTCCTGTCTTCCGCCATGGCTCTGGGCGCGGCATTCAGGTACCGGTCCAGGGCGCGGATGCGCGAGCTCGATCAGGCCAAGCTGCTCGAACGCGAACGGCTTGCCCGCGACCTGCACGACACCGTCGCTCATCACGTCTCGGCGATGGCGATCCGCGCCCAGGCCGGCCTCGCGACGTCGCCGGCGCATCCGGGCGCCGCGGCCGACGCGCTGCGGGTGATCGAGGCCGAGGCGTCGCGCGCCCTGGCCGAGATGCGCACGATGGTGCGCGTCCTGCGCCGGAACCAGCCGGCAGACCTGGCGCCCAGCCCGCGCGTCGGCGATCTCGAACGGCTCGCGGCCCGGTCCCGCACCGGTCCGTCGGTCGAGGTGGAGATTGCCGGCGACGTCGAAGACCTCCCGGCATCGGTGGCGGCCGCGATCTACCGCCTCGCGCAGGAGTCGGTGACCAACGCCCGGCGGCATGCCCGTCACGCGACCCGCATCGAGGTCCGCGTGGCCGCCGACGACACGTCGGTACACCTGAGCGTGCGCGATGACGGCGACACCAGCTCCAGCCGCCCCGCCGGGTCGCCCGGGTACGGGCTCATCGGCATGATCGAACGCGCCGACCTGCTCGGCGGTACCTGCCGGGCCGGGCCGAACCCGGACCGGGGCTGGACGGTGACCGCCGTACTGCCGCGATCCGGGTCGGCGACGTGAGCATCCGGGTGGTCGTCGCCGACGATCAGGAGATCGTCCGCACCGGGCTCACGATGATCCTCAACGCCCAACCGGGCATCGAGGTGGTCGGCGAGGCCGCCGACGGGCTGCGCGCCGTCGAGCTGGCGCGGCGGGTGCGTCCCGACGTGTGCCTGTTCGACATCCGCATGCCCGGTATCGATGGCATCGAGGCCACCCGCCGCCTCGCCGGACCGGCCGTCGACGACCCCCTCGCGGTCGTCGTCATCACCACCTTCGACCTCGACGACTATGTCTACGCCGCGCTGCGCGCCGGTGCCCGGGGCTTCCTGCTCAAGGATGCCGGCCCCGCCCTGCTCGCCCAGGCCGTCCACGCCGCCGCGGGTGGCGACGCACTCATCGCCCCGAGCATCACGACGCGGCTCCTCAAGGCCTTCGCCGACGCCGGACCGGTGTCACCCCCGAGGCAGCCCGTCGAGGCGCTCACGGACCGGGAGGAGCAGGTGCTCGCCGCCGTGGCACGGGGGCGAGCCAACAGTGAGATCGCCGGCGAGCTCTACATCACGCTCAGCACGGTCAAGACCCACATCGCCAGCCTGATGGCCAAGCTCGGCGCCCGCAACCGTGTCGAGATCGCCATGTGGGCCTATGAGACCAACCGGATCAGGAACGGCTTCGGCGCGCACGGCTGAAGTACTACCTCGGGCCCGAACTATCGGCCGGTTCGGCTCAGGCCCATGTTCCGATGAGTACCGCCACCGCAGCCGCCACCATCGACTCATGACCGTGACCCCCTCCACCAGGCGAGAGTGGCTGGTACCCGCAGCGCTGATCACGCTCAGCCTCATTCCGGTGGCCGCCGGTGCCGCCCGCGTCACCGAGCTGTCCTCCGGTGCACAGGTGACGCCGGACAACGCCCGGTTCCTTGCCGCGCCCGTACCCGTGGTGGTGCACATCGTCGGCGCGAGCCTGTACTGCCTGCTGGGGGCCTTCCAGTTCGTCCCCGTCATCCGCCGCCGCAGGCCCGGCTGGCACCGCGCGGCCGGGCGGCTCCTGGTGCCGTGCGGGCTTGCCGCGGCGTTCGCCGGCCTGTGGATGACCCTGTTCTACCCCCGGCCGGATGACGTCGGTGCACTGCTCACCGGCTTCCGGCTCGTGTTCGGCGGGGCCATGGCACTGTCGATCGTCCTGGGGCTGACCGCGATACGCCGGCGGGACGTCGCCCGGCACCGCGCCTGGATGACCCGCGCATATGCGATCGGCGTGGGCGCCGGGACCCAGGCGCTGACCCAGCTGCCCTGGATCCTGGCCGTCGGCCCGCTGGGCAAGCTCAGCAAGGCACTGTTGATGCTCGCCGCCTGGGTGATCAACCTCGCGGTGGCCGAGTGGGTCATCCGAAGGCGGCCGGCCGGACCGGCGCACACCAACGCCGGCCGCATCCGGGTCACAAGTGCCAGGCCGGCGTGAGCCGGTCGGGACACGCCGGCCAGGATTCGCGTTTCCGGCCCTCCGGTGAGGGAGAATTTCAGGAAGCGCGAGGAGGTCCGGATGCGGCAGCAGTGTGCGGTGTTCGACGAGGAACGGGCCGCCGACCGGCTGGCCGAGCTGGGGCTCAAGGCGGAGATCCTGGAGTTGGCGATGCGCGGAGCCGACGCGGAGGCGCGCACCTACACCGAGCTGGATCCACCGAACATGCAGGGCATGGCGCGGTACGCGCGCACCGTGCGACTGCTGCGCGAGCAGCTCGTCCCGCTGGGTTGGACCTACGACAACCCGCGCAACCTGGCCCGCACGGTCAGCCCGGACCGGCGGGTGGCGCTGATCGCCACGCTGGGTGACGCGGCCACCGGCCACCCCGAGATCGTCCCGTCGACGCGGTACGAAAAGGGCATCGCGACCGCGGAGGCGATCACCCGCAACTTCGTGCAGCTGAGCCTGCCCATCGACCTGGCGGACGCGGACCCGCTGGACGCCGATGACGGCGGCACGACGACCTGGGTGCTGCTGTACCACGTCACCGAGGTCGAGATCCGGGCCGAGTTGTCGCTGCCCGACTCGATGGTCGACGGGTACATCGACACCTGGCTGGAGCGCATCGTCCTGCCGCCCGTTGCGCTGCGGCCCGGCCCCACGGTCGTCGCCCCGCGGGCGCCCGAGGCGAGCGTCCCCGTCGCCCGGCGCACCGCCTGACATGCCGGCGCTGACGCCCAGCCGGTTGGCGCTGGCCCGGCAACGCCGGGGCCTGACCCTGGTGCAACTGTCCGCGGCCACCGGGATCAGCGTGCGCAGCCTTTCGGCGTACGAGAACGGGCGGCAGCAACCCAACCAGGCCACCGTGGGCAGGCTCGCCGGCACGCTGGACATGCCGGTCGGGTTCCTGCACGCGTCCGATGTGGACGAAGTCCCGGTGGACGCGATCAGCTTCCGGGCACCCAGCAAGCTGACCGCGGGGCAGCGCGACGGTGCCCGCGCCGCCGGGCGCATCGCCCTGCTGCTCGCCGACTGGGTCGAGCAGCGGTTCCAGCTACCCGACCCGGACGTGCCGTCACTGTCCAAAATGGACCCCGAGACCGCGGCCGAGGTGGTGCGCGCCCGCTGGGGCCTGGGGGTCGCGCCGCTCGGCAACCTGGTCTGGCTGCTGGAAGCCCATGGGGTACGGGTCTTCTCGCTGGCTACCGACTGCGCCGCCGTCGACGCGTTCTCGTTCGTGTGGCACCAACGGCCCTACGTGCTGCTCAACACGATGAAGTCCGGGGAGCGCGGCCGGTTCGACGCCGCGCACGAGCTCGGCCACCTGGTGCTGCACAGCGACCACCGCCTGCCCCACGGCCCCGACGCCGAACAGGAAGCCAACCGGTTCGCCGCCGCGTTTCTGATGCCGCGGGCCAGCGTGCTCGCGGCCGGCCTGGCCAACGCGACCAGCGACCGCATCCTGGACGCCAAGCACGCCTGGCGGGTCGCGGCCATCGCGCTGACCTACCGGCTGCACGAACTGGACCTGCTCACCGACTGGGGATACCGGACCGCCTGCGTGGACCTGTCCCGCCGCGGGTACCGCACCGGCGAACCCGGCGGCATCCCGCGCGAGACCTCGCAACTGCTGGAGAAGGTGCTACGCCACCTGCGCGCCGAAGGCACCGGCCCGGCCGGCATCGCCCGCGAGCTGCACCTGACCACCACCGAGCTCAACCGGCACGTCTTCGGGCTGGTACCCACCGCCGTCGAGGGCGGCAGCGGCCCCGCTCGCCGGTCGCAGCGGCCGAGGCTGACCCTGGTCCAGTGACTCCACGTCTAGACGTATCGTGGCATATCCGCGCCAGCTGAGGGCCGGCTAGCCAGGCCGGACCCCGTTGTACTCGTACCGCCAGGGCATGCCCGCCTGCGGCTCCGCGCCGACGCGGTAGTCGTGCTTGCCGCGGGTCGCCCCGCCTTCGGCGCTCGTGTCGACCGCGAACCTGTCCGGCGGGCGGCCGGTGCGCGTGGCGCGTACCGATCCGGTTGTCCCGTCCAGCGGCCCACCCATGAATTCGACCGTCACGTCCGTCACTGGGAGTCCCAGTGCGTGCTCGCCGTGTCAAAGCGCGGCTGCCGGTCGCGGGACTCCCAGAGTTCCTCCGGGATGGCGTCGCGGCCGCCGTGGTCGCGCAGGTATGCCACGACAGCTCGCTGGACCGCGTCCAGCTCGGTCCGGGCCGCCTTCCACCTCTGGTAGAGCTGCACGGGCAGGTCAACTCCGTGGTCGCCGTGTACCGGCACGAGGTGAAGCACTGGATAGTCCTCGTACCCGCCCACCATGTAATGCGGCATGGCACGTCCTCCCCGGCAGCGGCGAAGGAAGGCCTCCCCCGACAGTCCGCGACCACCCCCACACTACGCCGACCTCTAAGAAGGGGAGTGTCCGCGCGATCGGCGGGATCGCCGGCGCCGTGTACGCTGGCGGACGCAGTTTCTGGTTCGTGGCATTCCCGCACCGGTACGCCGTTGCCCGCCGCTGCTCGAGACGGCCCACCCGGGCCCGCAGCGCGTGGGCCCCTTAAATTAACAGCAAGGGGATATCAGATGGCCACCGGTACCGTTAAATGGTTCAACGCCGACAAGGGTTTCGGCTTCATCAGCACAGACGGCGGCGGCGCTGACGTGTTCGTGCACCACTCCGCGATCCAGAGTGACGGTTTCCGCGAGTTGCAGGAGAACCAGCGGGTCGAGTTCGACGTCGTGCAGGGCGCCAAGGGTCCGCAGGCCGCCGCGGTACGGCCCATCTGACACAGCCGACACGGGGGGCAACCACAACCCACGGACAGGAGCCGCACCGAATGCAAGCAGCACCAACGGAATCCGCGATCACACCAGCGTCGCGAGGCAGTGCGTACGCCGAGCTCTCCCGCCAGATCAAGGGCGCCGGCCTGCTACAGCCCCGCTCGCGGTACTACCTCTGGAAAATCGCCGCCACCGCAGCCCTCATGCTCGCCGGCTGGACCGCGTTCGCCCTCATCGGGGACTCCTGGTGGCAGCTGATCGTTGCCGCGTCGCTCGCGTTCGTGTTCACCCAGTTCGGCTTCCTCGGACACGACGCCGGGCACCGGCAGATCTTCGCCTCCCGCCGCGCCAACTACGTCCTGGGCATCCTGCACGGCAACCTGGCCATCGGGCTGAGCTACGGGTGGTGGGTCGACAAGCACAACCGCCACCACGCCCACCCCAACCAGGAGGACAAGGATCCCGACCTGTCCGCCGGCGCACTGGCCTTCACCGCGCGGCAGGCCGCGATCGCGCGGCCGCTGGCCCGCCTCGCGTACCGCAACCAGGCGTACCTGTTCTTCCCGCTGCTCCTGCTGGAGGCCGTCAACCTGCACGTGGCCAGCATCCAGGCGCTGACCCGTCGCGCCGCCGGGCATCGCGCCTGGGAAATCGTCCTGCTCGCCACGCACGTGGTCGGCTACCTCAGCGCCGTGTTCCTGGTGCTGTCGCCGGGCAAGGCCGTGGTGTTCATCCTCGTGCACCAGGGACTCTTCGGCCTGTACCTCGGCTGCTCCTTCGCCCCCAACCACAAGGGGATGGCGGTGCTGGACACCGACGACGAGAGCGACTTCCTGCGCCGGCAGGTGCTGACCTCGCGTAACGTTCGCGGCGGCCCGGTCACCGACTTCGTGCTCGGCGGCCTCAACTACCAGATCGAACACCATCTGTTCCCCAGCATGCCCCGACCCAACCTGCGCCACTCGCAACAGGTCATCAGGGACTTCTGCCGCCAGCACGGCCTGCCGTACAGCCAGAGCAGTCTCATCGGCTCCTACGTGCAGGCGCTGCGCTACCTGCACGAGGTCGGCAGGACGCCACAGGCCAGCCCGGCGACCTGACCCGGCGCACCACGCGGTGCGCCGGACCGGAAGGGTATGCTCTGGCCGAGGTCGCCAGGCGGTCTCACCGGTCGATCGAACACCGCACCTGGTGCGGTCAGTATCTCGGCGAACTGGAGACCTGCGATCGCCGGAGGCGTACGACTCCGGCGAGGCGCGGCACCAGGGACCTGGCGGCTTGGACCTCCCCGCGGCGCCCCGTCCTCAGGCCGCCCGGCCCCGCCCCCGCCCAGCACGCTGTCGCCGGCTGCGCTGGACCGGTGGCCGGGCCGGACTGGCGGCCGCGGACACCGGCTCGCCGCTGGGACTGCGGGCACCGGTGATGCGGGTCAGTTCCGGGTCCGCCGGGCCCACCCTCGTCGACCGCGCGGCCACACCGGTGGCGGCGACCAGGCGGGAGGTGTCCTGGCGCTGCTCCGGCAGCACCAGGGTGACGACCGTGCCGCTGCGGCCGGCCCGCGCGGTGCGCCCGGCCCGGTGCAGGTAGTCCTTGGCGTCCGCCGGCGGGTCGACGTTGACGACCAGATCCAGGTCCTCGATGTGGATTCCCCGGGCGGCCACATCGGTGGCGACCAGCGCGTTGACCGCGCCGGTCCGGAAGCGCTCCAGCGTGCCGGTGCGCTGGGACTGCGACTTGCCACCGTGCAGCGCGGCGGCGGCCACCCCGCTGGCCAGGAGCCTGCGGGTCAGCCGGTCGGCGCGGTGCCGGGTACCGACGAACATGAGCACGGGTGTGCTGCGCGCACCGATCCGCGCGACGGTGGCGTCCTTGTGCTCCGCGTCGAGGTGCAGCAGGTGATGGTCCATAGTGGACACAATGCCCGCCGGCGGGTCGGTGGAGTGCCGGGCCGGCTCGGTGAGGAAGCGACGCACCAGGCGGTCGACATCGCCGTCGAGGGTGGCGGAGAAGAGCATCCGCTGTCCACCTGGGACAGTCGCCGAAAGCAGGGTACTGACCTGAGGCAGGAAGCCCATGTCAGCCATCTGGTCCGCCTCGTCCAGCACGCTCACCTCGACCTGGCCCAGCCGGCATTCGCCGCGGCGAACCAGGTCGTTGAGGCGGCCCGGGCAGGCGATCACGACGTCGGCACCCGCGCGCAGCGCGGCGATCTGGCGCTGCATGGACATCCCACCGACGACGGTCGTCAGGCGCAGCCCCACGGCGGCCGCGTACGGGTTCAGCGCGGTGGTGACCTGTGCGGCCAGTTCCCGGGTGGGTACCAGCACCAGGCCCAGTGGCGCCCGGGGCCTGGCTCGCCGCCCGGCCAGGCGGGTCAGCAGGGCCAGCCCGAAAGCGAGCGTCTTGCCGGACCCGGTACGGGCCCGGCCGAGCACGTCGCGGCCGGCGACCCCGTCGGGCAGCGTGGCGGCCTGGATCGGCGACGGGGTGACGAGTCCCTGCTCCCGCAGGGTGGACAGCAGCGCCGGGTGCAGGGGCAGCCGGGCGAACGAGGCAACCTCGGCAGTGCCCGCGGGCGCGACCGGGTTGGAATTCTGCCGCATGGCGGGCCGCACGCGGCGCCGGTCACGGGCTTGTGATGACACAGTCAATACGAGAATCTTCCGCTGTTGGCACGCCGTCGCGAGGTCGCGTTGCGGCGCGCCAGGTCAATGAATGGGAATGTGAGCCGGGCCCCGCGGCACAGGGCAGTTTCGCGGGGCCCGAGCATCGCGCGGGAGGACGACTCAGATGGGGCGTACGGCCTCGGCCTGCGGGCCCTTCTGGCCCTGCACGACGTCGAACTCGACGCGCTGGTTGTCCCGCAGTTCGCGGTAGCCGTCGGCCTGGATCGCCGAGTGGTGGACGAACAGGTCTGGCCCGTCCCCGTCGGGCATGATGAATCCGAAGCCCTTGTCGGCGTTGAACCATTTCACGGTGCCAGTAGACACGTGATCTCTCCTTCTGCACAGATCAGGGCCCGCGCGCTGCGTGGGCCCAGGACGGACCGTTTCGAGCAGCGCGGCTGATGACGGTCGATCCGAAAGGAGACCGAACCCGGTGATGTCCCGGGGAGGAACGCAACCACGAACAAGAAACTTCAATGCCAGGATACACCATGCCCGACCAGGGCCCGGTCAGGTCCAGCCGTAGCCGGCGCGCAGGACCTGGCAGACGCGGTCGAAGCGGGACCGGTCCAGCACCGCGCCCTCGCGCCGGATGCCGTCTTCGCGCATCGTGAGCACCCGGTCGAGCCGCACCCAGCTCGGCCGGTTGTCGCGGTCCCACGCGCCGGGTCCGAGCGCGAGCCAGCCCCGCTGGCCGTCGCGCTCGCTCTGGCTGGACAGCATGAGACCGAACAGGGTCCGGCTCTCCCGCCCGACCACGAGGACCGGGCGGTCCTTCCCCTGGCGCGGGTCGTCCTCGTACGCGACCCAGGTCCACACGATCTCGCCCGGGTCGGCCTGCCCGTCCAGTTGCGGTGCGTAGCTCAACCGGCGGCGTCGCAACGCCGCGACCTGGCGCGGGCGGGCAAGCTGCGCGGGACCGGGTCGGGTGGCGCGGCGGGCGGCGGGTCCCCGCCCCGCCAACCGGCCCAGCCTGGCCGCGACGCCCTTCCAGAGATCTGGCACGGCGTGCACTCTATCCGCCCACCGCGCGCCGGGCACCGTCCTGTCGGATCGGACACTTATCATGGCCCGGTCGTCGAACGCGCGAGCGCGGAGAAGCGCGCGGAGAAGCACCGCGCACCGGAGGTGACCGTGGGCACACGTAACCGGGAACGCCGCCAGGCCAAGCAGAAGGCGCGGCAGCAGCGCCAGCGCAGGCACCAGGAGCAGGCCGGATCCGTTGGGCCGGACGCACCGCTGGGCTCCGCCTCGGCGGTCACGGCGATGGTGGAGCAGACCCTGACCGAGGGCGTGCAGGCCCTGCACGTCGAGGACGAGGCCGCGGTGCGCCGCCGCTGCGACGCGCTGGCCGGCGGGCTGGGTGCCGCGGGCCGCCGGCCGGTGGTGGACGCCGCGGTGACCGCCGCCCTGCAGCGGCAGGTGGTGGCCGCGTGGCAGCGCGGTTGGCAACCCGCCGACCTGGTCCGCATCGCGCAGCGCGGTCACGGTCCGCGGCACGTGCGGGTCGTCGTGGACGCGGTGGTGGCGGCGATGCGCGGGTACGCCGCGGCCACTGTGGACGAACGGTGGTCGGCGCAGGTGCGCGAGCTGGGTACCGCGGTGTGGTGGCAACGTGACGACGGGTACCTGACGGCACTCGGTGAACGCGAAGACCTGAGCCGGCCGGAAGTGGTGCGCTGCGCGCTCGAGGTACTGCACCTCCTGGTCACGTGCCCGCCCATCCAGATGCTGTGCCCGCTGCCCGGCGCGGCTCGCCCGGATGGCACCGGCGCGCCCCGGACCGACGGACCCGCGGTGCACCCGCGGCAACTCGACCGGGTACGCGCGCTCCTGGCCAAGGCCGAGTCCACCACCTTCCCCGAGGAGGCGGAGGCCTACACGGCCAAGGCACAGGAGCTGATGGCCCGGTACAGCATCGACCACGCGCTGCTGGCGGCCGGCGCGGGTACCCACGCGGAGCCGGTCGGGCGGCGGATCGGCGTGGACAACCCGTACGAGGCGCCCAAGGTACTCCTGCTGGACGCGGTGGCCAGGGCCAACCGGTGCCGGTCGGTGTGGTCCAGCTCGCTGGGCTTCGCCACCGTGCTCGGGTTCGTGTCCGATGTGGACGGTGTGGAGCTGCTGTTCACCTCGCTGCTGGTGCAGGCGACAGCGGCGATGATGCGGGCCGGGTCACACCGGGATGCGCTCGGCCGGTCCAGCACCCGCTCGTTCCGCCAGTCGTTCCTCACCGCATACGCGCAGCGCATCGGCGAGCGGCTGACCGAGGCGACCAGGCAGGCGACCGAGGAGGCCAGCCGGGACGCGGCCGGCCAGCCCGGCGCCGGGCGGCTGCTACCGGTACTCGCCTCGCGGGAGGCCAGGATCGGCGCGCTGGCCGGCGAGCTGTTCCCCGAACTGGTCGGCCGGCAGGTCGCGGTGACCAACCGCGACGGGTGGGCGTCAGGGCGAGCCGCCGCCGACCGCGCACACCTGCATGCCAGCCAGCCCGTCAGCGCTGGCTGACCGGTGCCGGTGCCACCCCGGAGGTCGCCACGTTGTCCACATTGGACGATCTGGCCAGCCGGGTCAGGTCGTCGGCGAGGCCGGCCAGCCACACCCGGAGGTCGGCGAGGTGGTAGAGGTCCGCACCCAGACCGTCGGGCCACTCCTCCGGCGGCAGGTGCGGGCCCGCGGCGGGTGCCGGGCGGTGCCGCCGGAGGCGCTCGGCCAGCTCCTCGTACGCCTCCGCGACCGTGGCGGCCGCCGTTGCCAGCTGCCGGCGGCAGGCCACCATCCGGCCGGTCGGGCAGTACCGCAGCAACGCCTCCGCTCCCCGTACCGCATGATGGCCGGCCAGCAGCGTGGCCTGCCAGTCCGCCACCACGGCGCGCGGGTCGGCGCGCTCGCTCTGGTAGAGCGCGTAGGACGCCTCGGCGAGCTGGCCCCGCTGCCGCGCCACGGCCACCGCATGCCCCGGCGCGGCGGCCTCGGTCAGCACCGCGACCGTCTCCCGCACCACGGCGGCGCACGCCGCCATGAAGTTCGCCGCGGCCCGGTGCAGCTCGCCGGCGCCACCGCGTGGCCAGGCGAACAGGCCGGCCAGCACACCGACCACGGCGCCCAGCGTGACGTCCAGCACGCGGGCCTCGGCCAGCTGCCAGTTCACCGGCGCCACCTGGGCGAAAACCAGGGCGACCACCACCGTGAACAACGCCTGCCCCCAGCCCGGCCCGAGCAGCCGGCCGGCGACGAAACCGACCAGCATCACCAGCGGGAGGGCGATCGCGTACACCTGCTCCTGGCCGCCCACCACCAGCAGCAGCCCGCCGGCCAGGATGGCGCCGAGCACCGTGCCGACCAGCGCGGGGCGCAGGGTGGAGCGGGTCTCCGCTGCCGAGGTGCGCAGCAGGGTCAGGGTGGCCAGCAGCACCCAGAAGCCGTGCGACAGGTCCAGCAGGCCGGCCAGCAGCCGGGCCACCGCGAGCGCCAGGGCGAGCCGCAGCGCTGCCTGGAAGTAGACCGAGCGCGGCGTCAGGTGCTCGCGGAACCGGTGCCACCACAGCGAGAGGCCGGGGTGGTACGCGTACCAGAAAGGCCCGGGCTGGGCGCTCTGCGGCGTGGTGTCCGGATGGATCGGCGCCCCGCTCGCCACCCGGACGGCGGCGACCACCACCTTCACCCCGTCGGCGATGGCCAGGGCCAGCGCGCCGAGCCGGAGCCGGTCGGGGTGCGCCGCGTCGGGCGGCACCCGCCGCCGGGCCGCCCGGAACTCGGCCATCGCCTGGAGGATCGGGTCGACCTCCGGTGGCGGTCCGGTGCCGCACAGGTGTGCCGCCGCCGCCCGGGCACCGGCGGCGGCCTCGCGCAGGAGCGTGCTGGCCTCGGCGGCGCCCAGCGGCTTCCGGACCCTGTCGAAGAAGACATCGACGGTGCGGCCGAGGACGAGTCGCGCGGCGCCGCCCGCGTCACTGAGCGCGCGGTCCCGCCGGCTCGCCGACGCCGGCCGCTCGGCCGGCGGCAGCCGGGACGGCCGGATCGCCTGCCCGGCCTCGGTCGCCTCGGGCAGCCGCCCGGCCAGCCGGTCCCGGGCCTGCGGGTCGCCGCCCACCGCGTCGGCGAGGTCGGTCAGGCAGCCGGTGAGCGCGAGCACGGCGCCGCCGAGCCGGTGCTCGTAGGGCACCGGCGGCGGGTCGGGCCACAGCACCAGTTCGGCCACCGCGAGCAGCACCACGGCCAGGGCCAGCCCGGCCAGCCGGTAGCCGAGGGTGCCCGGAGCGTAGGGCGGGAAGCAGGGCAGGATGTAGAGCAGCTGCAGGCCGGTGGCGAGCCCGACCAGCCGCGGGCCGCCGACCCCGGCGTAGCTGACCAGGAAGCCGAGCGCGAACATGCCGGCCGCCGCGGTCCAGCTGGATACGGACAGCAGGGTACCGGCGGTGACGAGCACGGCGCCGACGGGCAGCATCGCGAGCAGGGTACGGGCCCGCTGCGCGGCGGTACCGGGGATCTGGGACAGCGCGCCGAGTGCCACGGCGCCGAAGAGCGCGTAGGTGGCGAGGACCCGGTTGTCCAGCCCGTACCTGCAGGCATAGAAGCCGGTGCAGGCCACGATGGCCGTACGCGCCGCGCGCCGCACCGTGGTCAGGCCGGGGTCCTTGCGCCGTAGCCATCCCCATGCCGCGATCGTCGCCACGCCAACCCCCGAGCCGATGCTATCCGCAGGCGCGGCCGGCTGCCCGCGGAGTTGACCGGGACCGCGGCGCCAACCCGACCGGCGTCACGCGTCGACCCAGTGCCGGACCTGGGCCGGCACCGCCAGCACCGAGAAGTCGCCGGTGTCGCGGATCGCCTGCGCGGCGGACGCCATCGCGCTGACCGCGACCCAGGCGAGCGCGCCGCCAACGCTGATCCGCCGGGCACCCGCCGCCGCGATCTGCGGGACCGACAGTCCGGGCCGGCCGAGCACGTTGACCGGCTTCGAGACCGCGGCGCACACCGCGCGGATCTGCTCGGCGTCCGACAGCCCCGGCGCGTAGAGCACGTCGGCGCCGGCCCGCTCGAACGCCTGCAGCCGGGCGATCGTGTCGGCGAGGTCGTCGCGGCCGTGGAGGTGGTTCTCGGCGCGCGCGGTCAGGGTGAACGGGAAGTCGAGCCGCCGGGCCGCCTCGACGGCGGCGGCGACCCGCTCGGCCGCGTACGCCAGCTCGTAGATTCCGGTGGCCGGGTCGTGGTCCTCGATCGAGCCGCCGACCGCGCCGGCCCCGGCGACCCTGGTGATGGCCAGTGCGGCGTCCTCGGGCCGGGGCCCGTGCCCGTTTTCCAGGTCGACCGAGACCGGCAGGTCGGTGGCCCGGTCCAGCGCGCCGGCGTGCTCGACCACCTCGTCGAGGGTGGCGCCGCCGTCGGGACGCCCCAGTGTGAACGCGAAGCCGGAGCTCGTGCTCGCGAGTGCCGGGAAGCCCAGTGCGGCGAACACTTTCGCCGATCCCGCGTCCCAGGGGTTGGGTATGACGAACACACCGGACTCGTGCAGCGCGCGGAAGGCCGCGGCTTTCTCATGCTGTGACGGACGCATCCGTTCCTCCCGTGACATCGTGTTCAGAGCAGGCGGTGCTCGCGCGCGTACACGGCCGCCTGGGTGCGGTCGCGCAGCCCGAGCCGGGTGAGGATGCGTGACACATGGTTCTTGACGGTACCTTCGCTCAGGTACAGGGTGCCGGCGATTTCGCGGTTGGTGGCGCCGGTCCCGACCAGCCGCAGCACCTCGATCTCCCGGGCCGTCAGGGGAAGCTCGCCGGGGTCGGCCGCCGGCCGGTCCAGCGCGGCCACCAGGCGCGCCACCGCCGCCGGATCGAACTGGGCCACGCCCTCGTGGACGAGGCGCACCGCCTCGGCCAACTCCCGCACCGGCAGGTCCTTGAGCAGGTACCCGACCGCGCCGGCGCGCAGCGCCTGGACCACGTACTCCTCGTCGTCGAAGGTGGTCAGCATGACCACGCGGCACGCCGGCACCTCGCCGTGCAGCCGGGCCGCCGCCGCCACGCCGTCCATCCCGGGCATCCGCACGTCCATGAGGACCACGTCCGGCCGCAGCGCCAGCGCCTGCGCCACCGCGCCATGGCCGTCGCCGGCCACCCCCACCACCTCGATACCGTCCTGTATGGACAGTAGCGACGCGATGCTCTCGCGGATCAGCTGCTGGTCGTCCACGACGAGGACCCGTACCGGGCCAGGCGTCACGGCCGGGTCCGCCGCGGGACCGTGACGGCGATCCGGGTACCGGTGCCCGCGCCGCTGTCCACCTCCACGCGCCCGTGCACCAGCTGGACCCGTTCCCGCATGCCGAGCAGGCCGAACCCGGCCCGGCTGGGCAGGAAGCCACGCCCGTCGTCGGAGATGACGAGGCTCGCCCGGGCCGGGTCGAGGTCGACGCTGACCCGCACGTGCGTGGCACCGGCGTGCCGGCGCGCGTTGGTGAGGCCTTCCTGCGCGGCGCGGTACAGGGCGGTGAGGGCGGGTTGCCCGTACCCGCTCTCGTCGCCGGACACCGCGAGGCTCACCGCCGGACCGCCGGCGCCAGCCTCCCGTACCAGGTCGGCGAGCGCGGTGGACAGGTGGAACTGCTCGGGCTCCGCGCGCAGGGTGCGGACCGAGCGCCGCACGTCCTCCAGGGCCTGCCGGGCGCAGCGCTGCGCGTCGCGCACGGCCTGCCTTGCCGCGCCCGGATCGCGCTCGCCGAAGGCGGTCGCCTTCTCCAGGAGTACCGCGACCGCGGTGAGCCGGTGCCCCAGCTCGTCGTGGATGTCGCGCGCCACCCGGTTGCGCTCGGCCGTTGCGGACAGCTCGGCCACCTGTGCCGCGTAGACCTCCAGCCGCTCCCGGCCGGACCGCTCGCGCGCCGCCACCGCCGCCATCACGATCGTCAGTGCCAGGCCCACGCAGAACATCAGCAGGTCGGACACGTGCTCGACGTCGGCGTACCAGCGCGGCGCGGTCAGCTGGTAGATGACCACGACGAGCGCGACGCAGCCGGCGCCCAGCGCGACGCTGGCCGCGCGGCCGAAGGCGAAGTAGGCGGCGAACGGGATCAGGACGAACAGCACCCGGGACAGCCCCGACCCGTCCGTCGCGGCCACGGTCACGAACAGGGCGGCCCGCACCGCGAGCAGCAGGGCGGCCGGCACCGCGGGAGTGGCCGCCGGCCAGCGCCGGCGTTCCAGGGCGTCGAGCGCGAAGAGGGCGGCGAGGGCCGCGAGGAACGGCGCCGGCCGGCCGGCACCCAGGCCGGTGAGCTGCGCGTACCCGCCAGCCACGAGTACCGCGACGTAGAGCACCGTGGACACCCACGGTACCGGCCGGCTCGGGGTCATCCCTGCAGGCTACGGCGACCGGGGCCGCCTCGCGAGATGCCGGCCGGCACGTGCCCGCCGGCACTTACCGGGTCCGGCCGGCCGCCCGTACGGTCCGGGCATGACCTTCCTCTTCCGCTTCGGTGCCGCGAGTGGCCTGCTGGCCGGGGTGGCCATCGGCATCCCCGGCACCATCGAGGCTTTCACCGGCAAGACCACGCCCACCAGTTTCGTCCTGGGGCTCTCCCCCTTCGTCGCGCTGCCGCTGCTCGTCGCGCTGCACCTGAGCCAGGCGCGGGTGGCCGGCCGCCTCGGTGCCGCCGGCTACGCGGTCGCCCTCGTCGGTACCGGCATGTTCGGCGCCGCGGCGTACACATTGGACATCGCGCTGATCCACTTTGACCGCCCCGTCGTCACCCACCTGCTGCGCGGCCCCACCGGGACCGCGGTACTGGCCAGCGCGCTGGTCTTCATAGCGGGCTGTGTCCTGTTCGGACTGTCGATGGTGCGCGCCGGGGTGTACCCGCGGCTGCCCGCGTGGGGATACGCGGTCGTCCTGCCGGTGTTCGCGCTCAGCGCACCGCTGCCGTACAGCCCGTACAAGGGCATCCTGCACGTACTGGCCGCGGCCGTCCTGATCTGGCTGTCTCTCGCGCTGGCCCGGCAGCCGGGCGCGGTCAGCTCGCGGGAGCTGTCGTCGCCGCCAGCGAGCTTCCCCGCCGGAGCAGCTCGGTGAGGTCGGCGGCCGGTACCGGCCGGGCGAAGTGGAACCCCTGCGCCAGGCCGTACCCGAGGCTGTGCAGGTGCTCGGCCTGCTCGCGCGTCTCGACGCCCTCGGCGACCGCGTACACGCCGAGCGCCTCGGCCATCCGCGCCACCACGGTGGCCACCTTGTCCTGGCCCGGTTCGCGCACGAAGGAGCGGTCCAGCTTCAGCTCGTCGACCGGGCAGGCGTCCAGCAGGCTCAACGTGGACTGGCCGGTGCCGAAGTCGTCCAGCGCGATGCGCACGCCCGCCTCCCGCAACCGCCCCAGTTGCGGGTTGACGTCCTCGACGATCGTGCTCTCGATCAGTTCGATCACCAGCCGGCTCGCCGGCAGCCCCGCCTTGGCCAGCGCGGCGAGCACCTCGTCCACGAAGCCCGGGTGGCGCAACTGGCGCGGGGCGACGTTGACGTTGACCACCTCCGGCGCGGTGTCCGGGTACCGCGCCAGCCAGGCCGCCATGTCCCGGCATGCCTGGACCAGTACCCAGTGGCCGATCGGCACGATCATGCCGGTCTGCTCCGCCACGGGGATGAAGTCCAGCGGCGGCACGAGTCCCCGTACGGGGTGGTGCCAGCGCAGCAGCGCCTCGACTCCGGTCAGGCGCCCGGAGGGCAGCGCGACGATCGGCTGGTAGTACAGCTCGAACTCGCCGGCCTGCAGAGCGCGGCGCAGGTCGGCGGCGGACTCGGCCCGGGCGCTCATCCTCGGCTGCATGTGTTCGGCGTACCGCACGTAGCGGCCCTTCCCCGCGCCCTTGGCCTCGTACAGCGCCACGTCCGCGAGGCGCAGCAACTGGCCGGCGCCGTCGCCCGGGCCGGCCTCGGCCAGGCCCACGCTGGCCTGCACGCACACCTCGTGCCCGTCGATGCGCAGCGGTTCGGTGAGGATGCCCAGCATCCGTTCGGCGATCGCCTCCACCCGGGTGGCGCCGACGCCGTCGAGCAGCACGGCGAACTCGTCCCCGCCGAGGCGGGCCACCAGATCCTGCGGCCGCACGCCGCGCCGCAGCCGCTCGGCGACGGCGATCAGCAGGGCGTCACCGGCCTGGTGGCCCAGGGTGTCGTTGACCGCCTTGAAGTCGTCGAGGTCGACCAGGGCCAGGCTCACCGGCCGGCCCCCGGCGCCGTCGAGTGCCCGCTCCAACTGCTCGCCGAACAGCGACCTGTTGGCCAGATCCGTCAGTGAGTCGTGGGACGCCTGGTGGGAGAGCTGGCTGTGGTAGGCATGCGCCTCGGTGATGTCGCTGCTGTTGGTGACGATCCCGCCGACCGCCGGATCGGCCAGCATGTTGGTGACGGTGACGCGCACCCGCCGCCAGCCGAGGTCGGTGTGCCGCACCCGCATCTCGTAGCTCGGGGTCAGGTCGGGCTCCGCGAGCGCCGCCGCGAAGGCCTGCTCGGCGGCGGCCTGGTCGTCCGGGTGCACCGGCGGCCCCGGGGTGCCGATCAGCTCGTCCGGCGAGCGGCCGAGGAACTGCCGGACCCCGGGGCTGACGTAGGTGATGATGCCGTCGCGGTCGACGATCGCGATCACGTCCGCGGCGTTCTGCACGAGCGACCGGAAGCGCTTCTCCTGGCGTCCCAGCTCGCCGAGCAGGTTGGCGTTGTACCGGAACGCGCCGATCTGCCGCACGATGACCAGGCCGGTGAGCGCGACCGCGGCCACCGCGATCACGAACTGCCCACCTCGCCGGGCCGACAGCGTGGCGAGCAGCAGCGCGTCCACGGCGGCGACCGCGACGTACGGCAGGAAGCTGAACGGCCGCCGGCCGGACGGCTCGGCCGCCCGCGCCTGACCGGCGGCCCGCCACTGCCGGCGGGCGGCGGCCACCATCAGGGCGTAGGTGAGGCAGCGGACGAGCAATTCGACGCTGTACGTGGGCCGGGTGGGGACGAACGGCGCGACCATGATGCCGGCGACCTCGACGAGCAGGCCGGTGCTGAACAACCGCAGCGACCGCGGGTCCACCACGCGCGAGCCGGACATGATCACCTTGATCAAAGCGAACAGGACGACCGAGACCAGCACGATGGTCACGCTGCTGATGCCGGCGTGCTGCTCGGCGGCGCCGCCCGCGTGCTGTACGCGCGAGATGTACCACACGACCACGGACGCGCCCACCGTCACCGTCACCGTGTCGAGCAGTACGCGCTGGCGCTCCCCGCGGCTGCGGGTGCCGAGCGGCACCCGGTACAGCGCGCCGAGCACGAGCAGGAACGGCACCACCGAGTAGGCGACCTGCAGCGGGCTCGTGGCCGGGGTCGGGCCGTGGGTGTACGTCTGGACGTCGATGAGCTGGCCGGTCAGGGTGAAAACCTCAGCCATCCAGACCGTGCGCCAGAACCGCCTGCCCACGCGGTCACGGCACGAACGCCACGCCTGCCACGTCACCCCGGCCACGATCGCGGCCAGGGCGAACACCGGCAGCGACACGAGGATCTGCGGGCCTACCGCCGAGCGGAAGTTCACCACGAAGATCACGAAGTCCGACGCGACCAGCGCGCAGACGAGGATCTGCAGGCGGTCGCGGTACCTGGGGGCGGCGGAAGTAGTCATCGGACACCACCCTGACGGCGGACGGGTACAGCCGGGATGCCAGGTCGGGAGCGAACCGGTTGCACCGCGGCGGGGTGGCGCACCCGGTATCTGTACCAAAATGATCATCCTCAATCGCCTGGGCGAAGCGATATGGTCTTGCTACGGATCGCCCGCCCTCCTTTTTACTCATAGTCGGGGCACGATGCTGCGCGGCGCCGGAAAGACGCTCTGCCTATAGAAATGGTTCGCCAGCGAGGGGAGAAGGTCATGAGAGGTCGATTCCGGAGCCGCCGTGGAGCGGTGGGCCTGGCGCTTGCCGCGGGCCTCGCGCTCGCATCCCCGCTGGCGCTCGCGCACGCCGCCGTCGCCGCCGCGACCTCACCCGCCTCGATCCTCGCCTGGGACCTCAACGCCGAGCACGCGATCTGGGACGTCGCGCAGCAGCCACCGCAGAACACCGGACGGGCCTTCGCGATGGTGCACGGAGCCATGTACGACGCGGTGAACGCGATCTCCGGCACCCCGTACCAGCCCTATCTGGTCTCGCCCGCCGCGGGCGGCGGCGAGTCGATCGACGCGGCCGTCGCCACCTCGGCCTACCAGGTCCTGGTCGCGCTGTTCCCCGCGCAGCAGGCGACCCTGCAGGCACAGTACGACCAGTCGCTCGCCGCCATTCCCGACGGCACCGCCAAGCAGGGCGGGATCACCGTGGGCGGCAAGGCGGCCACCGCCATGATCACGGCGCGGCAGAACGACGGCGCGTACGCCCCGCAGACCTGGGCCGTCGGCTCCCAGCCCGGCCAGTGGCGGCCGACGCCGCCGGCCTTCGCCTCGGACGGCGCGTGGGTGGGCCACGTCAAGCCGTTCCTCATCCCGAGCGCGTCGATGTTCCGCACCTCCGGACCGCCGGCGCTCACCAGCGCCGCATACGCCAAGGACTTCAACGAGGTCAAGGCGATCGGCGCGAAGACGAGCACCATCCGCACCACCGACCAGACCCAGGCCGCGATCTGGTGGCACGACCGGCGGCTGACCGAGTGGGAGATCAAGCGCCAACTCGTCACCGGCCAGCACCTCGACGCCCTGCAGGCAGCCCGCATGTTCGCGATGGCCGACCTCGCCGAGGCCGACGCCGTCATCGCCTGCTTCAACGAGAAGGGGGCGTGGAACTTCTGGCGTCCGATCACCGCGATCCAACTGGCCGACACCGACGGCAACCCGGCGACGGTCGCCGATCCCAACTGGACGCCGCTGCTCGTCACGCCGCCGCACCCGGACTACACCTCGGGCCACGCCTGCTCGACCGCGGCGACCATGCTGACGCTCAGGTACTTCTTCCACAAGGACGCCATCGCGTTCAACGCCTACAGCGCGGACTCGGGCACGAGGCGGTACTTCAGCAGCTTCTCCCAGGCGCTCGCGGAGGTCATCGAGGCCCGCGTCTGGGGCGGCATCCACACCCACATCGCTGACACGCAGGGCGCGAAGATCGGCGCGCAGGTCGTCGCGTACATGATCCCCCGCTACTTCCGCGCGCGGTGAACCGGGCCGCCACCTCGCGACCACGCACGGTCCCGTGCCGGGCTCGGCGATGCGCCGGGCTCGGCCGTGCGCCGGGCCTGGCGGCGGGCCGGGCCGGGTCCGTGCGCGGGGCTCGGCCGTGCGCCGGGCTCGGGTCGCCGGAGCGGACCTTGGTCGCTGGTACACGTCCAGGCGTGTAGCGGTGACCAAGATCTGGGGTAGCGCCGCGCCAAAGGGGGGATGAGGGCCGGGGCCGTTATCCGGGGATGTCGGTATTGTCCTGATCCGGTCTGGGTGATCGCTTGAGTGGGCGTTCTGGTCGGGCGAGCGCGGACCGTGATCGCGCGCGTGGGCGCCGTGATCGCGCCCTGGCGGCGCCAAGATCGCGCGCGTGGGCGCCGTGATCCGCGCGTGGGCGACGTGATCCGCGCGTGGGCGACGTGATCCGCGCGTGGGCGACGTGATCCACGCGCGTGGGCGACGTGATCCGCGCGTGGGCGACGTGATCCGCGCGTGGCGCCGCCGTGATCGAGCGCGTGGGCGCTGTGATCGCTCGGGTGGCGCCGTGATCACGGGGAGCCGGGGGTTGATCGCGATCCGGCGGAGAAACGGATAGTCGACTACGCGTTCCTCCGGCAACTCGTGATCATGCCGGCACCATACGCCCTGATCATGGTGAACGCGGCCGAAGGCCACCGCACCGGTGCTGCGCAGGGCGACGGGACCAGCCTGCACCGCCCTGCACCGCCCTGCACCGCCCGCACCCCGTGTCGGTTCGATGACGCAGCGCGGTGCGGGCCACCGCGCCACAGGCTC
>JBBWZQ010000213.1:0-12693 GCA_039649115.1 Micromonosporaceae bacterium | reverse complement strand
GCCGACCCGACGAAGCTCTACCGCCGTTTTCTCAAATGGACCCTCAACAAGGGTGTGTGTTGCGGTGCCTGTGGCAAGCCCGGCCACGCCGTCATACCTGGTGTGCCACCTCGGCTCGTGCCCTGCGAAGGCCTCCGTGCGGTGATGGCAGTGGATCGTGGTCATTTGTACTGGCCCCAGCGGGTCTAGACGACCACGATCGCGAAGCCTGCCAAGATTGGACATTGAGTGTGATAAGGGCGGCGCCGCGGGCCCCGCTTGACAGCGGATCGTTGGATGTCGATCCGATGGAGGAAAGCGCTTTCCCAGCCGGACCCCGACCCGGAGGTGGCAGTGAGCGAGATACCCAGAAGGCTTGTCCTGCTCGCCCTCGGCGGCGCCGTCGCCGCACCCGTGACCTTCGCGAGCGCGGCCGTCGCGCACGGTCGGCGCCACCCGGTCACCGTCTACGTCGCCGGCGACTCGACCGCCGCGACCTGGCCGCTGGACACCGCGCCGAAGGCCGGCTGGGGTCAGGCGCTGCCGCCGTTCCTGGACCATCGGGTACGCGTGGACAACGAGGCGCTCTCCGGAGCCAGTTCCAGGAGCTTCGTGGAGGTCGGGCTGCTCGACAAGATCCTCGCCACGATCGGGCCCGGCGACTACCTGCTGATCTCGTTCGGCCACAACGATGAGAAGACCGACGACCGGCACACCGATCCGTTCACCACCTACCAGCAGTACCTCTCGATGTACATCGACGGCGCCCGGCGGCACGGTGCGCACCCGGTCCTGGTCACCCCAGTGGAGCGGCGCCGGTTCGACGCGGCCGGTCACGCCACCGCGAGCCATGGCCTCTATCCGCAGGCGATGCGGGAACTGGGCACGGCCGCCGGGGTACCGGTGGTCGACCTGACGGCGCTCAGCATGGCGCTGTGGGACCGGCTCGGCGTGGACGGCACCAGGGACTACTTCCTGTGGCTGGCCCCGGGGCAGCGCCCGAACTACCCCGACGGCGTGCAGGACAACACGCACTTCCAGGCGCGCGGCGCCGTCGAGCTGGCCCGTATCGTGGTCCGTGCCCTGGTGGAGCAGTGCGTGCTGCCCCACCGCGACGCGGTCCGGCTGGACTCGCCGGTGCCGGAGGACGCGCTGGTCTGGCCGGCACCGGCGCCGAGTCCGTCGGCCACTTAGGGGTAGGTCTTCAGGGGCGTGTCCGGGTAACCGGCGGGGGAATACCGGACCCCACGGTACGTCGTCTGCCCGTACAGTCGCCTGGTGGCATTGATCCAGACACAGGCATTGACCAAGCGGTATCCGAGGGTTACCGCACTGGACGCCCTCACCGTCGACGTCGAGCCCGGCATCATCGGCCTGATCGGGGCAAACGGCGCAGGCAAGTCGACGCTCATCAAGATCCTGCTCGGCCTGCTGGAGCCGACCAGCGGCGCGGTCCGGGTACTCGGATTCGACCCGGGCCGCGACGCGGAGACGATCCGCGCCCGGGTCGGCTACATGCCCGAGCACGAGTGCCTGCCGCCCGACCTGGTCGCCGCCGAACTCGTCACGCACCTGGCGCGTACCAGCGGGCTGCCGCGAACCGCCGCGCGCGAGCGGGCCTCCGAGGCGCTGCGCCACGTCGGCCTCTACGAGGAGCGGTACCGGCAGGTCGGCGGGTACTCCACCGGGATGAAGCAGCGGGTCAAGCTGGCCCAGGCGCTGGTGCACGACCCGGACCTGCTGCTGCTGGACGAGCCCACCAACGGGCTGGACCCGGCCGGCCGGGACGCCATGCTGGCGCTGATCCACCGCATCGGCACGGAGTTCGGCATCTCGGTGGTCGTCTGCTCGCACCTGCTCGGTGAGGTGGAGCGCATCTGCGACTCCGTGGTGGCCATCGACGGCGGGCGGCTGCTGCGCGCCGACCGGGTCTCCGCGATGACGGTGGAGCGCGATCTGCTCGCGGTGGAGGTGGACGAGGGTACCGACGAACTGGCCGCGCGGCTGGGCCAGATGGGCCTGCCGGTCACCCGGGACGGGCGGCTGCTGGTGGTACCGCTGGAGTCCGACGACACGTACGACCTGATCATGGGCGCGGTCGCCGCGCTCGACCTGCCACTGCACCGGCTCGACCAGCGGCGGCACCGGGTCGCCGAACTGTTCGCCGCCGCACCCCGGCCGGCGGCCGGGCCAGCACGACAGGAGGTCGGCCATGGCGCTGGCTGACGGGGTCATCCACGACATCGGGTACCAGCGCTACACCGGTCCCCGGCTGGGCCGCCGGTACGCGGCGGTCTCGCTGTACCTGCACAGCCTGCGCACGGCGTTCGGTCTCGGCCGCACGGCGAAGGCGAAGATCTTCCCGTTCATCGTCGTCGGCCTGGCCTTCACGGTCGCCGCGATCGCGGTGGCTCTGCGCACGCAGAGCGGAAACGTGATCATCAGCTACCTGCAGTACTGCGACGCGGTCGGCATCCCGCTGCTGCTGTTCCTCGCCGTCGTCGCGCCCGAGCTGGTCTCGCGCGACCTGCGGGCGCACATCCTGCCGCTGTACTTCTCCCGCCCGCTGCGCCGCGCGGACTACGCACTGGTCAAGCTGGGTGCCATGATCAGCGCCATGTGGCTGGTCCTGGCCGGGCCGCTGCTGCTGATGTTCCTCGGCGGCGTCTTCGCCCAGAAGCGCGGTGCCTCGGGCGCCTGGCACGAGTTCACCGACCTGCTCGGCGGCCTGAGCTACGCGGGCATCTACGCCCTGATCTTCTCGTCGATCGCGGTCCTGGTGGCATCGCTGGCCAGCCGGCGCGCGGTCGCGGCGGCCTCGATCGTGGGCGTGTTCCTGGTGACCACGCCGGTGGTCGGGGTGCTGCAGGTGCTCGGCGGAGACATGCTGCGCCAGCTGTCCCGGATGATCGATCCGGTACTGCTGATCCAGGGCCTGTCCAACTGGATCTACCGCACGCACACGATGGACATCGCCGGCTACGGACCGGTGTACCTCGCCGCGGCCGTACTCCTGGTCACCGGGTGCGTCTCGCTCCTCGTCCTGCGCTACCGGAGGCTGACGGTATGAACCTCGTCGAGCTGCGCGGGGTGTCCCGCTGGTACGGCAACGTGGTCGCGGTCAACGACGTGACGATGACCCTCGGGTCCGGGGTGACGGGCCTGCTCGGCCCGAACGGGGCGGGCAAGACCACCCTGCTGCACATGATGGCCGGCTTCCTGGCGCCGTCCCAGGGCACGGTCACCGTCGCCGGCCAGCCCTCGTGGCGCAACCCCGAGGTGTACCGGATCCTGGGCCTGGTCTCCGAGCGCGAGGCGGTGCACGGCTTCCTGACCGCCTGGGAGTTCGTCCTGGCCAGTGCGAAGCTGCACCGGCTGCGCAACCCGCAGGACGCGGCGCGGCGGGCCATCTCCCTGGTGGAGATGCAGGAGGCGAAGGACCGGCGGATCAGTACCTTCTCCAAGGGCATGCGCCAGCGCACCCGGGTGGCCGCGGCGCTGGTGCACGAGCCGGACGTGCTGCTGCTCGACGAGCCGTTCAACGGGATGGACCCGCGGCAGCGGATGCACATGATGGACCTGCTGCACCACATGGGCGACACCGGCCGCACGGTGCTGTTCTCCTCGCACATCCTGGAGGAGGTCGAGCAGATCTCGGGCACGGTACAGGTGATCGTCGCCGGACGGCTCGCGGCCTCCGGCGACTTCCGCACCATCCGCCGGCTGATGACCCACCGGCCGCACGTGTTCGCGATCCGCTCCACCGACGACCGGCGGCTCGCGGTCGCGCTGGTGGGGGAGGCCTCGGTGACCGGGGTCGACGTGGCGACCGGCGGTCTCGCGGTACGGGCCGGCGACTACGGCTCCTTCACCAGGGCGCTACCCAAGATCGCACTGCGCGAGGGGATCCGGGTGCGCCAGCTGGTGCCGTCGGACGAGTCCCTGGAAAGCGTCTTCTCGTACCTCGTTCAAGGGACAGCATCATGAATCTGACGATCGCCCGGATCACCGCGCGGGGGCTGCTCGGCCGGCGGCGGTTCCTGCTGCTGGTACCGATGCCGATACTGCTGGTCGGGCTGACCGCGCTGGCGCACGGGCTGCAGCCGGACGAGGCGCGGCAGTGGGCGGGGCCGATCCTGCACGGCTTCGGCTTCGCGGTCCTGCTGCCGCTGATCGCGCTGATCGTCGGTACCGGCGTGCTGGGCGCCGAGATCGACGACGGCACGATCGTGCACATTCTGACCAAGCCGCTGCCCCGCCGGCAGATCGTGCTGGCCAAGCTCGCCGTGGCGGTCGCGGTCACGGCCGTGGTGAGCGCGGTACCGATGTTCGTGGCCGGTGTGATCGCCGACTCGGTCCGCTTCGGGCTCGGTCTGGCGCTGGCCTGCGTGGTCGGCTCGATCGCCTACTGTGCGTTCTTCCTCCTGCTCAGCCTCGTCACCCGGCGGCCGGTGCTGCTTGGCCTGCTGTACGTGCTGCTCTGGGAGGGGCTGCTGGGCAACCTGCTCGCCGGCACCCGGGCTCTGTCGATCGAGCAGTACGTGCTGACGATCGCCGCCAAGGCTGGTGACACAACGCTACTGGAGAGTCACGTCTCGATTCAGGTCAGTATCGCCATGAGTGTTGTCTTCCTCCTTGCCGGTACACTTCTCGCGATTGATCGGCTGCGGTCCTTCACCCTGACGGGCGAAACGAGCTGACAACTCCCTGACAACTTCGTCACTTAACGTGCCCCTAAGAACGAACATGAGAACCTTCGTCCATGCCCCTTGTTGAGTTGACTGCGCTCTCCCACCGCGTGTTGACCGCGATGCTCGCGATGCAGCGCTACTCGTGGGAGCAGGGCGTCGCCGCACACGCGGTTCACGATGTGGGTCGTTACGATGTGTTACTGGCGATGGCACATGACGCTGTCACCCGCCAGACGCAGTCCGGCCAGCTCGCCGACATGGGGGAATCGTCCGCTGTCAATGGGGCGGTGAATGGCGAGGCGGTGTTGTGGGCGGGGCGGGCGACCGGCGATCCGCGATATCACCAGGCCGCGGACTGGCAGCTGTACTGGCTGCTGGAGCACGCGCCGCGCAGCGAGGACGGCACGCTTTTCCATCTGACGGCGGTCCGCCAGATCTGGGCCGACACGATCTACATGGTCTGCCCGTTCCTGGCGACCGCCGGCCATCCCGACGCCGCCGTCGGGCAGATCGACGGTCACCGGGTCCGGCTGTTCGACGAGCAGGCCGGGCTCTACGCCGCGATCTGGGACGAGGACCGCCGGTCGCTGTCCCGGTCGCAGTTCTGGGGTACCGGCAACGGCTGGGTGGTGGCCGCGATCGCCCGGATGATGCCGCACCTGCCGCGTGGCGAGGCCCGCGACGACCTGGGCCGGCACGCGCAACGCGTGATCGACTCGGCGATGCGCTGGCGGCGCAAGGACGGGCTGTTCCACGATGTGGTCAACGCGCCGGAAACCTTCGTCGAGACCAACTTCGCCCAGATGCTCGCGTACGCCATCTTCTGCGGCGTGGCCGACCGGTGGCTGCCGTTCGGTTACGTCGGCCTCGGCCACTCCCTGCGGGACGCCGCCGCCGCGCGGGTCGACAACGCGGGCCTGGTCTGGGGGGTGTGCGGCTCACCCGACTTCACCGGGCCGGGCACCTCGGTGGAGGGCCAGGCGTTCTTCCTGCTGGCACACGCGGCCGCCGAACGGATCACCGCCGATACGGCGTAGTCGTGTTCGCCGGGCGGCGACCCCGTAGAGTCGTAGCGTGGCACTTGGTCTCCCTTCCGTGATGCCCGGCGGGCCGGCCGCGATCGGCGACCTCTTCGCCGGCGGGCCGACATTCTCCTTCGAGTTCTCCCCGCCGAAGACCGAGGAGCAGGATCGCCAGCTGTGGCAGGCGATCCGGGAGCTGGAGTCGCTGCGGCCCTCGTTCGTGTCGATCACGTACGGTGCCGGCGGATCGACCCGGGACACCACCGTCGCGGTCACCGAACGGATCGCCACCCAGACCACGCTGCTGCCGCTGGCCCACCTGACCGCCGTCGACCATTCCACCGCCGAACTGCGCAACGTGGTCGGGCGGCTGGCCGCCGCGGGCATCCGCAACATGCTCGCGGTCCGCGGCGATCCGCCGGGAAACCCCCAGGGCGATTGGGTACGCCATCCCGACGGCGTCGCGTACGCGGCGGATCTGGTACGCCTGATCAAGGCGTCCGGGGACTTCTGCGTCGGGGTGGCCGCCTTCCCCTACAAGCACCCGCGCTCGGCCGACATCGAGAGCGACACGGAGCACTTCGTCAGCAAGTGCCGCGCCGGCGCGGACTTCGCCATCACCCAGATGTTCTTCGACGCGGACGACTACCTGCGGCTGCGCGACCGGGTGGCCGCGACGGGCTGCGAGACGCCGATCGTGGCCGGCCTCATGCCGGTGACCACCATCCGCACCATCGAGCGTTCCGAGCAGCTGTCCGGTGCGCCGTTCCCGAAGCACCTCGCGGCCCAGTTCGAGCGGATCGCCGACGACCCGGCCGCGGTCCGCCGGCTGGGCATCGAGAAGGCCAGCGAGTTGTGTGCCCGGCTGCTGGCCGAGGCGGCGCCGGGCATCCACTTCATCACCTTCAACCGGTCGACGGCGACCCGCGAGGTGTGGCAGAACCTCGCTATCGGGGCTCGCGCCTGACCGTGCTCACCTGGGAGAACTACGCTGACCAGTGGGCCGCCCTGCACGGCGGGGTGGACCCGAGGAGCGCCCGGCCCGAGGTGCGGCGCTTCGCCCGCGCCGCGTACCAGACGGGCAAGGTCCTGGCCCGGCTGCGGGTACCGCCCGCCGTGGTGACCGCCGCCGGCCTGCTGCTCGCCGTGGCCACCCCGGTGCTCGCGGTGCGGCACGGCGGGTGGCCGGCGCTCGCCGCGGTGCTGGTGCTCGCGTCGGCGGCGGCGGACGGCGTGGACGGCGCGGTCGCGGTGATCGCCGGCCGGACCAGCGCCCTCGGGTACGTGTACGACGCGCTCGCCGACCGGCTGTCGGAGCTGTGCTGGCTGCTCGCGTTGTGGCTGGTCGGCGTGCCCGGCTGGCTCGCCGTGCTCGGTCTCGCGGTGGCCTGGCTGCACGAGTACGTGCGCGCCCGGGCGGCCGGGGCCGGGATGGCCGAGATCGGCGTGCTCACCCTGGCCGAGCGGCCGACCAGAGTGGTGCTCGCGGCGGGCGGGCTGCTCCTCGCCGCCCTGGGCGCCCTGTTCAACAGGGACGTGAGCGCCGGGAGCGCCACGCTCGTCGCCGGCGTCTGGGTGATCGTGGGGCTGGTCGGGCTGGTCCAGCTGCTGGTGGCCGTCGTCCGGGCGCTGCGCACCGCCGCCCCGCCGGTCGGCGCACCGCCTACCGTCCCGGCGGCCGGCCCGGCCACCGGGTCAGCGCAGGACGCACCCACGGAGGACCTGTCGCCCGGGCGAGCGCGGCCGGAGCGGGAGGCCGAGACGCTTCCGCTGCTGCTCGATCCCCGGGAATGAGCCTCAGGCCGGACCGATCCGGTCCGCGACGATCTTCGCGGACAGGGTGACCATCGGCAGCCCGCCGCCGGGGTGGGTGGACCCACCGACCAGGTACAGGCCGCGCACCGGGCCGCGGTTGGACGGCCGCAGCAGCCGGTGGCCGGCGGTACCGTAGATCGCCCCGTCCGGGGATGCGGTGGCCTCGGCCAGGTCGGCCGGGGTGCGGACCACGCGGAAGGCGATCCGGTCGCGCACGTCCGCGCCGCGCCGGGCCAGGATCTCCAGCACCCGGTCGGCGTACCCCTCCGCCAGCCCGTCCCGCCGCCAGTCCACCGGTCCCTGCGGCGCGGCGTTGACCAGCACGTACCACGCCTCGTGCCGGTCCGGGGCGGCCGCGGCGCCGACGAACACCGCCGGGTCGGTCGCGGGCCGGGCCGGCCTGCCACGCCCGAAGACGTCGTCGAACTCGGCGTCGTGCCCGCGGCCGACCGGGGCGAGCACCCCCGACGCCTCCCCGGCCGGGAAGTAGACGGTGTCCGGGAAGGGGTGCCGGGCCGGGCCGCGCAGGCCGAGCAGCAGGACGAAGCCGGACAGGCTGCGGTCGGCCAGCCGGGCCGCGCGCCGGGGATGGGGGAGCAGGTCGCGGTAGAGGGCCAGCGCGTCGGCGTTCGAGACGACGGCGTCGGCGGGTACCCGGCGGCCGTCGCCCAGGAGCACCGCGGTGACCGCGCCGCCGGCCGCCTCGACCCGCGCGACCGGCGTGCCCGTCCGGATGTCCACGCCCCACGCCTGGCACCGGCGCACCAGCGCGTCGGCGAGCGTACCCAGGCCGCCGCGCAGGTGCCAGCCGCCGAAGGCGAGCTCCGCGTAGGCGATGGCGACCAGTGCCGCGGGTGCCCGGCGCGGGTCGCCGCCCGCGTACGTCGCGTACCGGTCCAGCAGCATCCGCAGCCGCGCGTCGCGCAGGTGCCGCCGGCCCAGCCAGCGCAGCGACCGCCCCGGCGCGATGGCGGCCAGGTCGCCGACCCGCCACGCGATCCGGGCGAGCGCGGCCGGTGAGTCCACAGTGGACGTGAGGATGTCACGCCAGGACGCGTGCCAGACCCGGGCCGCGCGCCGCCACAGCACCCGCCAGTCGGCGGCGGCCCCGGCGCCGAGGGCGGCGGCGATGCGCGCGGCGAACTCGTCCGGGTCGCTCGACGAGTCGAGCACGGTGCCGTCGGCGAAGACGTGGCGCACCACGGGGTCCAGCGGTACCAGGTCGAGCTCGTCGGCCAGCCGGGTGCCGGTGGCGGCGAAGAACTCCGCGAAGACCTGGGGGAGCGTCAGCAGGCTCGGCCCGGTGCCGAAGCGGAAGGTGCCCTCGGGCGTCACGCGCTCGTACCGGCCGAGCTTGCCGCCCACGACCGCCGCCTGCTCGAACACGGTGACCCGGTGCCCGGCGGCGCCCAGCCGGGCGGCGGCCGCCAGCCCGCCCACGCCCGCTCCGACCACGACGATCCGGCTCAGGGCACGCCGCCCTTCGGCACTAGCGTTTTCGCCATCCGGTCCTCCCCCCGATCCTCCCCGAGTCCGCGACTCGCCCAGTATCCAGGCTCCGGCCCTTCCAGCGGATCCGGCCGCGCCGGTGCAGGTGGTACGAGCGGATCACCAGGGCGGCGAAGAGGACGACCGACAGCGGGTGGGTCAGCACGTCCGGCCACGTGCGGGTACCGGTCGCGCGGGCGGCAAGGACCCGGCCGGCGACCCCGAGCAGATATCCGAGCAGCCCGGCAAGTGGATTGATCAAGGCTATGAGGAGCGGCAACACGTACCCGAAGAGGAGCAGGAGCACGACGGCGCCGGCGCCCGCCGGCGACCCGAAGGCCGCCCACAACGATTTGGTATGTCCATCTCTGATCTCGGTCCACGACTCGTACATCCGGCAGCTGGATATCCGTGAGCCGTCCATGATCGCGATGCGGCCGCCCGACCGCTTGACCGCACGGGCCAGCTCGACGTCCTCCAGCACCCGGTCGCGCACGGCCGCGTGGCCCCCGGCGCGCTGGTACGCGGCGCGGTCCACGACGAGGAACTGGCCGCCGGCCGCGGCCAGCGAGGGGCGCGCCGACCGTTCCATGATCCGCAGCGGCAGGAACGTCAGCCAGGACCACGGCAGCAGGGGCTGGACCAGGCGTTCGGCCACGGTGACCGCGACCAGCCGGGGGTACGGCGAGACGAGGTCGAACCCGGCCAGCGCGGGTACCGCCGTCGCGACCGCCTCCGGGGCGAGTACCACGTCCGCGTCGAGGAAGACCAGCACCCGGGCGTCGGCCGGCGCGTGCCCGGCCAGTTGGTGGCACGCGTGCGGCTTGCCCAGCCAACCAGGGGGCGGCGGGGTACCGGCGACCAGCCGTACCCGCTCGTCCGGTACGGCCTCGACGAGCGCGCCGGTGCCGTCGGTCGAGCCGTCGTCGAGCACGACGATGGCCAGCCGGGGCACCCCGCGCTGGGCGAGCAGGGCCCGCAGGCAGGGGAGTACCCGGTGCGCCTCGTCGCGTACCGGCAGCAGCACCGCCACCGGTACGTCCACAGTGGACGGGACCGGGGCCAGGTGGCGCAGCAGGGCCGCGTTGACCGCGGTGTGTGCGGTCAGCACCGCGACGAGCAGTACCGGCGCCCAGGCGAGCGCGGTCATGCCTTGGCCTCCGGCGCCGTGCGCTCGGTGCGCCCGGTCACGGCACCCAGCGCGCGGGCGGCGGGCAGCGCGACCAGTCCCATGCCCAGCGCTCCCCAGCCGGCCGCGGCGGGCAGCCCCAGGAACACTCCGAGCGCCAGCACGCTGGACAGGTAGGTCCACAGGTACAGGGCGAGCATGGGGGCGTCCCGGTGCCGGTCCAGCCGGGCGACCGGACCGCCGCCGAGCACGGCGAGCAGCGCCATCATCAGCACGGCCACGCCGAGCCAGCCCAGGTAGTTGGTCAGCGGGACGGTCGGCACCCCGGGCAGGTGCGGATCCGGGTCGTGCCAGTGCCAGTAGCCCTCGGCCACCATCTGCGGATCCAGGAACAGATCCCAGCCGGCCAGCCCGAGCCCGGCCAGCGCCGCCCGCCGGATGGACTGCCGCGTGACCGTGCCCGCGGCGAGCCAGGCGGGCCAGGCCAGCCAGGTCCAGGCGAGCGGGATGACGGCGGGTACCCCGTGCAGGCGCGGACCCAGCGCGGTGCTGTACCCGTACCCCCCGAAAGGAAAGCCGGTGGTGACGCCGAGCGTCTCGACGGCCAGGCCCAGGACGGCGGTGACCACGACGAGCACCGCGCCGGCGCGCGCACCCCGGGTGGCCACGGCGTGCGCCAGGGCGGTGGCGAAGCCCAGGACGACCGTGACGGTCACCAGGGTGGCCCGGTCGTGGCCGCGGGTCAGCGGGTAGCCGATCTGGGTGAGCACGAGCGCACCCAGCGGCAGCCACCGTCTCATGTGGACAGCGGCAGAGTCCGGCCGAGGATCGCGAAGGCCCGGTCGTCGCCGGGAAAGTAGAAGTTGCGCAGCACGTCGGCGAAGCCGAAGCGGCGGTACAGCCGCCACGCGCGGGAGCGCTGCTCGTCGGCCTCGGGCGTGGACAGCAGCACGGTGTGCCCGGTCGCCATCGTGAGCAGCGCGCGCAGTTGGGTGGCGCCCAGCCCGTGCCCCTGCGCGTGCGGGCGCACGTGCAGCTCGACGACCTCGAAGCAGTCGGCGAGCCAGGTCTTGCGGGCTTCCCGGCGCAGCGCCGTGCGGATCTGGTCGTGCCACCACTGCCCGTGCGCCGAGGTGTACCCGTAGCCGAAGCCGAGCAGCGTGCCGTTGGGGTCGAGGGTGGCGACGGCGCGGAAACCGGGCCGCCGCACGTGCCCGGCGATGTAGCCGCGCCGGGCCTCCAGCAGATCCGACGGGTACCCCATCGCCTGCCCGTACACGTCGATGACGTCGTCCAGACGCCGGGCGAGGTCGTCCGGCGTCCACGCCACCAGCCTCATCCGGACGGCTCCCTGGTCTGATCTCTGACCCACCCGATCACCCCGGTATCCCCGACCACCTCGGTCACGGCGAAGCGGGCGAACAGCTCCTCGGCGTACCACCCGGTGGTCGCCGTGTGCTCGATCGCTCGCCGGTGCTGTGGGTGACGGTACGCGAACCGTAGGAGATCCGCGGGTTGACGCCACACGCTGACGGTGCCCTGCCAGCCGATCGGTGCCTCGCCGATGCCGAACGCGGCGAGCAGCCCGTCGCGGCCCGCCAGCCCGGCCGCCACCGGGCCGACCGCCCGCCAGAAGGCCAGCGCGCGCGCCGGCCGCAGCCGGGCCCGGGTCAGCGAGAGTACCGGCCCGTGCTCCCGCGTCTCGTCGGTTCCCGGCCCGTTTTCCGCGGCCAGGAAGGGGTGCCCGCTGTCCGGCCCCTTTTCCGCGGGCGGGAAGGGGTGCTGGCTGTCCGGGCCCTTTTCCGCGGGCGGGAAGGGGTGCTGGCCGCTCCAGGTGCCCCGGCAGGCCAGCGGCAGCAGGTCCAGCCGGCAGCTCGCGCTGGCGATGCGCGCCCAGCCGGGGAAGTCCGGTGGCCGCCCATCGTGGACGGCCAGCGCCGCCCACCGGGTCAGGTCCGGTCGGCCCAGGCCGAAGCCCCTGCCGGTGCCCAGGAACTTGACGAAGCGGAGTCCGGCGCGGCGCGGCCACCACCGGTCCGCGGCCATCCGCCACAGCGCCACGGGCACCGCCGCCGCCGGTACCCGCCAGACGTGCAGCGACACCCCGGCGTACTGAAGGGTCACGCGACGTCGGCGGGGGTACCGGCGGTGATCCGGACCAGTTCGTCGTAGGTGGTGGGGAAGACGGCATGCGGGATGCCGCCGGCCGCCCAGACCTCGGTGTACTGGGCGAGCGCGGCGTCGACGAGGGTGCGTACCGGCTTGGGGTGTCCCAGCGGTGCCACCCCGCCGATCGGCTGGCCGGTGTAGGTGCGGACGAAGTCGGGCGTGGCCCGGCGCAGCGCGGTGGCGCCGATCAGCGCGGCGACCTTGGCCGTGTCCACCCGGTGTGCTCCGGAGGTGAGCACCAGCAGGGGCTGGCCGTCGGCGTCGAAGATGAGCGAGTTGGCGATCTGGCCGACCTGGACGTTGAGCGCCGCCGCGGCGGCCACCGCGGTGTGCACCGCGTCGGGGAGCATGCGTACCAAGCTGTGCGCGCCGCTGCCGTCGTGGGCGTCCGCGGCATCCA
>JBBWZQ010000210.1:0-11829 GCA_039649115.1 Micromonosporaceae bacterium | reverse complement strand
CGACTGGTCGGCATCGGGTACACCGAGCCGGCCGCACACCTGGTGACGCGATGAAGCGCCGGGCGGTGCTGCTCGCGGTGCTCGCGCTGAGCGGGTGTTCCACCGGGACGGTCGCGCAGACGAGCGGCGCGAACCGGTACGTCTCCGGGGACGGCCGGACCATCGAGTACCCGGCCGGCAGGCGGGTGGCGGCACCGCGGGTGTCCGGCGACACGCTCGGCGCCGGTACCTTCGACCTCGCCGGCGAGCGGGGCCGGGTGGTCGTCATCAACTTCTGGGCCGAGTGGTGCGCCCCGTGCGTGCTGGAGTCCAGCGCCCTCGTCGACGTGTACAAGTCCACAAAGGACAGCGGGGTGGTGTTCGTCGGGGTGAACAGCCGCGACGAGAAGGACAAGGCCCTCGCGTTCCAGCGCGACCGGCTGACCTACCCGAGCCTGTTCGACCCGGCCGGCCGGGTCGCGCTCAAGTTCCGCGACGTCTCCAGCACGCTGCCCAGCACGCTGGTCATCGACCGGCAGGGGCGGGTCGCGGCGGCGGTGCACGACGCGGTCACCGAGGACGGCCTCGGTCAACTGGTGAAGCGGATCGCGGCGGAGACGTAGTGGGCAACTCCTTCGCCAACGTCGCCAGCAGCGGGCCGCTGCTGCTGGCGGTGGCGGTCGCGGCGCTGGCCGGGCTGGTGAGCTTCCTGTCCCCGTGCGTGCTGCCGCTGGTGCCCGGCTACCTGTCGTACGTGACCGGGATGGCCGGCGCCGACCTGGACGCCGCCCTCGGCACCGACCCGCGGGGCAACCCGGTTGCGCGCAGCGGTGCCCGGGTGCGCGGCCGGATCCTGGCCGGCTCGCTGCTGTTCGTCGCCGGGTTCACCGCGGTCTTCACGCTCACCGGCGTGCTGACCGCGCGGGCCGGCAAGGCCCTGCTCGCCCACGAGCGGCCGATCGAGATCGGCATCGGCATCGCGGTGATCGTCATGGGACTGGCGTTCGCCGGCCTGATCCCCGGCCTGCAGCGCGAACTGCGCATCCACCGGCTGCCCGCGGCGGGACTGGCCGGCGCGCCGGTACTCGGGGCGGTGTTCGCGCTGTCCTGGACGCCCTGCCTGAGCCCGACGCTGTCCGCCGTGCTGGCGCTGACCTACGCCGGCGGTACGGACCGGGCGATCATGCTCGTCGTCGCGTACTGCCTGGGCCTGGGCATCCCGTTCCTCGCGTTCGGGCTGGGCTTCCGCAAGCTGCTCGGGGTCTTCGCGGTGATCCGCCGGCACAGCGTGTGGGTCACCCGGATCGGCGGGGCGCTGCTGGTGCTCGTCGGGCTGGCGCTGGTGACCGGCGGCTGGCTGGACTTCATCACCTGGCTGCGCGCCACGGTCGGCGCCGGGGCGGTCGGCATATGAGCGAGCGTCAGCCAGCGAATCAGCCCGCCCGGCGCCTTCGTGCCTCCTGCCCGGCCGCGGCGAAGCGAGGACGGGCATGAGTACGCAGACCCTGGCACCGCCCACCGAAGATCTGCCACCCGACAACAAGCGGGTCGTGATGGGGCTGTTCCGGCGGTTGTGGCGGTGGCTGACCAGCATGCGTACCGCGCTGATCCTGCTCTTCCTGCTCGCCGTGGCCGCGATCCCCGGCTCCGTACTCCCGCAGCGCAATCTCAACCAGGACAAGGTGAGCCAGTACTACGTGGCGCACCCGAAGCTGGCGCCGTGGCTGGACCGGCTCGCCGCCTTCAACGTCTTCTCCTCGCCGTGGTTCTCCGCGATCTACCTGCTGCTGTTCATCTCGCTCGTCGGCTGCCTGGTCCCGCGGCTGCGGGCGCACGCGGTCGCGCTGCTGCGGGTACCCCCGGATGCTCCGGCCCGGCTGGACCGCATGCCGGCGCATGCCGGCGGCCTGGTGCTCGACGGTGCTCCCGCCGCTGCCGCGCAGCGGCTGCACGCCCTGCTCAAGGCGCGGCGGTTCCGGGTGCGGACGCGCGCGCGGGCCGACGGGAGCGTGACGGTCAGCGGCGAGAAGGGGCATCTCAAGGAGAGCGGCAACCTGCTGTTCCACTTCTCGCTGCTGGCGATCCTGACCGGGGTCGCGTTCGGCTCGTCGTACGGCTACCACGCGGACCGGCTCGTCGTGGAGGGTCCGGACCAGGCGTTCTGCAACACACTGCAGCAGTACGACGACTACGGGCTGGGTACCCGCGTCAAGCCCGGCGACCTGGAGCCCTTCTGCCTGCAACTGAACCGCTTCCAGGCCCGGTACGCCGACACCGGCGAGCCGCTCGCCTACGCCGCGGACGTGGCGTACACGGTCGGGGACGGGCCGGAGCGCACCACCAGGATCAAGGTGAACGACCCGCTGCGCCTCGCGAAGGCGCGGGTCTACCTGATGGGACACGGGTACGCCCCCGTGATCCGCTACACCGACCGGTACGGGCGCACGCAGACCACCGTCGCCCCGTTCCTCGCCCGGGACGGCCTGGAAACGAGCGAGGGCGTCGCCCAGTTCCCGGACGTCAACACCCCGCCAACCGGGCGCGACCCGGACCACAAGCAGCAGGTCGCCTTCCAAGGCGTGTACGTGCCGACCGCCAACGGCAAGGACGCCGTCTCGGTCTTCCCGGCCGAGCGGAACCCGGTACTGGTGATCACCCCGTACCGTGGCGACCTCGGGCTGGACACCGGTATCCCGCACTCGGTCTACACGCTCAACCAGGACGAGATCGCGAGCGGCCGGTTGACGGCGTTGACGGCCGCGCCGCTGCGGCTCAAACCTGGCGAGTCGGCAACCCTGGACGACGGTTCCCGGGTGGAGTTCGTCGGCACGCGCCAGTGGGCGGCGGTCACCGTGCGGTACGACCCGGGCGAGCAGGTGGTCCTCGCCGGCGCGGTCTGCCTGCTGGTGGGGCTGGTCGCGATGCTGTTCGGCCGGCGCCGCCGGGTCTGGTTCCGGGTCACCGGGGACGGCCGCGCCAGCACGGCGGAGGCCGCCGCACTGGCGCGCGGCGAGTACGCGGGGTTCAACGCAGAGTTCGAGGCGATCGTGAGAGAAGCGGGGTCATCGTGAGCGGACTGTCCGTCCTCCTGCTGGAAACAACCATTCTGGGGTACGCGCTGGCGATGCTCTCCTACGCCGCGGAGTACGCCTTCGGCAGCCGCGGCGTGGTGGCCCGGGTCGCCACCGGGGAACGGGTGCTGGCCGGCGCCGGCGGTCCCTCCCTTGTGGAGGAACCGCCGCCGGCCGCCCCGGCCCCGGTCCACGCCATGGCCGGTGCCGTCGCGGGACGGATCGCGCTCGGGCTGACCGTGGCCACCTGGTTCGCGCATGTCGGGTCCGTCGTCACCCGTGGCCTGGCCGCGCACCGGGTGCCGTGGGGCAACATGTACGAGTTCGTGCTCGCCGCCTGCCTGGTCGGCGCGACCGCGTGGCTGGTGCTGCTGGCCCGGCGTCCCACCGTGCGTCCGCTGGGCCTGTACGTCACGCTGGCGCTCGTGCTGCTGCTCGGCACCGACGCGCTGCGGCTGTACACGAAGGTCGGTCCGCTCATGCCGGCCCTCGACTCGTACTGGCTGAAGATCCACGTTTCGGCCGCGATCACCGCGTCGGGCATCCTGCTGGTCGGCTTCGTGGCGGCCGCCCTGACCCTGGTCCGGATCGGGTACGAGGCCGGGAAGGACCGCTTCCCCTACTCGCTGGGTGACCGGCTGCCCGGCTCCGACGGGCTGGAGCGGCTCACCTTCCGGATCCACGCCTTCGCCTTCCCGATCTGGACCTTCGCCATCATCTGCGGCGCGGTCTGGGCGGAGGCGGCCTGGGGCCGGTACTGGGGGTGGGACCCGAAGGAGACCTGGTCCTTCGTCGCCTGGGTGCTCTACGCCGGCTACCTGCACGCCCGCGCGACGCCGAGCGTCAAGCGCAGCGTCGCGACCTGGATCGCGGTGATCGCCTGGGTCGCGATGATGGTCAACCTGTTCGGCGTCAACCTCGTCATC
This sequence comes from Micromonosporaceae bacterium, assembly GCA_039649115.1. Taxonomy (GTDB): domain Bacteria; phylum Actinomycetota; class Actinomycetes; order Mycobacteriales; family Micromonosporaceae; genus DATEJJ01. Next base: position 7,853 of record JBBWZQ010000210.1, on the reverse strand, counting down.
TCCGGCCTGCACTCCTACGCGGGAGTGAAGTAACGGGTCAGCAGCTGCCGGCGCGCCAGGTGTCGTAGCCGTTGCGCCACGCCAGGCAGTACCGGCTGTCCCCGCTGCCCTGGCTGGTGGGCACCGCGTCCCGCGTCCAGTACCGCATCGCCGTGCCGGGCTCGGGCCGCACCTGCACGTTGTCCACCTCGATCGGCGGTACCCGCACCGTGCCGCCGCGCCGGGGGTCCACGTAGACCTCGACGTACTGCTCGACCAGGGCGTGCTCGCCGAGCGGCAGCCGCTGCGCGGTCAACCGCCGCCAGGAGTCGTGCCACCACAGCCACGCGACCCAGGTGGCGGCGGGTCCGCCGGTCACGGCCGCCAGTTCGATCCAGACGCGGTCGCCGTCGCGGATCGGGTACTGGTCGTAGAAGGTCCACCGGTTCGAGTTGGTGTCGAACGTGTACACCCGCTGGCGTCCCCGTCCGGACCAGCCCGTCTGCGCCCAGCCCGCCTCCAACCACTTGACGCCGCCCGGCGTGCCGGCCTTGACCATGAAGCGGCTCGCCACGAAGTCGTACGTGCCGTCGCGCACCCCCGACGACGTCACGGCCATCCGGCCGAGCACCCCGGACCAGGTACCGGCGGTGGTCGCGCCGAGGTGGTGGTACCCGGCACCGGGCGCCCGCGTCGGCGCGCTGGCCGTACCGGTGCACAGGTCGAGCAGCAGCGCCCCGAGAACCGCGCACCCGACCGCGCGCACCCCCCGCACCCACTTCACAGTGGACCCAACCGTCCACATGCGACATCGGTAACGCCGCCCCGGCGCGCCGGGCTCGACCTGATCATGGCGCCAGCCCTCGGTCGTCGGCCCGCGCGCGACCAGTACCGGGTCGCTTGTCAGACTGGCGTCATGGCCAAGGGCTACCCGTACGACGATCTGAAGGACTTCCTGTCCGCGCTGGCGGCGGCCGGTGAGCTGCACCGGGTACCGGTACCCGTCGACCCGACCCTGGAGATCAGCGAGATCGTCACCCGGACCGTACGCGCGCAGGGGCCGGCGCTGCTGTTCGAGAAGCCGACCCGTGGCCAGATGCCCGTCGCCATCAACCTCTTCGGCACCCACCGGCGGATGGCTCTCGCCCTCGGCGTCGAGGACGTGAACGAGATAGGGCACCGCATCGGCGAGCTGATCCGGCCGGAGCTGCCGGTCGGCTGGGCCGGTGTCCGGGAGGGCCTCGGCAAGCTGATGCAGCTGCGGTCGGTGCCGCCGAAGCGGGTCAAGACCGCGCCGTGCCAGGAGGTGGTGTATCCGGACGTGGACCTGGACCGGCTGCCCGGCCTGCAGACCTGGCCCGACGACGGCGGCGTGTTCCACAACTTCGGGCTGACCCACACCAGGCACCCGGAGACCGGCAAGCGCAACCTCGGCCTGTACCGGCTGCAGCAGCACTCGCGCGACACGCTCGGCATGCACTGGCAGATCCACAAGGACTCCACCGCGCACCACGCCGTCGCGGAGCGGCTCGGCCAGCGGCTGCCGGTGGCCATCGCGATCGGGTGCGACCCCGTGGTCAGCTACGCGGCGACCGCGCCGCTGCCCGCCGACATCGACGAGTACCTCTTCGCCGGCTTCCTTCGCGGTGACCGGGTGGACATGGTGGACTGCCTGACGGTGCCGCTGCAGGTACCGGCGGGCGCGCAGGTCGTGCTGGAGGGCTACGTCGAGCCCGGGGAGCGGCACGCCGAGGGGCCGTTCGGCGACCACACCGGCTTCTACACGCCCGTCGAGCAGTTCCCGGTGCTGCACGTGGAGAAGATGACCAGCCAGCGCGACCCGGTGTACCACTCGATCATCACGGCCAAGCCGCCGCAGGAGGACGGGCCGATCGGGTACGCCACGGAGCGCATCTTCCTGCCGCTGATCAAGATGCTCATCCCGGACATCGTGGATCTCGCGATGCCCGAGCCCGGCGTGTTCCACAACTGCCTGGTCGTCACGATCAACAAGCGGTACCCGAAGCAGGCCCAGAAGGTCATGAACGCCATCTGGGGCGCGCACCTGTTGTCGCTGACCAAGCTGATCGTGGTGGTGGACGGCGACTGCGATCCGCACGACTACCACGAGGTGGCCTTCCGCGCGTTCGGCAACGTCGACTACGCACGCGACCTGCTGCTCACCGAGGGGCCGGTCGACCACCTGGACCACGCCTCCTACCAGCAGTTCTGGGGTGGCAAGGCGGGCATCGACGCGACCCGCAAGCTGCCGACGGAGGGATACACACGGGGCTGGCCGCGGGACGCGGTCATGTCGCCCGCCGTCGTGTCCACTGTCGACAGACGATGGAAGGAGTACGGGCTGTGACGGCTCTCGCGGCTGAGCGCCCGAACCGGGTCGGGACGTTCCTGGCGCTGGTCAGGATCGAGCATTCGGTGTTCGCGCTGCCCTTCGCGTACCTCGCCGCGGCCGGCGCGCTGCACCGGGCCGGTACCGGCGTGCACTGGCTGGATCTGCTGCTCGTCACGGTCGCGATGGTGGGTGCCCGTACCTTCGCGATGGCCGCGAACCGGATCATCGACCGGCACATCGACGCGCGGAACCCGCGTACCCGGAACAGGGAACTGGTGACCGGGGCCGTGTCGGTCCGGGCGGCCTGGCTCGGCGCGGCCCTCGCCCTGGTGGTGTTCCTCGGTGCGGCGGCGGCGCTCAACCCGCTGTGCCTGGCGCTGTCCCCGCTGGCCGTGCTGCCGATGATCGTGTACCCCTACGGCAAGCGCTTCACCAACTGGCCGCACGGCATCCTCGCGCTCGCCCAGATGGTCGGCCCGATCGGCGCGTGGCTGGGCATCACCGGCACGCTGCGCGGCTCCGCTCCGGCGTGGGTGCTCGGTGCCGCGGTCGGCCTGTGGATCGGCGGCTTCGACCTCATCTACGCGACCCAGGACGCCGAGGTGGACCGGCGCATCGGGGTGCACAGCGTGCCCGCCCGGTACGGGATCCGCTTCGCCCTCTGGGCCTCGGCGGTGGCGCACCTGGTGACGTTCGGGCTGTTCGTCTGGTTCGGCGCGCTGCTGGGGCTCGGCTGGCTCTGGTGGGTGGGCCTGGCGCTGACCGCGCTCGCGTTCGGGTACGAGCACGCGATCGTCAAGCCGACCGACCTGTCCCGGGTCAACCGCGCCTTCTTCACGGTCAACGGGTTCGTGGGCATCGGGCTGTTCGCGTTCGCGCTGGCCGACCTGGTGCTGCGGTGAGAGCCCCCTGGGTGGTCGGCGTGACGGGCGCCTCCGGCACTCCGTACGCGGCGGCGGTGCTCGGCGGCCTGCTCGACGCCGGCCTGCCGGTGGACCTGGTGGTGTCCCGCGCCGCCCGGCTGACGCTGCTGGACGAGACCGGGATCTCCTTCCGCGACGCGCACTGGAAGGAGGATCTCGCGGCCTGGCTCGGCCGGGAGGTCTCCGACGTCAGCTACTGGCCCGCCGGCGACCTCGCGGCCGGCCCGAGCAGCGGCTCGTACCCGACGAGCGGGATGATCGTCGTGCCCGCGAGTACCGGTGCCTGCGCGGGCATCGCCATCGGGCTGGCCAAGGACCTGCTGCAGCGGGCCGCCGAGGTCAACCTGAAGGAGCGGCGCCGGCTGGTGGTGGTACCCCGGGAGACGCCGGTGTCACGCAGCCACCTGGAGCACCTGATCGCGGTGCTCGACGCGGGGGCGGTCGTGCTGCCGGCCAGCCCGGGCTTCTACGGTGCCGGCGCGCAGGCCACGGCGCGGCAGTTGGTGGACTTCGTCGCCGGAAAGGTGCTCGACGCGGCGGGCGTGCCGCACTCCCTGTTCACCCGCTGGCGGGGCCAGCTGGGTGAGGCCCGGAAAGGTTAGCGGGTGCCGTTGGGATGGTGCGGGTATCCCGGGTTCGCTGGCCCTTCCGGTTCGACCAGGCCCTCGCCCTCCAGCAGTGCCCGCACCTCGGATTCGCGGAAGCGGCGGTGCCCGCCCGGCGTGCGGATGCTGCCTATCCGGCCGGCCGCGGCCCACCGGGTGACCGTCTTCGGGTCGACGCGGAACAGCGCCGCCACCTCGCCAGGTGTCAGTAGCCGATCTCCCGTATCCACGACCCCTCCTCGCCTCCGAGAACACTCTGGGCCCCGCCGCGCCACACGTCGCCCGCCATATACCAGGGACCGAGTCTTAATTGGGACGTACGTCCATTTAACACCTACCCGTGGGCGCTAATCCGAAAACGGCGAAAACGCCCAGGTTGGTGAAGTTGGCCGGTACGATTCGCGAGCCTGGCTCGCGGAAGCGCCGCGCGAGTGGCTTTCACGGTATCGGGAAATCCGCCCTGACCAGGCAGAAGGCAGGTCGATCGGTGCAACGACGCGGACCGGCTGCCGGTCGCGACCGGGTGGCCGGGATGCTCAGCGCCGGGGAGTGGCGCTCCTCACCGAGGTGGCCGTGGCGAGGCCCGGGTAGTGCAGCACGTACCCGTTCTCGTCGACGGTGAGATCGGCGGCGAAGGTCCCGCTCGCGTACCGGTGGTGCCGCTCGTCCAGTACCGTGTAGGTCTGCGGGCTCGGAATGACGGCGAGCGACGGTACGAGCACCCAGGCCGCGGTGATCGTCCGGCTGGTACCCGGGGCCTCGCCCAGCAGCCCGAGCCGGCGGATCGGCAGCGTGTTGGTGAGCGGGCAGTCCCCGAGGTCCACGTCCAGCGCCTCGACCAGGCGCTCCGGTTCCTCGCACCCGGGCAGCTCCGACCGGGCCCGGCCGGCGGCGATCAGGGCGGCGTCGAGATCCCCCTGCTCACCGGCGCTGACGTGCCATTCGCCCGCGGCCCGCTCCAGCCGCACGCTGCGCAGCCATCCCGCACCCTCGGTGGTGACCTCCAGCCGCACGCTGGCCCAGGCCTGGTCGACCTGCAGCGAGTAGCGGGCGGTGTGCGGCACCGGGTCGTTGGCGAGCATGGTGCCCCGTGCGTAGAGGCCGCCGCGGTCGTCGAGCAGCACGTGCTCCGCCCCGGTGGTGTCCAGCCGGTCCCAGAGCAGCGTCTTGGGAAGCACGGTCACGGCAAACGCCCTCCTAGTGCTCTTTGTGCCAGCGCTCCCTGAGCGTACGGCCGGCCGGACGCCGGCGCCCGGGGTGCGGCGCGGGTCGCGTGCTGCGGGGCGGTCGGGTGGCCTGCTCCTCCGGGCGTACCGGCACGCCGCTGGGGGCACGCGCCCCGGTCAGCTCGGTCAGCTCCGGGGCGTCGGCCCGTACCTTCACCCGTCCCGCGGTCACCCCGGCGCGCTGCACCAGCGAGAACGTGCCCGCCCGCTGCTTGGGCAGCACCAGCGTCACCACCGTCCCGGACTCGCCCGCCCGTGCCGTGCGTCCGGCCCGGTGCAGGTAATCCTTCGCGTCCCGGGGCGGGTCGATGTGCACCACCAGCGACACCCCGTCCACGTGGATGCCGCGGGCGGCCACGTCCGTCGCGACCAGCACGCTCATCCTGCCCTCGCGGAACTCGGCGAGCGTGCGGGTGCGTACCGCCTGGGTCTTGCCGCCGTGCAGCGCCCCGGCCCGTACGCCCACCTCGGCGAGCTGCCCGACCAGCCGGTCGACCGCGAGTTGCGTGCGGACGAACATGATCGTGCGACCGGGCCGGGCCGCGATGTGCGTGATCACGGAGAGCTTCTCGCCCGGCGGCACCAGCAGCAGGTGATGGTCCATCGTGGACACCGTGGCCGCCGCCGGGTCGACCTCGTGGGTCACCGGCTCGACCAGGAAGCGCCGGACCAGCGCGTCGACGTCGCCGTCCAGGGTGGCCGAGAAGAGCAGCCGCTGGGTGCCGGCGGGCGTCTGCGCCAGCAGCGCGGTGACGTCGGGCAGGAAGCCCATGTCCGCCATCTGGTCGGCCTCGTCCAGGACGGTGACCGCGACCTCGGCGAGGGAGCACTCGCCCCGCTCGATCAGGTCGCCGAGCCGGCCCGGCGTGGCCACCAGCACGTCGACGCCGCGACGCAGGTCACGGATCTGCTTGTCATAAGGCGTGCCGCCGACAGCGGTCCGGCTGAACAGGCGCATCGACCGGGCCAGCGGGCTGAGCACGTCGTTGACCTGCATCGCCAGCTCGCGCGTGGGTACCAGGATCAGGCCCTTCGGGCGGCCGGGCGCGGCCTTGCCCGCGCGCGCGAGCCTGGCCAGCAGCGGCAGGCCGAAGGCGAGGGTCTTGCCGGAACCGGTGCGGCCGCGGCCCAGCACGTCCCGGCCGGCGAGGCCGTCCGGGATGGTCGCGGACTGGATCGGGAACGGGTCCGTGATGCCCTGCTCAGTCAGCGCGCGCAGCAGCGGGCGGGGCAGCCCGAGCGCGCCGAAGCCGCCGCCCGGGGGCGGGGCCGGCTGCTGCTCCGGCGTGGACCGTTGGTGCTGCGGTTCCGGCGCGGACCGTTGGTGCTGCGGCGTGGACCGTTGGTCAAGTACCGAGGGGAACGTGGTCGGATCGGCGAACCGCGCGGCGGCGGTGGGCAACGTCATGAGCTGTGGGTGAACCTTCCTGGCTGGGCGCGTCTTCGAACGTGCGGCCACGGCGGCGGCGGAAGCTACACCCGAGATCAACCAACCAAGTGTACGGGGTGCCGGCGCGCGCTCTTTCCCGAGGTGGTGAGCGTCACCACCCCGGTAGGGAGCGCTTGGTTCAGATGGTCCCGGACAGCACCAGCACCGCGCCGAGCGCGGCGGCCAGCGCGAGCACGGCGATGGTCACCAGCGTGATGATGACCGTACGGGAGCCGCGGGGCTTGGACTCGGGAACGTCGGGCCGGCCCTGCGCGAGGATGTGCCCGGTCAGCGATCCGGAGCCATCCAGCGGCAGCGGGCCGGGGCCGCCGCTGTGGTACTCCAGGCTCGACGCGGCGGGTCCCGCGTAGAACTGACCGGGCTGGTACTGCCCCGGCTGCTCCTGGGCGGGAGCGCCGGTGTCGGTACCGGGTTGCGGCGGGCGGCTGCCGTACACCGTCCCTTGTGGACGCTGGCCGCGCGCCCACTCCCCGTACTGCGGGGAGGTCGGCACCGGCAGTTCCGGAGCCGGAGGCTGCGCCGGTGGGGGTGGCGGAGCCGGAGGCGGTGGCGGCGCCGGAGGTGGCGGCGGGTAGGTCACCGAGCCGGACATCGAGCCCGCAGGCGCGAACGTCGTCGCGGGTGGCCACGTCGGCAGGGCTCCGGCCGGCACCGCGGCACCGCGCGAGTCGACCGCCGGGGGTGGCGGGAACGGTGGCGGCGGCGTCGGGCCGGGAGGTATCGGCCCCGGCGGCTGCGGTGGCTCGGGCGGGTCGGGCATCGGCGGGATCGGCCCCGGTACCGGCGGCATGGGTCCCGGTCCCGGCCCGGGCTGTGGCGGGAACGGCGGGATCGGCGCCGGCCGCGGGAACGGCGACGGTACCGGCCCCGGCGTGGGGCGCTCGGGCGGCGGGGTGGGATCCGGCGGCCGGGGTGCCGGCGGGGGCGGCTCCGGTGCGGGCTCCGGCGCCGGCTCACCCGGGTCCGGTGGCTCGGACGGGTCGCTGCCGCTCGACCGGTACACGCGCGATCCGGGTTGCGGGGTCTGCTGCCCGAGAATGGCGGCGACCTCGGCGGGCGTCGGCAGCGGGCTGGCCGGCACACTCGCGCTGCCGCGCACCACGGATGCCCGGCCGGATGCCGGCGGCGCCTCGGCCGCCAACGGCGGCTGGGGTGGCGACAGTGGCGGCGGTGGCGGCAGGAGCGGCGGTGGCGGTGGCGGTGCGGCGGACCGTGGTTGCGCCGCCGCCCCGGGATCGGCCTCCAGCCATGGCTGGGCGAACGCGGCCCACGCGGATTCGGCGCCGCTGCGCGGTCGGCGGAACGCCTCGGAGCCGG
>JBBWZQ010000209.1:0-8492 GCA_039649115.1 Micromonosporaceae bacterium | reverse complement strand
TCCCGCCGGCCGCCGCGCCGGTCCCGCCCGCGCCACCCGCGCCACCGCCGGTGGGCAGTCCCGCCGAAGCCGTCGCCCTGGTACGCGAGAACCTGCACCAGCCGTTCGGCGGGCACCGGCTCGCGGTCGACGGCGACCCCGGATTCCTCGTGACCGGCCGGGAGCTGGTGTACCAGGTGCGCTGGGACGCGCCGCCGGAGGCGATCCGGCCACTCGGACCCACCATGAGCTACCCGGGCGACCCGGCACCCGTCGCGTACCGCGAGCCGGGCTGGCTCGTCGACCGCGCCACCCGCGAGGTACACCCGGTCGACCTGTCGATCGGCGCGCTCGCCGGATACGTCGGCCCGCGGCGGGCGTACCCGCTGCCGCCGGGCTGGCGTCCCGACGCCCGGCCGGCTCTGCCGGACGGCTTCGCCGCGCAGGTGGCCACGCTCGCGCCGCAGGTGGTTCCCGAGGCGACCGCGCGCTACACCGCCCGCCTGGCCGGCCCGGACTGGCCGGACCTGCTCGTCGCGCTGCGCGTGGCCGGGTACACGATCCAGGCACTGGCCGAGGCCGGGCTGGGCGGACCGGAGCTGGCGACGGCGGCCACGCTGCTCGCCCGCGGACCGGGCCCCAATGACGCCCTGGTGGATCCCGGCTCACCCCGCTGGCAGACGCCGGCCGGGGAGCTGGCCCGAGCCGTCGGAGCGGGCACCACGCCCACGGCGGACGCGACGACTCGGGCGCTGGCTCTGGCGTCCGCGCGGGCGCGGGCGTTGGTGGAGTACGAGCAGTTCGGCAGCACACCGCAGGCCCGGCAGGACGAACTGGCCGCCCTCGGCCCGCTGGCCACCGACCTGCAAGCCGGTGGAACTGGCCCGTAGGCGCGACAACGACGGCGCTCAGGTGAAGACGAGCACCAGCCGGCGGCTGTCCGGCGCCCAGGCGATGGGCAGTTCGCCCGCCGGTCCGGCAACCATGTACACGTCGGTGAGCGCGGCGGCCCGCTCCCGCAGCCGCGCCAGGCGCGCCACCTGGTCGTCGGTCAGACCACCAGGAGCATCCGGTATCCGCAGCATGCGCAGCACACCCGCGCGGTCCTCCGGGTCCGCCGGGCGGATCTCGCGCGCGCCGGGCAGCCAGTCCAGCACCGGGCCGAGTACCCGCTGCACGATCTCCGGCCGGTCCGGCGCCGCGTCCATGTTGGCGAGGCCGCTGGACAGCGCGCCGGCGCGTTCGGCCTCGGCGAGGTGATTCAGGGCCGAGGCCATGCCGGGCGCGCCGGTCAGCGGCCAGTCGATCAGATCGCGCAGCGCCTGGAGGTCGCCGGAGCGCGCCATGCCGATGGCCCGGTCGATGGCCTCCCGGGCGCCGTCGGCGGACTGCGCGGCGGCGCCGCCCGCGGGCTGCGCGGCGGCGGTCCACAGCAGGGCACCCCGGTCGCGCGCCGCCTGCTGGTACGGTGGCGGCGCCTCGTCGGCCCAGTACACCTCGACCTGCGGCGCGTCCTCACCGAGGACGCCGAGCAGGTCGGCGGCCTCGTAGGCCACGTCCCAGGCACTCGTACCCGGGGCCATCTCCACCACGTAGACCCGCCGCGCGGGTGACGTCGCGTCCGGTCCCGACCGCCAGGCCCGCCAGGCGCGCGCCGCGCCGGGCTGCTCGGCCAGGTGCCCGATCGTGAGCTGGTCCTTCGTGTCCACCAGGTCGTCGGCCAGGTCGGCGAGCGCGGCGGGACCGCCGCCGGCCAGGTCCAGGCGCGCCGGGATCCGGCCGCCGGCCGCGGCCATCACCTCGGGCGAGGCCGGGTCGAACCGGTGGCCGGTCGGCGGGACCGCCTCCGACGTCGGCACCTCGTCCACCAACTGAGGTTCGCCGCCACCGCCGAACACCCGCACGATCTCCCGCAACAGGGCGAGATCCGCCGCGGGCATCGACACGCCGAACCGCGCCGCGGGCACCGTCAACGTGTCGGGCAGATATGCGAGATCCCCGGCACCCACCATGTGGCGGGCATGCGCCAGCAGATCATCCGGTATCCGGCCGGCCAGGCGCAGGAGCAGGCGGTGCAGACCGCCGAAGATCCGCCAGGTGTCGGCGTCCAGCGGCTCGGGGACGTCCGTCACCTCAGCCCTCCTCCATCACAATGATCTTGCAGTGGTCGCGCCACTGCTCGGGAAGGCTGTTGTAGACCATCTCCGACAGCGCCGGGTCGTTGACCCGGTGCATCTGGGAACCGGGCGGGAAGACCGCCTCCTCGTCCACGGCAAACGACGAGAACACCGAGACGTCACGCGCCTGCTCGCCGGTCAACCGGTACACGACCAGCACCTTCTCACCCGCGGCCGGATTCTCCGACATGAACCGCACGGCCACGTCCAGCCGCCGGCTCACGCTGAGGAACTCGTGCGCGGATCCGTGCGGGTACAGAGCCGATCCGTAGATGGGCGAGTGTACCGGTGTGGTCCAGTCACCCCGGTACGCGATCACCGGATGGTCCGGGGTACCGACCGCGGGCAACTGCATCATGGCGTCGTGCGCCATGTCGGCGTGCCACCGCATCTCGTCGAAGAGCGCCGGCGTCACGGCCGCGAGGCGCTGGCGGATCTGGCTCCAGGCCACCTGGCGCGCCTGCGCCGCCACCTGGGCCTGTGCCTGGGCCTGCCGCAGTTCGGCGGTCATGCCGGCGGCCCGGTACCCCTCCGCCCGGCGCTCCCAGGCGGCCACCTCGTGGGTCGCGTCCATCCACCGCTGCGCCAGCGGGTGCAGCGGCGACTGCGAGGTCAGGTGCCCTTCGGCCTCGTGCAGCAGCGGGCGCAACCCCAGCGGGAGCGGCAGCGGCCGCTCACCCTTCGCCAGGTTGTCGAGGTAGTTCCGCGCCAGTTCGTTGATCTTCCGCCCGAGCACCAGCTCCACGGCCCGGTCGGAGACACCGTGCGTGAACATGTGCGTGCGGACCACGTTGTTGATCAGGTAGTGGCTGTGCCTGGTGTACACCGTCAGCGCCATCACGTGCGGCTTTGACAGGCGCTCGGCGAACTGCCGTACCGCGGCCTCGTCGGTCGGGTCGGTGCCGTTGCGGCGCAGCCAGTTGGCGAGATCCGCGTCGGCCACCCGGCCGCTTTCCAGTTGCGGCCACAGGCGGTCCGCGACTTCGGGTACCTTGTGCCGCGTTTCGGTGAACCCGAGCGGGTCGGTCGCGTGCTCCAGGTACCTGGCCTCGTGCGGGAGCAGGCCACCGGTCGCGATGCCGGCGCGGATCGTGTGCAGGTTGAGCTCGGGCAGGCCGCGGTACAGGTCCACGGCGGTGAACCGGCCACCGGGCGGGCGGACGTCGACGCTGCCGAAGCCACCGATGTCGGCACCCCGCAGTATCTCGAACAGCGAGTGGTCCCGGCTGGGCAGCATCCAGCCCATCAGCGCGTGGACGAACTGCTCGCCGTGCTCCGTACCGAGCCCGATGAACTTCAGCGCGGTCAGCATCCGGGCGGTGGTAGCGGAGACCCCGTCGATCACCGGGAACCCGTCCCTGCCGACGTGCGCCGCCCATCTGCCCGAGGCCGTCTCGTGCGCGACGATGCCCTCCCGCCACGGCAGCCGGGTATCGTGCGCCAGCGGCTCACCCAGGATCGACTCGAGGTAGGCGCGCTCGAAGCGGCCGAGCGGCGTGCCCAGCTTCTCGTAGTCGGCGGGGGTGCTGGCCCGCGCCTCCTGCTCCGGAATCGACCGCGGCTCGCGTCCGTGCTGGCTCTCGGTGATCTCGACGAGGTCGCGCAGCGCGTGCTCGGAACGCATGACGACGTTGCCGGTCCCGAACGGATTGCGGTGGAACTGGCTGGGGAACCGCGACTCCAGCAGCGGCCGGTGCCAGGTCTGGTCCAGTTGCGCGTGCATCGCGCGCACCTCGTGGACGTCGAGCCCGGCCAGCCGGGCCTCGTCCCAGAGATTGTGGTCCATCACGTGGAGCAGGGCGCCGGACAGGGTATCGGCCCCCCGGTGGAAGTACGCCGCGTTGTAGAAGGCGGTCATCACCTCGCGCAGGTTGCCGTGTTCGAGGACCTCGTCGAGGGTCACCCCGCGCCCGACCTGGCCGGCGCTGTCCTTCGCGTCGTCGCGCAGGAAGGTGTTCTCCACGCGCCGGGCGGCGTCGGCCGGGCTCTCCCCGGGATGCATGACCGAGGACATCGCGGTCAGCACGTGTCGTAGCTGCCGGACGGCCGCCCTCGCGGATTCGAGCGTGCCGGGGTCGTTGAAGTAGTGCGCGCCCAGGCGCTGCTCGAAGAGCCTGGCATCGTGGATCCACTGCGCGTCGGAAAAGAACCGCTCATACCCGAACGGCGGAGCGGTGTGGCTGCCTGCGCCGCCGTGCTCCTGCTCCGGTGAGGTGCTCAGATCCTGGCCGGTCAGTGCTGGACGCCGCCCCCGCCCGGCCAGGCCTTCTCCTCCTGTACCCGGCGCATGATGCCCCTGATCACCGCCCGGGTGCCGTAGTCCTCCCGACCGTCCGCCACTATGAAGGTCCCCGCCACCTTGTTGATGATCAGTTGCCGGTCCTTCTCCGGAAAGCCGTACGCGTATTCCACTTCCTGTTCGGTCTCCCGGACCTTCTGGTACTCCTGAAGTATCGCCATCCTGACTCCTCCAGCTATCCAGATCTTCGCCGGTTCGATCCGGAATCTGGTCCTCCCAACGGAACCTTTCGTTCGCGTGGACATGCGCGTCGGTATAGGTCGCGTCCGGATGCGCTCTTTCGTAGTTTGACTCGGCCAACTCGTGTTCGAGGAGAACCACGTCTTCGGGCAGGCCTCGATCCAGACGCAGTCGGATCCACGCTTCGGCCATGGCCTCGTCCGGATCGTACCGGCCCGGCCGGTGGCCGATCATGTTTCCTTCGTGGTCATAGGCTCTCAACAGGTGCTCGTCCTGGAACACGTGCTGCTTGACCTGAGCGACCTCCGCCTCGCTAAAGCCGATCATGCCGTCGCTGCGGACAACCTCGGCAAGGTTGTGCGCGATGCCGGCGACGTCCGCGTCGGTGGCACGGATCAACTCATACGCCTCATTGGCCCAACGCTGCTGGGCCTGAATGTCGTAGATATTGTGCGGGCGGATCCGGCCGCCGCTCTGCGCGGCGTCGCCGGCACCATGGTCGCCGCCGGGTGGCTCACCGCCGTGAGCGTGGCCGCTGGTCAGTCCCCGACCAGTGTCCTGCCAGCCACCACCGCCGTCGCGTCCCTGCGGTCGATAATGATCGCTGTCCGGTCCGGCTCGGTCGGCGGCGGTGCGACCGGCTCCACCCCGATCATCCGCACGGGCTGGCCGGTCACCTGGTCCCGCAGCGTCATGCCTGCCGTGATCGATCCCCTGACCATCCGGCCCGCCGCGATCAACCCCCCACGTGTCGGGAGGTCGAACACCCGCTGTACCTCGAACTGGATCGCCGCCACCGGGCCATTCTCCCTCGTAGTCGAGGTAGCGTGCCTCCTCCACCGAATCGACGATGTGGACCTCCACGTCATGCAGGTCCACGCGAGCCCGCTCGGCGATCGTCGCGACCGTCTCCGGTGTCCGGTCGAGGCCGCCGCCGTTCTCAAGGAGGTCGAGGTTGGTGCGGGTGGCGCCACGGGAGAACAGCCGGTCCTCGGGCGGTGGACTACCGCCTCCTGGCTCGCCGCCTGGAGAGTGGCCGCCGGTCAGCCGGTCGCCGACGACCGTGACCTTGTACGGCAGCTCGGCGCCCGTGCGCGGATCGCGGATGCGGATCCCCTCCAGCCCGCGGGCCACCTCGGCGTCCACGCCGCGCGGGAAGTGCCACTCCAGCCGGGGTACCTGACCGTCCACGTGGTGCTCGGTGCCGAAGGCGAGGATCTTGAGCTGCCGCTCCACCTGTGCCCGGGCGTGTACGAAGTCCGAACTCTCCACGCTGAAGCTGTGGTAGTTCTTGGCGTCGCGCCAGAGCAGCCCGCGCTCGGCCACCACGTCCACGTCGGTCTTGAGTACCGTGCCGTCCGGCATCTTCGCCGTGACGTTCCGGCCGACCTCGACCACGTCGGGGGACCGCTGCGCCAGCTCCAACTCGGCCTCGATGCCGCGCACGTTGTTGCCGTGGTCGAGGGCCCGCTGCACGCTCGGGTCGTCGAACCCCCGGCCCTCCCGCTCCAGCGCGGCGAACTCCCTGGCGAGCACCCGGTGCCACCGCTCGGTGCCCTGGATCTCGGGGTGCCGCTGCGCGAACGAGTCCACTCTGGACCGCAGGTCGGTGATGGCCCGCTGCTGCGCGTCGATCTCGTGCAGCACGTCGGGCGCGGGCGGGGCCACCGCGTTGTGGGCCGCCTCCTGTGCCAGCGCGTGCTCGTGCCGGTCGGCCAGCGCCTGCTCCAGCGTCCCGCCCTGCGCGTACACCTTGCGCTCCACGCCGTCCAGGGCGAGGGACAGCCGGTCCTGGTCGCCGCCCATCCGGCGGTACATCTCGGCGTACTCGTCGCGGGCCCGCTGATCCGCGAGCGCGTCGTACCGCGCGCGCAGGTCCGGCCGCAGGTGCTCGGGCCGGAACTCGGCCGGGCCCCGGCTGCCCCCGGCACCCGGATCCTGCGCCCGTTCCAGCCCGAGGCTGCGGTGCCAGGCGGACGCGTGCTGCTGGTGGGTGTCCATCGCGGCGCGATCGGTGACCGCGGCCGCTCTTTCGTTCACCGCGGCCTGGTCGGCCAGCGCGGCCGCCTGCCGGTCCCGTCCCGCCTGGGCCGCCGCACCGTCGCGGGCCTGCTCGTACTGCGCCACCTGCGCCCGGGACTGGTCGGCCGCGTGCTGGTCCGCCGCGGCCTGGCGGGCGTACTGCTCGGCCTGCTGGCGCCGCGCCGGATCCGCGCTGCCGCGCATCTCGTCGGCCATCCGGCCGAAGTCCTGTCCCCGGCCGGCCAGCCCCCGGGCCCGCTCCAGGGCGGCCACGCGGCTGCGCTCGTGGTTGTGCGCTGTCCAGTCCTGGTACCCGGCTCGCTGCCGGAAGTCCGCGGCCTGCTGGGCGTACTGGCTGGCCCGCTGGTCGTGCTGCGCGGCGGAGATCTCCCGCTGGTGTGCCGCGCGGTAGTGGTCGCGCGCGTTGGTCGCCGCGTCGGCCAGCCGCTGCGCATGCTGCGCCCGGCGCTCCTCCACCTGGTGCCGCGGATCGGTCGGCGGGTGCTGGGCGGCCTGCTGCGCGTGCTGGGCCGCCTCCGCCCGGTACTGGCTGACCTGCTGGTCGTGCTCCAGGGCGGCCCGATCCGCCTCCTGCGCGTACCGCGACTCCAGCTGCGCCGCCCGCTGCTCATGCGTCCGCGCGGCCTGCTCGAACTGCTGCGCCGCCTGCTCCGCCGACTGCCGCCGGATCTCGGCGGCGCTGGCGCCCTCGGTCGCCCGCTGCCCGGCCTGCTCCGCCTGCTGGCGCAGGGCGTCCTCGCGGTACGCCTGCTCGCGCAGCCCGCCCGCTTCCCGGCGCGCCTGCTCGGCCAGTGCCCGGTGCTGCTCCGGTCCCTCGGCGGCGCGCTGGGCGGCCGCCTCGTGCTGCTGGGCGACCTGGTCCCGCTGGGTCGCCTCCTGCCAGGCCGCGTCCCGCTGGCTCACGTGGGTGGCCGCCCGGTTGTACGCGTCCTGAGCCTGCTGGCGCAGGGCCTGCGCGTCGGTCACCTGCCGCTGCTGCTCCTGCCGTGCCTGCGCGGCCTGGTCGGCGTGCGCGCTGGCCTGCTGCCGTTCGGTGTGCGCGCTCGCGTTGCTCGCCGTGGCGGCGTGCGCGGCATGCTCGTCGGGCGGCTGGTGCCGCAGGTAGTCCGCGGTGAGCGGGCGGTCGTTCCAGGTGCCGGGCGGCCGGTCGGCGAACGGCATCGGCTGGGCGTTGTGGTCGACGACGAGGGCGTCCATCGCCGTGATGCCGGCGTGGTCGTAGATCGGGTGGTCGGCGGAGGCGCCGGTGCGCGCGTCCACGTACCGGGTGACGCCGTTGTGGTCCACCGCCACCACGACCCTGGCGGACTGGGTGTCGATGAAGTGGACGGTGCCCTCGAAGTTGACCGCCGCCCAGGCATGCGAGCCGCCGCCCCGCCAGGCCGTGATGATCGACGCGAACGAGCCGTGCCCGCCGGCCTCCAGTTGCTGCCGGATCTGGTCGAAGCCGGTGGCCACCCGCCCAGCCGCCTCGGCCGGCGAGCGTCCGGACAGGTCGCCCACCAGCGCCTGGTACCGGCCGCCGGTCAGGTCTTCCATCCGGCCCGGCCCGCCCTTCTCCCCGAAGGCCGGCAGGCTCGCGTCTCCCCGCGTGTACCCGTCGAAGGTGCGCGGTGCCGCCACCGTCGGCCGCCCGTGCACGAAGGTGTCGTACATCGAGGCGACGGTGTCCAGGCAGTTCTGCGTACGGGTGGGGTCGCCGGGGATGCCGAAGGCGTTGAGCAGCCGCAGCCAGGCGCCCTTGGGATCGGGGGTACGGACGAAGCCGCCCGTGCCGTCGCCGAGCTCCCGCTCCAGCCGTACCTGGTCGGAGT
>JBBWZQ010000199.1:0-14014 GCA_039649115.1 Micromonosporaceae bacterium | reverse complement strand
ACATGATCCGGCTCGACATGAGCGAATACCAGGAACGGCACACCGTGAGCCGCCTCGTGGGCGCTCCCCCGGGTTACGTGGGCTATGAGCAGGGCGGCCAGCTCACCGAGGCGGTGCGCCGCAAGCCGTACTCCGTCGTGCTGTTCGACGAGATCGAGAAGGCGCACGCCGACGTGTTCAACACCCTGCTGCAGGTACTCGACGACGGGCGCATCACCGACGCCCAGGGCCGTACCGTCGACTTCCGCAACAGCATCGTCATCATGACGTCGAACATCGGGGCGGAGTACCTGGTCGGCCCCGCGGATCCCGGCGGCGACCTCGACCCGCAGACGCGCGACCAGGTCATGGCCGAACTGCGCGGGAGGTTCCGGCCGGAGTTCCTCAACCGGGTCGACGACGTGGTGCTGTTCCGCCGGCTGACGCTGGAGCAGATCGAGCGGATCGTGGACCTGCAGTTCGCGGAGCTGCGCGCACGCCTGGCCGAACGGCGGATCGGCCTGTCGCTCAGCCCCCAGGCATGCCACCTCATCGCGGAGCGCGGCTTCGACCCGGTGTACGGGGCCCGCCCGCTGCGCCGGTACATCGCGCACGAGGTGGAGACCCGGATCGCGCGCGCCCTGCTCGCCGGGGACCTGGGCGACGGTGCCGAGGTGCGCGTCGAGGTCCACAATGGACGATTGATGGTCGAACCGGTCACGGGATCCGCCGCGGCGCGACGGATCCCGTCGTAGAGCTTCAGAGCTCGACGGAGATGCGGTTCTCGACCGCCGTGACACCCGGGGCGGACCAGGCGATCCGCTCCGCCTCCTCGCGCTCGGTCCAGGAGCGGACGGGCCCCTTCAGCACCACCTTGCCGCCGTCGACGTCCACGCTGATCCGCTCGGCGTCCGTTTCCGCACTGCGCACCAGCGCGTTCTCGATGCGCTGCTTGAGCTCCTGCGGCGAGGGCTGCACCCGGGGCTTGACGGTGATGAGGTTGGTCACCCCGCGTACTCCCGACAGCCGGCGGATCACCCGCTCGGCCGCGCGCTTCTGGTACTCCCACTCGACCTCGCCCTTGAGCGTGACCCAGCCCTTGGCCACGGTCACGTCGAGCTTCTCGATCGGGACGAACGCGTCCCACTCCAGCGCCCGGGTGGCCGCCGCCGCGATGTCCGCGTCGGTACGCTCCGCGGAACTGGGCAGCCGCACCTCGATGTCGTCGGCGACCGCCTTGACCCCCCGTACCCGGTGCGCCGCGCGCTCGGCCGCCCACTTCTTCGCGTAGCTGTCCACCCAGCCGGTGAGCGTCACGACGCCGTCCTTCGCCGAGACACCGATCTCGTTCGGGTTCACCCGGGCGTCCCACCGGAGCTCCTCCAGCACGTCGCGCTGGACCTGCTCATCGGTGCGTGTCATCATCGCCGCGGTCATGAGAAATCCCCTTCCAGACCACTTGCCAATGCCTTACCGGGCAAGCGTCGGTCGCATCGGGGTGAGGGTTCACCACCTGCCCCGGGCGAGGGTGTCCACCGACGGCCGAAAGACGTTACGGGAGCCGGACCGCGGGTAGGCGCGGAGCGATCAGGAGTGACGCGGGGGGCCGATGCCGGGCAGCAAGATCATGGTCTTCACCATTCCCAACGAGGGGCACCTCAACATCCTGAAGCGGATGATCAGGGAGTACCACGGCCGCCACACGTTCTCGATCTCCCTGGTCGACCGGCACAACTCGACCCCGGAGCTCAGTGGCCTGCCCGCCCAGGTACGCCCGCTCAAGGGCTGCGACCGCCACCGGAACACGTCGGCGACACGGGTGCTGCAGCGGGTCGTCGACCTGCTCGACGACTGCCTGCGGGCCGCGCGCGACTTCGCACCGGACCTGATCCTGTACGACTTCTGCGCCATCGAGGGCCGGTTCACCGCCGACGCGCTGCGGCTGCCGTCCTGGTGCTCGATCTCCGGCCTGATCGGGCCGTTGCTGGACACCGAGTACCTGGCCGGGGTCCTGGCCTCGGCGGAGAACCAGGCCGCGATCGAGTCGATCCGGCGCAGGTACGGCCTCGCGGTCGAGCCGTCGGAGATCGAGCTGGTCTCCAACAGCCTGCACCTGCCGGCCGAGCGGAACCTGCTCTGGTCCTACCCGTCGGTGACCCCGGCCAACTTCCTGCACAACCGCCGGCCGGCACCGTACCGCTTCGTCGGCTACCTGTCGGACGGGTACGGCCCCCGGCCCAGGCGCGGGTACCGCACGCCGCTGGTGTACCTGTCCTTCGGTACCGAGGTGATGGACAACCTCTGGCTGTCGCAGGAGGAGACGCGGCAGGGGGTGCGCGGGTGCCTGGCGGCGCTGGCGAAGCGGTGGGAGCACGACGACGTCCACGTGGTCTTCTCCACCCTGGGCAAGCACGTGCTCGACAGCTACCCGGCGAACTGGACCGTCCGCGACCGGGTCGACCAGCAGCGGGTACTCAGTGCGGTGGACGTGTTCGTGACCCACGGCGGCAGCAACAGCTTCCACGAGGCCGTGCTGCTGCGCGTACCGGTGGTGGTCGTGCCGTTCTTCGGCGACCAGGTGCTGATCGGCCAGCGGGCCGAGGAGCTGGGCGTCGGCATCGGTCTGGGTACCGACGACGGCATCGACCGGGACAAGCCGAGGCGCTTCCTGGCGCCGGCGCTCGCCGAGCGGATCGACGACGCGGTCCGGCTCATCCTGAGCACCGACCGGTACCGCACGGCGCTGGACCGGCTGCCGCTGGAGGCGACGCCGCCCCTCGCCGAACTCGGTTGAGCCGGGTTCACGGCACCGGCACCGGCGTGCCGCTGCCGCCAGCCGCCTGCGGGGTGAGCGTCGGCCCGGCCACCGAGGGCGCCGGTGGCGACGGGATCCGCGGGCTCGGTGTGGTGGCCGCGGTGCTCGGTGCCCGGCGGGGCGCTGTCGGGCTGGGCGCGGCGGAGCGGGTGCGCCGGGGTGAGCCGGTCTTCGTGACCGGCGCCGACCCCGCCGGCCGCGGGCTGAGGGCGGCCGACGCGGCGGGCCCGGCGGGCACCTGCGGGCCGGTGCCCGCGGTGGCCGATGGCCACAGGGCGGTGGCGAGGGCGGCCAACCCGAGCACCAGCGCCGCCGCGGCGCCGACGAGCGCGGCGCGGCGGTGGGACCGGCGGGCGGGCACGGTCACCGCAGGCAGGCGTACGGTGTCCGCCGGCGGTACGGTGTCCACCGGCGTGCGCGCGGCCGCGGCGAGGGCGGCTGCCGTGGGGTACCGGTCGGCGGGATTCTTGGCCATCGCCCGCGCGACCAGTTGCCGCGCCGCCGGCGGGACGTCGTCCGGCAGCGGCGCCGGCTCGTCGAGGACCTGCCGCAGGGCGACCTCCAGCGCGGACCCGGCGAGGAACGGCGGCTGTCCGGCCAGGCAGTGGTACGCCACGGCGCCGAGCGCGTAGACGTCCGTGGCGGGCGAGACCTCGCCTCCGGATGCCTGCTCCGGCGCCATGTACAGGGCGGTACCCAGCACGACGTGGCCCGTGGTCGCCGCGGCCGCCGCCGGTGTGCGGGCGACTCCGAAGTCCACCAGGGTCACCGTGCCGTCCGGCTGGACCAGCAGGTTGGCCGGCTTGACGTCCCGGTGCACCACGCCGCACGCGTGCGCGGCCTGCAGCGCCTCCGCCGCCTGCGCCACGATGGACATCGTCTGCCCGGCCGGCAGGTGGCCGGCCGCCGCGATCCGGTCGGACAGCGGCTGGCCGTGCACGTATGCCATCACGAGGTAGACCACGGCACCGTGGCCGGCCACCTCGTCCCGGCCGTAGTCGTAGACATTGACGACGTTCGGGTGGGACAGGGCGGCCAGCGTGCGCGCCTCGGCACGGAAGCGCGCGTCGAAGCCGGCGTCCTCGGCCAGGCCCGGCCGCATCGCCTTGACGGCCACCACTCGGTCCAGCGTCAGGTCGGTGGCCCGCCACACCTCGCCCATGCCGCCGCTGGCGATGGGCTCGTCCAGCCGGTACCGGTCGCCGAGCAGCGCTCCCGCGGGCCACATCCCGGTGGGGTACCCAGCCGGCACCCGTCCTAGACCTGGCGGGGATGGACCGTGATGGAACGGGTTGTCCACGCCCGACCGGCCCCGGAAGCGGCGCCCGTCATGGTTCCGGCGCCGGTCAGGACTTCCCGGCTCGCCGGCCGTTCCGCAAGGCGGTGCGCGGCTGGCCGGCAACCGTCATCGTGCACCCGGTCGGGTGAGACCGCTTCCTGGCGTTTGAGTGCCCCGGACCACGGGGGATAGTGTGTGCCTGGGTTCGGATGTGAGCCCAGGGGCAGCCGCCCCGCCGGGCGTCTTCGCGACCTGTCGCGCGGTCCGGAACATCCGCTGACCTTGGCGCTGGGATTCATGTCCTTGGAACCGATACTCCCCATGTCCGGTCACCGGCCCCGCGCGGCCCGGCTCGCGCTGGACAGCCGGTGCGACGGCGACGGCACCGTCGTCATCGCCGCCTGCGGGGAGATCGACATGGGCACCGCACCCCGGCTGCGGGACGCGCTGACCGCCGCGCTGGCCGGGGACAGCGTGCGCCGCGTGCTGCTGGACATGTCCGGCGTCACGTTCCTCGACTCCAGCGGCATCGCCGCGCTGATCGACGCCCATCACGCCGCCGCCCGCGGCGACCGCACCGTGCGATTGAGCAACACCTGCCCGTTCGTCACCCGCGTGCTGGAGATCACCGGTCTCGCGGAGACCCTCGGTCTCGGCGCGGCCTGACCCGGTCCCGCCAGGGTGGGTCCGGAGATTCCTGTCGGACCCCGGGGGCACAATCGGGGGATGGAGAAACCCAAGATCGTTTCTGCCGAGGAGTGGCAGCAGTCGCGCGACGAGCTGCTCAAGGCCGAGAAGGAAGCCACCCGCGCGCTCGACGCGATCGCCGCGCGGCGCCGCCGCCTACCCATGGTCAAATTCAGCACCGGGTACGCGTTCGACACGCCGACCGGCACGAAGACGCTGCTCGACCTGTTCGAGGGCCGCGACCAGCTGGCCGTCTACCAGTTCATGGACAACGGGCCGGACGACTACTGCATGGGCTGCACCTGGCTCACGAACAACGTCCCGGCGACCGCGCTGGCCGGGCTGGCGGCAAGCGGGGTCACCTGGGTGACCGTGTCGACCATGCCGCTCGCCCAGATCGAGGCGTACAAGGCGCGGATGGGCTGGACGCTGCCGTTCGTGTCGTCGCACGGCACCTCCTTCGCGGCGGACTGCGACGCCGGTGGCGGCTTCATGCTCAGCGTGTTCCTGCGCGACGGCGAGGACGTCTACCGGACCTACAACACCACCTCCCGCGGCGTGGACCGGCTCGTCTTCACCAACAGCGTCCTCGACCTCATGCCATACGGTCGGCAGCAGGACTGGGAGGACTCCCCGCCCGGCTGGCCCCAGCACCCCACCTACGGATAGGACCGGCGTGCCGGACCTCACCGCGGCCGACGCGCTCGCCTTGCGGATGACCAGCCTGCTGCTGCGCGAGCGCGACGCCGACCGGCCGGGCGACGTGGCGGGGGTGGTCACCTGGTTCGGCGCGATGCAGGCGCAGGACCTCGCCAGCGTGCTGTGGTCGCTGGGCGCGCGGCTGCCCGGCCTGACCGCCGTGGACATCCAGGGTGCGCTGGAGCGCCGCGGGGCGCTGCGCACCTGGCCGATGCGCGGCACCGTGCACCTCGTCCCGCCGCGGGACGCGCACTGGATGCTCGACGTGCTGGGCCGGCGGACGCTCGCCGGCGCCGCCGCGCGGCGGGCCAGCCTTGGCCTGACCGACAAGCTGGCCGACCGGGGCGTGGCGGCGCTGGCCGCCGCGCTGGCCGGCGGGGGCCGCCGCACCCGGGCGGAGTGCATGGCGGCGCTCGCCGAGGCCGGCATCACCGGCTCCGGACAGTTCGGCTACCACCTGCTCTGGTACGCCAGCCAGCTCGGCGTCACCTGCATCGCGCCGAACATCGGCAAGGAACAGACGTTCGTCCTGCTCGACGAATGGGTACCCGACCCGCGGCGGCTGGCGCCGCAGGAGGCGCTGGCGACGATCGCCGAGCGCTACTTCCGCAGCCACGGCCCGACGACCCGGCAGGACTTCGCGGGCTGGGCCGGGCTGACCGCCGCCGAAGCCAAGCAGGGCATCGCCGGCGCGGGTGCGCGGCTGACCGCGGTCCGGGTCGACGGTGTGGAGATGGTCATGGACCCGGAACTGCTCGACGCGCACCGCGCCGCGCCGGTCGACACCGGCGACGAGATGCTCGTCCTGCCCGGGTTCGACGAGTACCTGCTCGGCTTCAAGGACCGGTCCCTCATGGTCGCCGCGGAGCACAAGCAGGCGATCATCCCGGGCGGCAACGGGGTGTTCCAGGCGACCGTGGTGCGCGGCGGCCGGGTGATCGGCACCTGGAAGCGGTCGACGGCGCGGGGACGTACGGCGGTGCGGGTGTTCCCGCTGGTGACCGTCCGCGCGGCGGACCGCAGGCGGGTCGAGCGCGCGTTCGAGCCGTACGCGCGGTTCATGGGCAGCCCGCTGGAGGTCAGCTGGGCCTGACGTCGATGCGCGACACGGCTTGCGGGCCCTGGCTCCCGGTCGGGTCGAGCTGCCAGAACAGGCCGTTGCTGCCGGCCGGCGCGTCCGCCGGGATCTGGATGCGCATCTCGAACCGGAGCGAACCGCCGGCCGGCACCTGCCCGGCGGCCCGGCAGTTGAGTTGGTGCGCCTCCGGCCGCCCGGCCGGGGCGAGCATCTCGACGAGGAGCGGGCAGCGCTCGAACGGGATCGGTGCGGCCGACGGATTGCGGATCTCGACGGCGAAGCGCGCCGTGTCACCGCGCCTGCCGGTCAGCGGGCCGTTGCCGGACAGCGGCTGGATCGTCGCCTGCACGACGCCCGGCGTCCACGGTGCCGTCGCGGGCAGCGGCGCGGGCTGGAACGGGCGCACGCCCACGGTCGTGGCGGCCGTGGGCGTGTCGCACTGCGGTACCGCGTTGTAGCCCACGTCGATGCTCCCGCCACCGGGCAGGGTGAGCCGGATCGCCCGCGGCGGCACGGGCGCCTCGGCCGTGCGGGGCAGGCACCAGTTGCGCCAGTCGACGCCCAGCGTCACCGCCGCGCCGGGCGGCACGGCGAGCAGCGTGCCGTCCGGCGGGGTGACCGTGGGGAACGCGGGTGGCTGCGCCGGCAACGGTGCCTGCCGCTGTGCGGGTGCCGGGACCGCGCCGACGATCCGCACCTGCGGCCGTCCGGTCAACCGGCAGGCGTCCGGGCCGGTGTTGCGCAACGTCACCTCACCCGTGCCGCCGGAGATCCCGGGGGTGAACCGGAATCCGCCGCCGGTGACGGTCAGCCGGGACGCCTGGCATGCCGGCGCCGGCGCGACGGTCGCCGGCCGCAGGTGCGCCGGTACGGTGCCGTCCCACGGTACGAGGCGCACGCCGCCGGCCGGACCGTGCCGCGCGGGCGAGCAGCCGGCCAGTACGAGGACCAGCGCGCCGAGCAGAACTCCGGTCCTCATCGGCTCTTGCCGACCACCACCGTCGTCGAGCCACCGAGCCGGTCCATCAGCCGCTGCGCCTGGTGGGTGATGGACGCCTGCTCGGCGGCGCTGAGCGTGCCGCACGGATCGGTCGCCGGTGCGGCCGGTTCGCCCGCGAGCGGGGCGTCCGGGAAGTGCGCCGGTACGAACCGCACCGCCAGCGCCTGCCGGTAGAAGTCCCACCCGCTGCCGGACTTCACCGCGAGCTTCACGTCGTACCACTTCGGCGTGCCCGCGAACTCGTGCGTCACGGCGGGGTTCGTCGTGGCCACGGTCGTGCCGTCGCCGAAGTCCCAGTAGTACGTGAGCCCGCGGGAACGCCCGCCGCCGCCACGGGAGAACGACGCGTCGAACGTGACCGTGGACGTGAGGAACGGCTTGGCCGGGATGGTCTCGAAGTACGCCACCGGGTTGCCGCTCCTGGCCTCCGCGCCGCCGTACGCGTCACCGGCGATCAGGTAGGAGGTCCAGGTGGCCGGCAGTTCCAGTGCCCGCCTGAGCCCCTCCGACGGGGACGAGGGACCGCCCGGCCCGTGCGTGGTGCCGGAGGCGTAGTAGTTCAGGTGCTCGGGCGTGTCGTCGTTCGTGTCGTAGAGCGCGTACTGGCTGAGGGTCGGCTTGCTCGCGTACGACTGCGGGTACGGGTTCTCGTTGCCGCCCACCTGGGGGTTGGTGCTCGTGTCGTAGGCGCCGATGATGCCGTACCCGGGAATGCCCCAGTCCCGGATGAACGACACCTGGTCGGTGCGGCCGGTGTTGTCGTCGACGACCGGCGAGTACTTCGGGATGTCGCCCGGCAGGTACGCCGGCACGGACCGCGGTCCTGGATCGACCGGTGTCGAGCCCACCTGGTCGAACCGCAGCGGGTTCTCCAGCGGCATGCTGAACCCGTACTTCTGCCCGAGCACCCCGAACGCCTCGCTCACCGCGCTCGCGGTCGCGTCCCGGAACGCCTGCGCCGCCGCCAGGTTGTGCTGGATGCGCTGGATCGCCGTCGCGTCGTACAGGCCGTTCGGCGTCGTGTACAGGGGGATGGCGTTGATGTTCGTGTACCACGGGCCGACCCCGCCGCCCACGATGTTGTTCAGGTAGTGATCGGTGCCGAAGTGGCGGGCCGGGTACTCGATGCCGTTCTGGTCCATGTTCGCGACCATCACGTACTGCCCCTGCGGGCCGTCCGGGATGAGCCCGCCCACATTGGCCACGCCGGCCGACAGCGGGGCTCCGGCGACGTGGTCAGCGGCCAGCGCCGGCGTGACGGTGATGCCGGTGCCGGCGGCGCCGACCGTGCCGACGGCCGTGATCGTGACCGTGTCCGGGCTGCCGAACGGGTCGATCAGCAGCGTCTCGCCGGCCGCGAACCCGACCCCGGTGCGGCCGACGATCTTGAGGTTGGTGCTGCCCGCCGTGGCGGGGGCCGCCAGCGTCGACACGTTCGTCTGCGAGTAGTACCCGGAGCCGACGAGGCCGCCCTCCTCGTTGTCGAACAGGCCTATCTTGATGGTCCGCTTCGGGTAGGTGCCGTTCTTCTGGTACCACCGCAGCAGCGCCTGGAACTCGGCCATGCCCATCGCCTCGCCGGACCCGGCGTCGTACATGGAGCCGTTGCCCCAGTTGCCGCCGCGCATCGCGCTCATCGGCGTGGCGCCGCCGTTCGCCGCCGCGTTGGCGACCCCGGTCGAGGTGGGCGTGCTGTCGTTGTGGCCGGCGATGAGCGCGACCTGGCCCGCGCAGGACTGGCCGGGAATCGTCACGCTCAGGTCGTTGAGCTGCCAGACGCGCGTCGGGTACAGGTGGTCCTTCGCGGTCAGGTAGCGGCCCACCGGACCCATGTGCGCGGCGCCGGCGTTCGTCATCTCCGCGCCGAACCAGCGGTAGAACTCCTGCGTGCCGTTGTAGTTGGGCGGCAGGTTGTTCGGGTCGTTCGGATCGGCCAGCGGGCCGTCCGCGCCGGCGGTGCGGAAGACGAAGTTGGTCGCCAGGTGGTAGAGCTCGTTGTACAGGAAGGTCGTGTCCACGACCGGGCGGGCCTGGCCGGCGCGCACCGTGCCGTACGCGCGCGGCCCGGACGCGCCGGCTCCGGCGAGCACGGCCAGCGCCACGACGGTCGGGACGGTGCACCACCGCCGCATCCGTCGCACTCTTCGCGTGGGGGCGGTCATTGCGCCGTACCCTTCCGCGCGGCCGAGATCAGGCGCGCCGACTCATCCGGTGAGAACGTGCCGCAGGCGTTGGTCGGCGGTGGTCCGCCCGCCGGACTGTCGACGGCGACCGCCTGCCGGTACAGGCCCCAGGTGTGGCCGCTGCCCACGGCCAGCTTGACGTCGGCGTGGACGGCCCGGTCGAAGGTGTGGGTGACCCGCGCGCCGGTGGCGTGCGTCCCGTCGCCGAAGTCCCAGTAGTACGTCAACCCGGCCGACCGTCCCCGCGCGTCCCGGGAGAATCCGGCGTCGAACGTCACGGTCAGCGTGCCGTCCGGCGTGGCCGGCGTGGTCTCGAAGTACGCGACGGGCTTGCCGGTCTGTGCGGTCGCGCCGAGGTAGCCGTCGCCGGCCAGCAGCAGGCTGGTCCACTGTGCCGGCAGCTCCAGTGCCCGCTTCAGCTCCTCGGTCGGCTGCTGGGGCTGCCGCCCGTGCGGCGCCCCGCCGGCGAAGTAGTTCAGGTGCTCGATGGTGTCGGACAGGTAGCCGACGGGCTGGTTCTCGTTGACGGTGAACGGGACGCCGCTCGGGTGCGCCCTGGCCAACGGCGCGACCAGCGTGACGCCGGTGCCGTCCGGGCCGGCCGTGCCGACGGACCGGATCTGGCCGTACTCGATGTCGGTGCCGGTGCCGACGAAGACGGGCTGGCCCGCGGCGAGGTTGGTGACGGCGGCGACCTTCACGGTGGTGTCGCCCGGCGCCGTGCCGGCCGCGGTGCTCGTCATGCCGGGCTGCGGGGTGTTGTTGCCCAACTGGAACGTCGTCTGGTTGCCCGCGTACCCGATCACCGGCGTCCCCTTGGTCGCGTCGGCGACCGACGCGCCGTACGGGTTCTCGTCCACATTGGAGTTCTTCACGCCGGACACGGTGAACCCCGGGATCCCCTTGTCGAAGAACGCCTGCTCGTCTTCGAGAGCGTCGGTGTCATCGCGGACGGGTGAGTACCGCGACTGGTCGCCGGCCAGGTACGCCGGCTTCGTCGGGACGACACCGCTGTACGGGTTCGGTGCCTGGCCGGTCTGGTTGTAGCGCAGCGGGTTCTCCAGCGGTACGGCGAAGTTGTACTTCGCGCCCTGCTGCCCGAAGCCGGCCAGGATCGCGGCCTCCAGGTCGCTGCGCAACAGGCCGATCGCGGCCGCGTTGGCCGTGATGTTCGCGCCCGGCGAGCCGGCACCGGTGTCCGGGTACGCCGGGTTCGGCGCGGTGGGCGTCGCCTTGACGAAGGTGAACCACGGTCCGACGCCGCCGCCGGTCACGTTGTTCCAGAAGAACTCGGTGCCGAGGTGGTATGCGGGGTAGTTCATGCCGAGCGAGTCCATGTTGGCGAACAGCACGTACTGGCCCTGCGGTCCGGCCGGGATCAGGTGGTTGGCGTAGTAGGCCGAGCCCTCGCGGCCGAACAGTCCGGTGCCGGTCCTGCCGCGCGACGCGTCGAGGAGCGTGACCTTCAGCGTGCGCTCCGGGTAGGTGCCGTTGGCGCTGTACCAGTCGAGCAGCGCGTGGTATTCGGCCATCGTCAGGGCGACGCCGGACAGGCCGTCGTACGCGCCCTCGTTGCCCAGGTTGCTGTCGGTGATGTGCCGCCGCGCCGCGCCGAAGCCGGTGCTGCCGCTGGTCGTGCCCGAGTCGATCAGCCCGACGATGTCGGTCGGCACCGGGGTCTCGTCCGGGTGCGCCGCCAGCAGCACGCGCTGGCCCGCGCAGGACGCGCCGGGGATCGTCACCTCGGCGTCGTCGGAGTCGGAGCGGTAGCCACCCGTCCTGCGGAAATAGTGGTCGGTGACGGTCGCGAAGCCGGCGAGCGCCGTGTTGACCCGCCGGTCGGTCAGGTTGGCCTTCCAGTACGCGAACAGCTCGTGCCAGCCGTTGACGGTCGGCGGCAGGTTGAACGCGTCGGTGGCGCTCCTCGGGTCGCCGTCCGCACCCGAGATGCGGTAGCTGAACGCCTTCGACATGGCGTAGAGCTGGCTGTACAGGTAGTCGGCGTTGATCGTCGGCGCGGCCAGGCCAGCGGCCGGATCGCGGGCCGACGCCGTCGCGCTCGCCGTCAGGCACATCGGCAACGCGGCCGCGACACAGCCGATCATCACCCGCCACCCGCGCCGACGGGATCCACGATGCGCCTTCATGCTGAGGTCCCCGCATTCTCGGGTCCGGCGGAGTGATGTCTCTCGCAGTCGCCTTGCCTGGAGTGCCGGTCAGCCTATCGCAAGGTGCGACTCCCAGATAGTGGCCAGTCGATTGCCGACGGCGTCGGCATGACCACGACGGGCTGGGGCACACTGGGGTGGTGCCGGGACGTCTGATCGTGGTGTGGCAGCGCGCGCGGCGCGCCGTCGCGACCATGTCGCCGGGCCGGCGCCGCGCCGTCGTCCTCACGCTCGTCCTGGTCACGAGCACGGTGTGGGCGGTGCGCTCGATGCCCGGCCAGCCCGCGCCGCCGCCGGTGGAGCCCGTGTCGCCGCAGGTGGTGGCCGAGATCCAGGCAGGGCGGCCGGCGGGTTACCCGGTGGGCGGCATCGACGTCTCCAGCCATGATCACCGGAATTTCACCGTGCAGTGGCGCACCGAGGTGGCGGCGGGCAGCCAGTTCGTCTACGTCAAGGCGACCGAGGGCATGACGTACGTGAATCCGAACTTCCGGGCCGACTACGCCGCCGCCCGGGCCGCCCACCGGTACGTCGGCGCCTACGTCTATGCCCGCCCGGACCGCGGCAACCCCGTCGGCCAGGCCGAACACTTCCTGCGCCACGCGAGGTTCAGCCGCGACGCGCAGACCCTGGTCCCGTTCGTCGACCTGGAGTGGCCCTACGGCGGGGTACGGACCGGCGACTGCTACAACCTGACCCCCGCCCAGATGCGCGCCTGGATCCGCGCGTTCATCGGCCGGATCGAGGCCGGTATCGGCCGGCAGCCGATGATCTACACCAATACCTACTGGTGGAACCCGTGTACGGGCAACGACACCTCGTACCGCGACCACCCGCTGGACATCGCGAACTACACCGGGAGGAACCCCAGGCTGCCGGCCGGCTGGAGCACGTTCGCGCTGTGGCAGTACCTGCCGGGCAACCCGAAGAAACGCCACAGCCACGACCGTGACGTCGTCAACGGCGGGCTCGCCGGCCTGCGGGCCCTCGCCTGGCCACCCCCGGCCCGCTGAGCGACCGGGTGGGATCACCGTGACAGTATTGCCGACGATGAACGAGGTACGGACGCTGCTCACCGGCCGGGGCCTGGTCGAGTCGCCGCGCTGGCACGGTGACCGGTTGTACTTCTCCGACTGGTCCGCGGGCGAGGTCCTCGCCGTCGACCTCACCGGCCGCAGCGAGGTGGTCGCGCGCGTGGACTCGCTGCCGCTGTGCACCGCCTGGCTCCCGGACGGCCGGCTGGTGATCGTCTCGTCCCCGGACGGGCGGCTGCTGCGCCGGGAGCCTGACGGATCCCTGGTCACCCACGCGGATCTCGGCGGGCGGGGCTGGAACGACATCGTGGTGGACGGTCGCGGCAACGCCTACGTCAACCGCAGCGGCTTCGACCTGATGGCCGGTGCGGCCGTCAAGCCCGGCTTCGTCACCCTGGCCGCGGCGGACGGCTCGGTACGCGAGGTGGCCGACGACATCGCCTTCCCCAACGGGATGGCGGTGACCCCGGACAACTCGACCCTGATCGTCGCCGACTCGTACCGTCACGGGCTGGTGGCCTTCGACATCGCCGCGGACGGCGGGCTGTCCGGCCGGCGGGTCTGGGCCGACCTCGACGAGGGCACGCCGGACGGCATCTGTCTCGACGCGCAGGGTGCCGTCTGGTATGCCGACGTGCCCCGGAAGCGGTGCGTGCGGGTCGCCGAGGGCGGCCGGGTGCTGCAGACGGTCGAGCTGGACCGCGGCGCCTTCGCCTGCGCGCTGGGCGGTCCCGGCGGGACGACGCTGTTCATGGTGGCGGCCCAGTGGCGGGGGATGTCCGAGATGGTGCCGCCGGGCACCGGCCAGGTGCTCGCCACCCAGGTCGGCGTGCCGGGTGCGGGCTGGCCGTGAGGGAGAGGTCAGCACGGCGGCCCGTGCCACGGTCAGGTGGTCCGTGTTGACGGATGCCGGGTCGTTGGACGACCGCACCTCGGTTGACGTGCTGGTGCTCGGCGGCGCCGGCGTGGACACCGTCGCGTACGTGCCCGAACTCCCGCTGCCCTTCGCCGACAGCTACCAGGTGCCCGCCATCGAGACCCGCGCGGGGCAGACCGGCGACGGCGTCGCGCTCGGGCTGCACGCCCTCGGGT
>JBBWZQ010000194.1:0-17272 GCA_039649115.1 Micromonosporaceae bacterium | reverse complement strand
CGGTCTCGCTGATGAACGAGGACACGAACGGCAGGATCGCGCCACGCGCGGTCAGCGGGGCGAACGACAGCAGCGAGTACAGCAGGGCGTCATCGGCGGCTGCGGGGCGAAGCGGGAGCGTGGCTGCAGCTTCACGCGCAGCGAGATCCGTGAGGATACGCACGACGAGCCGGGCGACGAGGAACTCGCCGAAGGTCGCGTGGAGGAACTCGTAGGTCTGCAGCCGCTGCTCGTCGCGTAGCGCTTGGGCGCGCTGGATGAAGAAGAACCGACCGAGTAGTTCCTGGCCTGCGGTCATTGGTGTTCGAAACCCCGCTGTGGCGCCGGGACTCGATACCGCTCCGATGGACAGCGCGACGAGGTCCGTGTCGAGGTCGGCCTCGCTGACCCATTGCTGGGCGCGGTTGAACATGGCGAACGCGGCGATCGACAGGCGCAGCATCTCGGACTCCACCAAAGCGGCGATGGTTGCCTCGCCCGCGCCGTCGTGTGTCTTGCGGACCTCCCGTTGGGCGTAGCTGGTCAGCAGCCGCTCATACAGCCCCGCCGCGTCCAGGGGTGCCCCGTCCGGAGCATCCGGCTGGGGCGCCTCGGCCGCGCTGAGGGCTTGGACCTCGTTGGCTTGCGCGTCGTAGAGGGCCAGCATGAACAGCAGCAGCGGCTGAGCGGTCAGATCTCGGTACCGGCGAGCAAGCTGCGCCGGCAGCGGACGCAAGCCGTGAGCGGCCAGTGCCGCCGCATTGACCCCGTTCCACACCGAGAGCCATTGATCGACCTGCCCGGCGGTGAACGGCTCCAGGCGCAGGACCAGACTGTCCTCCGGCAGGCGGGCGCGGTCCGCCACCGCCGTGCGACTCGTGACGACGACGGCGACCGGGCGCTGCTGAACCGCTTCCCGGTGCTGAAAGGCGGCCACCCGCTCCAGAAAGTCGGACTGACTCACACCGGTTGCCTGCAGCAGTTCGTCGAACCCGTCGAGCAGTACAACCGGCAGTGCAGCGCTCTCGGGCCGGGACAGGTCCGACCAGGCCAAGCGCTCCCCCGTGGCCGCGCGTAGCGCGTACTCGATCTGATCCTGCAGTTCGATGTCGGCGGGCACATCGCGCAGCGGCACCCGTACCGGCAGGAAGTCCGCAGCCGGCAGGCGCGCGGCGAGCACCCGGGTAAGCGCCGACTTGCCCGCGCCGGGCTGACCCAGCACAACCAGGGGCGCCTCGATGGCCCGGGTCGTGATCAGATAGCCGGCGAGGAAGCCAGGCAAGTCGTCCCGGGATTCGACGTCCGCCCACCAACCCTCGTCCGACGGGTGGTCACCCGGCCCGGCCCGCCGGGCCCGGAAGCACGGGTCCACATAGATGTCGCCGAGCGCGGGCATGGTCACGCGTTCGGGTGTGCCGACCGTGCCGAGGATCGGTTCGTCCAAGCCGGCGCGGTAAGCCGCGGTCAAAGCGGCGCGCCGCTGACCCGGATCACGTCCCGACGTGATCAGACCGAGCAGGTCCTCCAGCCGCCGCAGCCCGCGGCGAAGCTCAGCACGGGTCGCCTGCGCGTCGCGCTGCTGTATCCACAGACCGAACTCGGGGATCTCCAGCGCCAGCCTGCGGTGCAGCACCTCGTACCGGTCGGTCCCGCGCTTCGGTAACTCCTCACGAAGCAGGGCGCTGCTACGCGCCTGGGCCGTTTCATCGAGCCGTTCCCACACGGCGAGTCCGCGCAGATGGGATAAGAGCCGCCTGGACAGATCCTCGTACAACTCACGGATCCGGTCGAGAGTGCACTCGTAGGAGTATTCCGGCGAAGGCTGCGGCAGGTCGACGGTGAGTAACTCGTAGATCCATCCACCTCCGCTCTCGATGGCATGGCCGTCCACCAACCGGACCTGATCCTCACGTGTCAACTCGACATCCGCGAGGCTGAACGGCAACCCATCCAACGCCGTGGCTTCGAAGTACGCCGACACCACGATCACCGCATGCGCCGCCTGCAACCGCTGTTGCCGGTCGAAACGAGCCATGCCCCGCACGCGATCGCGAAGCCCAGCCACCGCCGCATGCCCGACTCGGATGAACTCGCCCTTGGCATCGAACAAGTTCAACACAAATGGCGGTCCGGTCAGGCTACCCAGCAGCAAACCGGCGCCCAGTACGCGGTCGAAGGCTGCCAGTATCGGACTCGAGCCGCCCAACAGTGCCACTGCATCGCCGTAACCCAGTCGCTTGATCACGCATCCTCCACTGCTCCGGACACGCACATCATCTCGCATCAGGCAATAACGTGGAGTGACCTGGCGGGTTGATCCTGGCGCCGAACCAGAGTCACCTGATCAAGCCAACCGGCCGAGCACGAGGACACGGTCGGGTGATGCTGTGCTGCTATGCGCATCACGACGACCCGACAACCGACACCCGACAACCGAGCCTCGATCCACGGGTCTGATTCACGGGTCTGATTCACGACGGTCATTGGCGTAAGACAGGATCATGACGCGGTCGCCGGGAGCAGTGATCGCGTCGGCGGCCCGGCGGGCCGCGCGATGGTAGCTGCCGATGTACACCTCGCCGGCGGGGTGCCTCGAAGTAGTTGGCCTTGCGGGCGCCGCAGGCGAAAGCGTGCGGGTTCGCAGATTCTCGACGGCGTCTCCCCAGGAACCCACGCCAGAGTGCCGGTTGTGTTGAGACTACCGGTCGAGTTCCCAGGACACCGACAACCGCTCGGGTTTGATCGTGTCGGGCGTATCGGGTCGGCGCGACCAACCAGGAGCGGCAGACGTGGAAGCGACGCAAGGTCAATTCGGCGTCCTTCACAAGATCCCAACTACGCTTGAACCCGAGGCGCCATGCCGGCATGTGTCGGTCGCGCAGGCCCTCATTGCGAACGACCTGGTCGACGAGCTGCGTCTGATGGTCTTCCCGGGTTGGCCGAGTCGAGAACCATTGGTGACGGCGTGAGCATCCTTGGTCTACCAACCCGCCGCTGAAACTCGTTGTCAACTACGCCCGGCTGTCGCCGGCTGCGGCCGCGGCGCCGGCCGCAGGATCAGCGGACGGCCGAAGCGTGCGTTCGCCGCCGGTGCGGAGCGGGGCCAAGTGCGGTAAGGCTGGCGCGCACCTCGGATGCCTCAGGCACGTCAAGGTCTTCGAAGTTGCTCAGTGCCAGTCGCCAGTGGTGGCGCGCTCCGGCTCGGTCGCCGGCGTCGCGCCGCAGGTGTCCCAAGCCACAGAGCGCACGGGCCTGTTCGTACCGGTCGCCGGTCCGTTCCGCGAGCGTCAGCGCCGACTGGTACCGGATGAGTGCCTCGTCGCATCGGCCGATCGCGCGGAGGGTATCCGCAAGATCGATGAGTGCTGCCGTCTGCATGTCGACCTCACCGGTTTCGCCGCCGATCGCGGCGGCCGCGGTGAGCTGGCCGAGTGCCTTGTCGTGTCGACCCAGCCGGTGATCGAGCACGCCCAGGCCATGCGTCGCGTAGCCCTGCCCGACGCGACGGCCGATCGCACACTGGATATCCAGGGCGTGTTGGTGGTGCTCGAGCGCCTCGTCGAAGCGTCCCAACCGGGTCTTGACGAAGCCCAGGTTGATCAGGGCGACGCTCTCGCCCAGGCGGTTGCCGATCTCTTCGCAGATGGCCAGGGAGCGCTGGTGGTGCTCGACCGCCTCGGCCAGGCGTCCCATCCGTTCCAGGGTGGTACCGAGGTTGTTCAGGGCCCGGCTCTCGCCGACCGAATCGCCGATCTCCTGGTGGATGGTCAGGGCCTGCCGGTGGTGGTCGAGCGCGTCGAGGTACCGGCCGGACTGCCGGTGGACACTTCCCAGCCCGTACAGTGCGGCGCCTTCACCGTGCCGGTCGCCGATCGCGCGGTGGATAGCGAGCGCTCGGGCGAGTAGGTCCCGCGCCTCGCACAGGCGACCCAACCTCCACTGAACGGTACCCAGGCCGTGCATCGCGGCGCCCTGCGCCGCCCGGTCACCGATCTCGCGGGCGATGGCAAGGCTCCGCTCGTAATGGGCGAATGCGTCGCTGTATTGCCCGACGCGGAGGTGCACCGTGCCTAGCAGGTCGAGCGCGGTCGCCTCCTCCGCCCGCGCACAGTTGTCACGGGCCGCCCGATGCGCCAGCCCGTGCAAGGCGAGGGCGTCGGCGTAGCGGGCTCGTACCTCGAGGTACATGGCGAGCGCGACGGAAAGGCGGCTGGCGTGCGCCCATCCTTCGGTTGCCGACCGGTGCGCCACGGCAAGCAGGTTGGGTCGTTCGGTGTCCAACCAGGCGCGGGCTTGGCCGGCGGAGGTGAACGACGGCGTCGTGGGGCCGTGGTGGACTCGCGTGGGTGGTGGGTGGTAGGGAAAGGCCAGCCCGGCAGCGGCGGCGGCCGCGGTTGCGTAGTAGTCGAACAGTCGGGCGAGCGCGCCGAGCGGGTCGAGTCCTTCGGCGCCGCCTGCCTGCTCTGCCGCGTAGGCGCGCAACAGGTCGTGCATGGCGAATCGGCCGGGGCTACGCTCGTGCACGAGGTGCGCGCGGGACAAGGTGTCGAGCAGGCGACCGGCGGTCGACACATCGGTATCGAGCAGGGCTGCCGTCGCGTGGCCGTCGACGTCGCGGCCGGGGGGCAAGCCGAGGAGCCGGAACGCTCGGTCAGCATCCGGGGCCAGGTGCCGGCATGACCAGGAGAAGACGGTACGGACGGCGGTATGGTCGTCCTCCCCGGCGGCCAGCAGGTCCAGCCGTCTGGACTCGTCGGCGAGGTCGGCGACCAGGTGGGCGAGCCTCGCGTCGGGCCGGGCGGCGGCCAGCTCGGCCGCGATCCGCAGCGCCAGCGGTAGCCGGGCGCACTGATGAGCCAACGCGAGGGCGTGCACCGGCTCGACATCCACCCGGGCCCCGATCAGCATGCGCAGCAACGCCACCGCCTCGGCGACCGGGAGCACGTCGAGGTTCAGCCGTATGGCGCCGTGGCGGGCCACCAGGGCGGGCAGCATCGCCCGGCTGGTAACCAGCACCAGGCAGGATCCCGTGCCGGGCAGCAGGTCGCGGACCTGGTCGACGCAGTAGGCGTTGTCCAGCAGCACAAGCATGCTGCGGCCGGCCATCAGCGTCCGGTACTGGGCGGCGCGCTCGGCGAGCTGCTGTGCGATGGCGGAGCCATCCACACCGAGGGCCCGCAGGAACATCTCCAGCGCCTCGCCCGCCGGCACCGGCCGGTCCGCGTCGTACCCGCGCAGGTCGACGTAGAACTGCCCATCCGGGAACCGGTCGGCCACCCGATGTGCCCAGTGCACGGCCAGCGCGGTCTTGCCGACGCCGGCGGTACCCGACACCGCGGAGATCACTACCGTGGCCCTCGGTGCACGCACCAACCGGTCGAGCTCGGCGAGCTGTCGTGTCCGGCCGGCGAACGCCGCCACGTCGGGTGGCAACTGCCGCGGCGGCCCCGGCTGCGGCGGCATCGGTACCGGTCCAGCAATCGCCCGGTCGGGTTCGCTCGCCCCGATGTCGCCCGCGGGCCCGCCAGCGGCGGTGGCCGCCAACCACAGATGTCGGAACCGGTCGACGTCTCCGTCGAGCGTTTCCACGATCAGCTCCAGCATGCCCCAACGAGGCACTCGTGGCGTGGAGAAGGCCACGGACACGGTCGTATGGCTACACCCAACCTCGCTGGCCATGTTGCGTAGGCTGGGCCAGCCGGCGCGATGGTGTAGCTCGTGCAGTGCCTGGAACAACACGCGGACGGGGCCGTCGGGCACGCCCGGTACCGGAAGTGCTCCCACCCGACCTCCCGCGGCCGAACATCGCTGATGCCATCGCGGTCAGCGCGTCCGCGCGTGCTGACCACGATCCAGGCTCACTGTTCGGTGCGGCTGTGTAAATGTATTTACCGACGAAAGCGCTGGCGCGGCCGCAAAGCCGGCGAAAGTGTCACGAGAATGACAGATTCCGTGGCGTTGGGTTCGCGCCAGCACATTCGCCTGTATGGCCGGCTAGCCCGGCAGAAGATCCCAGCCGCCGCCGCGGTGTGGGACACAGGCGTAATACGGCCAGTCTCCCGCCCGCACGCCCGCATCGCCCGCCTGGTGACAGGCTGCCGCCGTCGGATAGCCACTGGCATATGCGGGTGCCGCGACCAGCGGGCCGGTCGCGAGCACGAGACCGGCTCCGGCAGCCAGGACAAGGCGCCTGACACGCGTAGCGTTGAACATGGTTCCCCCTACGAATATTGATCAAGCTGTAGATGGCTTCGGATCAAAGTGTTGCGGCTCCCCGCGGTCGGCTTACAGAACCTGACGAACCTGGCCGGGCATGTCGGGTCCCGCAGCGAGCGGTTGGCGGTCATCTACAGCGGCGCGGAGCTGAGCGGGACGCAAGGCTGACGCCCTGGCCGGTTTCGTACGGATCCGTGAGGCCGGTCCGCGCCTGCCGAACTCTGTCATCGGGCGTGGAACTCGCCGCGCCGACCCGATGGAGGTAATCCGTTGCGGAATCAACCCGTACCTCGAAGATCCATGCTATGGCGCCGGTGGCCGCCGCTGGCGTTGGCCGTCCTGATCACCGGCATCCTTCCCACCACCGCCGCCGTCGCCAGTTCGTCGTTGCCGGTACCCCCCGGGGTGCCGGCTATCCCGCCGGTTGCGTTCGACTGCTCAACGGATGTGACCGACGCGTTCAACTCGTGGCTGGCGAACGTCCCCGATGGCGCCGTCATCGCGCTGGTACCCGGTGGCTGTTACCGGTCCAACGGCACCATCCTCTTCAACGACAAGCGCAACATCACGGTCCTGGGCAACGGCGCGACGATCAAGGCGTCCGGCGCGCCGGCCTGCCCACCGAGTACGGCGAGCAACGGGAACGGGTATTGCGTCGTCCCGAAGAACCCGGATGGCAGGTGCCCGACGGGCGCGGTGCACATCACGGCGACGGGCGAGTGCGCGTGGCCGGTCAACCGGGCCCAGCTGTGGTTCGATCGCGGGGGCGGCCTGACGGTGCGCGACCTGACGTTGCAGGGCTCGAACTTCACGCCGGATTGCGCCGAATCCAATCCAGCGCGCAGCTGCTATGACTCTGCGCGAGAGGCGGACGGCAACCTGTACGTGCGCGGTTCGGACGGCATCCTGGTCGACAACGTTCATCTCAAGAACGCCTGGGGCGACGCGGTGCAGGCCAGTCCGGGCGGGAGCTGGGACGCGGAGGGCAGGGGCGCGGTCATGGCGCGCAACGTGACCGTTCGAGACTCCACCGTCGACACGGTCGGCCGCATGGCGTTCAGCTGCTCGGGCTGCGCGAACATGGCCGTGACGGACAGCACCATCACGAACGTCGGCTACTGGGTGGTCGACGTCGAGGTCGAGGCCAAGACCTGGTCGGGCGACATGACGTTGGAGCGAAACACCTACAGCAACGTGTACCTCGGCTTGATCGCGGTGACGCCTAACCTCGCACCCTCCACCCTCGGTCCGATCGTGGTCCGGGACAACGTCGGTACCGACGCGCCGCCGACTTGCACCAACGCGATGCGGATCGGTCTGCCGAACATGCCGCGGTCATCGTCCGTGATCGTGAACGGCAACAGGCTGTACGGCGGCGCCGAAGGGATTCGGGTGTCCGCGGCGCACGCTGAGGTGACCCGTAACACCATCGATTTCCCCCGCCTCGGCTGCGGCGGATACACCGGTGTCGTATTTGACGGCGTGCCAAGTGGCTCGATCATCGGCAACACCGTCCTCAACGCGACACGCCTGTATGAGCCCGTGTCGTCGACGGCGACAGTGTGCGGCAATCGCACAACGGCGTCAGGCCCATTCGATCAGCCCGTCCCCTGCTGACCTCACTGAACTGGCTCGGGCCAGACAGGCACGCATCCCTGTCCGGCCCGCCGGACGATGTCGCGATCTTCGATCACGGTAGGGTGGGTCGGCCGCGTGCCGGATCCAGCACTGCGACGTGCTGGCTTGGGCACCACCCCCAAGCTGGCCGCGCGAGCCTGACGTCGGTCATCTTGTTCGTGGTCGGCTGGCTGGTGGCTCGGAGGATGTCGCGCCCGCTGCGGGCGATGAACGTCGCCATCGAGCGGATGTCCGCCCGGAACGTCCACGAGCCACTCGCCGTCCGCAGACCCCGCGACGAGCTACGGAATCTCGGCGACACGGTCGATGGGCTACTGGAACGTCTGCCCAGTGCAGACGACGCGCCGAAGCGCCTTCGTTCTCAATAGAGATCCATTCCCGCTCATACCGTTCGCAATGCCACGGTAGGCGGCATCCGAGATGCTCGAAGGGCCGGCATCAGGCCGGCGAAGGCGCCGATCAGGATGGCCGAGGCGATGCCGCCCGACCACGCCTCGACGGGGATCACGACGGCCCAACTCTTCGAGTTGGCGTACACGGCGGTTGCCGCGGCACCGGCCAACACGCCGACAATGCCGCCGAGGCCGGCGAGCAGGATCGACTCACCGAGGAACTGGGTTCGAATCTGGCTCTTCGTCGCACCAAGGGCCCGACGCAGGCCGATCTCCGAGCGGCGTTCCAGAACCGATATGATCATAATGTTGGCGACGCCGACGGCACCCACGACCAGTGCCACCACCCCGAGCCCGAGAAAAAGGCTGTCGAACGCCCCCGCCGCAGCGGCCCGGGCGGTGAGCACGTCCGAGGGTTGGCTGACGGCGACCTCGTACGGTGCCTCCGGGTTGGCGGTCTGCGCGAGCAGCGACTGCACCGCCGCAACATGATCAATGTCGGCGCGCACATAGATCGAGCTCGGCGGGCCGGTGTTCTGCGCGCCGCCGACCAGGCTGACATAGCCGAGGTACTTCTGGGCGGCCGGATAACCGATGAGGGCGCTGCTGTCGATCTCGGGCTCCAGCGGCGAAGGCTGCAGAATGCCCGCGACGTTGAACCACTGGCCGCCCAGCCAGATCCGCAGATCAGGGTAGACCCGGTCGATGCCCAGCTGTGCCGCGGCGGTCGAACCGAGGACCGCAACCGGCTCGCGAGCAGTGCCCTCGTTGAGCCAGGTGCCGCGTGCGACGCCGGTCCTGAGCACGGACGGCAGGTTCAGGCTGGTGGCCCGCACCTGGAGACCACCGGTGTTGCTCACCGGGATCATCGAGTTCCGGTAGACCTTCTCGTTCTTCATCAGGGCGGTGTGTGCCACCTGTTCGACGTTGTCCAGGTGCGTGATCCGCGCCGGCGCTTCGCGGGGCAACTGTGCGGGCCCCCTCGCGAGACTCATCCCGGCCTCGACGGTCAGCATGTTCGGGCCGAGCCGCGCGATCTCCGCGAGCAGCCCGGCCTGCGAGGAGGAGGACAAGCCGAGGACCGCCACGATCGCGGCCGTCCCGATCGCGATCCCAAGCGCGGACAGCGCAGCACGCATGGGCCGGGCGCGCAACCCGACACTCGCCACCCGCAGCCCGTCCCTGACCCCCAGCCGTCCGCCGTTGGCGCTCATGAGACGTCGCCCTTCGCTCCCGGACCGTCCATGGACGCGACAAGGACGCCACGATCGCGGCCGGTATCGGAGACCACCTGCCCGTCCAGTACCCGAATCTGGCGAGGTAGCTGATCGGCGAGACCCGCATCGTGGGTGATCATGATGATGGTGGCGCCGGCGGCATTGAGCTCGCGGATGAGCTGCATGATCGATGCGCCGGTGGTGCTGTCGAGGTTCCCGGTCGGTTCGTCGGCGAGAACGATCGCCGGACGCCCGACGAGGGCCCGGGCGACCGCAACCCGCTGCCGCTGCCCTCCGGAGAGTTTGGTGGGCTTGAATTTTGCGCGGTCGGAAAGGCCGACCCGTTCGAGCGCCTCGTCCGCGCGCCTGCACCGCTGGGCGGCAGGGACGCCAGCGTAGAGCAACCCGTCGGCGACGTTCTCCCGCACCGTGGCATGTTCGGCCAGGAAGAACTGCTGGAAGACGAAGCCGATTTCCCGGGCCCGCAGCCGCGAGAGCTCACGATCGCTCAGCCGCGCCGCGTCAACTCCACTGATCCGGACCACGCCACTGCTGGGCCGCTCCAGCGTCCCGATGACGTGCAGGAGCGTGGACTTGCCCGACCCGGAAGGCCCGACGACCGCCACCAGCTCGCCCTGCCGGACGGACAGGGAAACCCCCCGCAGGGCGGGCACCGGCGGCTGCTCACCGTAGACCTTGGTTACCCCATCCAGTTCCAGAACTGATTCGCCACTCATGACGACGGCACCACCACGTGATCGCCTTCGCGGAGATCGCCCTCGACCTGCACTCGTCCGCCTGCGGTGTCGAACAGGCCAAGCTTCACGGCGACCACCTCGCGCCGCCCGCCGGCGCGCACGGCCTCGACCGCGAACCCGCCGCCGGACTTCCCGACGATCGCGGTAACCGGCACGCTCAGAGCGTTCTCCACTTCCGTGGTCGTGATTTTGACCAGAGCCGGGGCCCTGTCGAGCCCGCGTGCCATCCCGGGGTCATCGAGACTGAGGTAAGCCGGGATGGTGGCATCCCCGACGTTGGTGTTCTGCCCGGCGGGGACCTGGGCGACTCTGCCCAGCCGGTCCACCTTTCCTGTCACCGACTTGTTGCCGGGCAGAGTGATCTGCGCACGGTCGCCCTTGTTCACCTCACCCTGCTGCGACGGATCGAGGGCCACCTGCACCTCGAGCGTGTCGGATGTGCCCTGCGCGACCTGTGCCCCCGGCTGGGCGGAGCCACCGAGCACGCCGGTCACCTTGGCGATCCGGACCGACTCGGGCAGGAAGACCGCATCACCGATACCCAGCTTTCCGGTCAGATCAACGCCCTTGTCGTGCTGGAGCACCCTGAGAGCCTGCTGGGTCTTCCAGGTGAAACCGTTGTCCTGGGGATCGACAGCGACGCCGGCGGCGGCGTCCCTGCCGAGCTTGTGCAGGTTCCAGTTGAGTTGACGGACGTCGTCGCCCACATCGCCTCGGTGCAGGTCGCGGTAGGCCGGGACCGTGCCGCACAACACCAGCACCGGGTTGCCGTCCACCCGGTAGAGCACGTCGCCGCAGTTGACCTCGTCGCCGTCATCGGGCAGCCTGGTGTATATCCCGTGGGCCTGGTTGATCACCGGGTACGGCGAGCCGTCCGGTCGCGCCCGATAGGTCAGGGTCCCGTCCAGGGAGATCATGGCCGATAGCGTCCCCTTTTCCACCGTCGCGGTGTTCGCCGGAAGTTCCTGTGCGGCCGGAGTCGCCTTCTTCGAACGGGACGCGACGACCACGCTGCCGGTAGCGGTGACGGCAACCAGGACGGTCGCTGCGATCAGCAGCCAAGTCTTCCGCTTCACTTGGTGTTTCCGCCGGCCGTGACGCCGGCGCCCTTCGCGTAGTCGCCGCACTGCTGCGCCGCGGCGTTGAGTTTGTTCATGCCACTCTTCGTTGCGGCGGACGGGATTTGATTCGTATCGATCAGGGGCGCGTCTGGCGTGGGGTCCGGGAAGTCCTTCACGCCATTGTCGCGTACGCACTGGGCGAACTTGAGGGCCGCCTTCTGCTCCGCGGCGCTCCGTTTGTGGCCGGTGAACCCCGGTGGCTGCAGGTCCTTGCACACGCTGATGGCCCTCTTCCACGCCGAGGTGTTCGGGTCCAGCGACGTGCCGTTCAATACCCCGTCAAGCGTGAGCTCGCCCGACGGGTCCGGGTCCGGGAACTCGCTGACGCCGTTGTCGCGCATGCACTGGGCGAACTTCATCGCCTCCTCACGAGTGGTGGCGGTGCCGGCGGCGGTGTTGCCTGCGGCCGTGTTGCCGTTGCTGGTCGTGGCAGGTGCGTTCGAACAGCCCGCGCTGACCAGGGCGACCATGGCAAGGACGGCCAGCGGCCGTCGTCTTCTACTCATGATTCCTTCCGCGTGTGCGGTGATTGTGTTGACACCGGTGTGTTGGATGCGGCGGTGTTCCTGAAGGCCAACCGGCGCCGAGCTCAGGAGATCCCTGCTC
The DNA here is from genome assembly GCA_039649115.1 of Micromonosporaceae bacterium. Lineage (GTDB taxonomy): Bacteria > Actinomycetota > Actinomycetes > Mycobacteriales > Micromonosporaceae > DATEJJ01. The sequence goes on along the minus strand of JBBWZQ010000194.1, from coordinate 5,345 downwards.
TTCGGGTCAGCCGCCGGACCATCTCAGCCACCCGATCCCGCGCCGGGCGCGACTCCGGTGATGGCGTGCATCTCCTGCCCGATCATGTCCACCAGTGGCGCGCCGTCGATGTTGCTGAGGATGACGCCGACCCAGCCGGTGTACGGGTAGATGTCCCAGTTGGCCCCGACACCGGGGTTTCCACCGCCGCGCTCGTACATCCACTGACTGCCGACGATGGAGATCGCACACAGGTAAGCACCGAACGTCCCGGGTCCGATGGGGGTGTTGGCCGCGGTGAGCACGTCGGCCCAGGGCCGGTCCAGCAGCGTGCCGTCGGCCAGCGCGCGCCCGAACCGGACCAGATCCGGCGCGGTGAGAAAGCCGCCGTCTCCGGGGGCGTCGATGAAGGCACGGCCCGGGTTCTTGTCCAGTAGCTCCGGGCGCGGGCTGCCCTTGTCCAGGTTGGTCAGCGCGTCGACCTGGCTGCCGTCGGCCAGCGTCATGTACGGGTGCGCGATGTGTGCGTCGGTCAGCCACTGCGGCCTGGTGTAGAACCCCGACCCGGTCATGCCGCTGCGCTGGAAGATGTTCTCCTGGACGTAGTCCCAGTACGTTGTGCCGGTCACCGCCTCCACAATCAGCCCGGGAATGATCGAATCGGGGGCGGCGTGGCTGGTGGGCGTGCCGACCGGGGCCACCAGCTTGGACTGCCGTGCCCATTGCGCGTAGTACTCGTGCACCTCGTCCTGACTCTGGAAGACGCGCTGCACGTCCGGGTCTGGGGCACTCATCCCGGAGGCGCCGGTCAGCATGTGGTGGATGGTCACCTGCTCGGCGATGTCCGTGGCGAAGCCCGTCAGGTGCTTACCCACCGTGTCGTACAGCTGCAGCTTGCCCTGCTGCGCCAGCTGCAAGATGGCCACCGCGTTGAACGGCTTGCCCGCCGAACTGAGGCTGAACGCGGTGCCCTCGCCGTTGCGGATCCCCTTCTCCCGGTCGGCCATGCCGTAGCTGCGGGACAGCACCGTGCGGCCCCGGTGCGACAGCAGCACCACACCGGAGAACTTGCCCTGCGCGGCCAGCTGCGCCACGTACCGGTCGTAGGCGCCATCGGGCAGCGTGTCCGGCGGAACCTGGTCAGGCGCGGCGGGGGTGGTGCCGGCGTGGGCGAGCCCGGCGCTCACCAGCGGCACGGCGGCCACCGCGCCGGCCGCCGCCAACCCGCCCCATTTGGCCAGCCGCCGCCGGTCGACACCACGTACGGAATCCGACTCCATGTCATCGCCCTCCCCACGCGAGGGAGGATGGCCAAGGCGGGGCACCATCGTGCGGCAACCGGACGTCCGCGGACACCTCCGCATAACCCGAAGAGTCCGATGAGGACAGAGTGCCGATCCAGGCCCCCCATGCCCTGGGGAGTGCTCGTTGTGGGACGAGATAGTCCTGCGCGCTGCTGGTCATGGCTTCGATACTTCGTCGCGAATGCCACCGGCCTGTGCGCGTGATGTCACCGTATCTCGACAAGACCCGGATCTTGACCCGGACCCGGGTGTGGGTGCCGACCGGAGTGCGGCATGCTGGGCGCGGCTCACAGCCCCCGGTGTTGCACCCAACGTAGCGACACGATCGCTATCGCGCGCCTGGCGCGTCCGCGTAACGCGTGGCCCACGCCGGGGTGGGGCGTCGTCGTGGTGGCGTGCCGCCGCTGTCTGGGCGGTACTCGAAGTGCCACCACTCGTTGTCGTACATCCGGTAGAGGTGGTAGCGGGCGCCGTGTTCCTCGAGCCAGCGCGCGCCTTCGTGCGGGCGCACGTCCAGCGCGATCCCGTTGACGTGGTTGGATTCCGCCGGTGGTAGCACGAGCATTCGTGCCGGGGCCGGGGAGCCGGAGCGGCGCACCTCCTCGTCGAACATCCGTTGTTGGACAATGGGATCACGGTATCCTGACGTGAGGCCGACGAGCTGGCCGTGACGCCAGAGCGCCTCGGTGCGTGCCGCGGTGAACGCCGCCCTGGCGCCGTCGGTGAGCCCGGTGAGGTCCTCGGCGGGGAATCGCATCCGCAACGCCCAGCGGCAGGCCAGTTCGCGGGCGCGGCCGGGATGGCGGGCGAGCGCCGCAGGCAGCAGGAGCACGGCGAGCACCAGCGTCACCGCGGCGTACAGCCGGTCTCGGGGCCGAGGTGGGAGGGTGCGTGGTTCGCTCATGACGACTACGGTTGGCACCGAATGTGCGGGCGCCTTCCGCCGCAGGTCACGGTTTCTCCACGGCGGCCACCGTCGGCGCGACCGTGACACAACCATGACACGGCGCGGACGAGGCGCAGACACGGTGGGCCGACAGTGGATGGGGTTGACCGGCGGGGCGAGTTACGGAGCGTGCTGTGAAGCTCGGCGGCGGGTCGCGAGTGTTGTTGATCGAGGATGACCCGGCCGTGCGGGAGGGCCTTGAGCTGGCCCTGACCCGGCATGGGCACCGGGTGCGCGCGGTGGAGTCCGGCGAGCAGGGGCTGGACCTGCTGCGTACGGACCTTCCCGACGTCGTCGTGCTCGATCTGATGTTGCCTGGCATGGACGGGTTCGAGGTATGCCGCCGCATCCGGGCCGCCGGAGAGGTACCGATCATCATGCTGACCGCGCGCGGCGACGACATGGACGTGGTGGCCGGGTTGGAAGTGGGCGCCGACGATTACGTGATCAAGCCGGTACAGCCCAGGGTGCTTGAGGCACGCATTCGCGCCGTGCTGCGGCGGATCGGCCGGGACCAGGCGGAGCTGGAGCGCTACGGGGACCTGACCGTCGATCGGGCCGGGCTGGTGGTCGCCAACCGCGGCGTACCGGTCAGCCTCGCCCCGACCGAGCTGCGCCTGCTGCTCGAGCTCTCCGGCACGCCGGGCCGGGTACACAGCCGCCAGCAACTGCTGGAGTCGGTGTGGGAGCACGGGTATTTCGGCGACTCGCGTCTCGTGGACGCGTGCGTGCAGCGGTTGCGCGCGAAGATCGAGGACGACTCGACCGCGCCCGTCTACGTGCAGACGGTGCGTGGGTTCGGGTACCGGTTCGGGCCGGTGTAAGCCGCCGGTGGCACCTCGGCCGAGCCTGGGGCTGCGCGCCCGGCTACTGTTCGCGTTCGCGCTGCTGTCTGTGGTCACCGCGGCGGCGGTCGCGGGCGGGATGTACGTCCAAGCCCGCAACGCCATCCTGCAGAGGACCCAGGATGCCGCAGTACAGGCGATGACAAGCCGCCTGGAGGCGCTCTACCCGTTACGGACCCCGACGCCGGGCCCGGCCGAGCTCGGCAAGATCGCCAGCGCCGTACGAGACCAGAACAGCTTGGCGGTCGCCTTCTACCATGAGGCGCACTCGCCGACCGGCCTGGATCCCGTCCCAGGACGCGGGCCGGCAGGCCCGGATCCCATTCCGAGATCCGGGCCGGCCAGCCTGGATCTCCGGGTGATTCCACCGGAGCTGCGGCGAGCGGTGGCCCGCGGCGACATCGCGTGGCAACGCGTGAAGTGGCAGGGTCAGGTCATCCTGATCATCGGTACGCCGTTACTGATCGTCGAGCGGGACCGCACGACGCGGGTATCCGGCATTGAGGTGTACGCCGCGCGCAGCCTGCTTCCCGAGCAGCGCAGCATCGACGGGCTCGCCACATCCGCCTGGCTCACCGGCGGGGTGGCCCTGGCGTTCGCGGTCGTCCTCGCGTTACTGGCCACCCGTGGCGTGCTGCGACCGGTGCGCGAGCTCGGCCGGGCGGCACGCCGGCTGGGTGAGGGCGAGCTGCGGACCAGGATCGTGGTCCGCGGCTCCGACGAGCTGGCCGATCTGGCCCGCACGTTCAACCGCACCGCCGCGGAGCTGGAACGGCACGTCAAGCAGCTCCGCGAGATGGAGGCCGACGCCCGCCGGTTCGTGGCCGACGTGTCCCACGAGCTGCGTACCCCGCTGGCCGCACTCGCCGCGGTCGCTGACGTCCTCGACGAGGAGGCGGCCGGGCTGCCCGAGCCCGCGGGCCGGGCCGCCAGGCTGGTCAGCCAGGAGACGCTCAACCTTACCGGGCTGGTGAACGACCTGATCGAGATCAGCCGGTTCGACTCCGGTGTCGCGACTCTCGCGTTGAACGAGGTCGACGTGGCCGAGTTGGTCGGCGCGACCCTGCGTGCCCGGGGCTGGTCCGACCTGGTGCACACCGAGCTTCCAGCCGCGGTGACGGCACGGCTGGACCCGCGCCGGGTGGATGTCATCCTCGCGAACCTGGTCGGTAACGCCCTGCGGCATGGCGAGCCACCGGTGTCGGTACGGCTTTCCGCCGACCCGTACTGGATCGTTCTTGAGGTCCGCGACCATGGACCGGGGCTGGAGGAAGCAGTGCTGCCGCACGTGTTCGACCGGTTCTACAAGGCCAACGCGGCCAGGGCCAGGTCCGAGGGCAGCGGCCTCGGCCTCGCCATCGCGCGGGAGAACGCGCGGCTGCACCGGGGCAGCCTCACCGTCACCAACGCCCCGGACGGCGCCCTATTCACGCTGCGCCTGCCCCGCCGGGCAAACGATCCGGACGGAGACGCCGAGTGAGGACCGGGCTCGCCCGCCGCGTGCTCGCCGCGGGCCTTGTATCACTTGTCGCCGTATCACTTGGCGCCGTGGCCGGCTGCGGCGTGCAACCCAGCGGCGTCATCACCGGCGGCGACCCGCCCCGCGGAGCCGTCGACCCGACCATGGCGATCACCCTCTACCTGGTGAAAAACGGCCGACTCACGGCGGTAGCGCGGCCCGCTGGTCCACCACTGTCCCCAGCGGACACGCTCACGCTGCTGGCAGCCGGACCCACCGCGACGGAACAGGCGCAGGGACTCGCCACCGACGTCCCGCCCGGAGCCAGCCCGTTGTCGGTAACCGCCAACCCGGCCGGCCACCTGGTGGTGACCCTGTCCACTCCGGCCAGCGAACTGTCCACACTGGCCGTCGAGCAGATCGTGTGCACGGCCGCCGCCACGGCACCGGAAATCCAGGCCCAGGTCACCATCGTCGGTGCCGGGCAGCGCGTCGGCCCCCGGAAATGCCGGGGACAGCGGTAGCGACATATCCTCCACTTTGGACAGACCGTGAGTACTCTGGTCGAACCGATGGCGCGAGCGATCCTCAGGTTCGGCGACGAGCAATACGTCGTCGCCAGCCCGCGCCCATGTTGGGTGTCGACATCTATGGCGCGGTGACCTCGGACTGTCCCGGTTCATCTGGCGCGAACCGCCCGATTTGATGCGAATCCTTCGGGCGGGCTTGGCTCGGTCGGATCGACGCAGTCCGCTGATGTCCCGCTACTGGTGCGGCGGTGGTTCGTGGTCGTGGCGGGGGATGGCTGCGGT
>JBBWZQ010000295.1:0-10684 GCA_039649115.1 Micromonosporaceae bacterium | reverse complement strand
AGTCCACTGTGGACGGAACCGAAACTTTCGAGTCGCGGCACGTTCGTTTCCGGCCGGAGACTCTAGGTGCGGGCCCCCGCACCGTCAAGGAACCGGAAAGGACCGCATCGAAAGGTTTCGAGAGCGGTGCCGGACTTCCCGTACACTGCGCGTCATGACCGCCACCACCGAACCCGCCCGCGGCCGACCCCGGGGCCGGCGCTCGGTCACGATCGCGCGGATCGCGGAGCAGGCGGGGGTGTCGATCCCCACGGTTTCGAAGGTCATCAATGGCCGCTCGGACGTTGCCCGGACGACCCGGGAACGGGTCGAGGCGATCATCCGGGAGCACGGATACCAGCGGCCGGACAAGGTGGCCAATCCGTCGCGCTTGCTGGAACTGATCTTCCACGAGCTGGAGAGCGCCTGGGCGATGGAGATCATCCGAGGCGTGGAGCAGGTGGCCCGCGAGAACGACCTCGCGGTGGTCCTGTCCGAGCTGGAGGGCCGGCGCACCCCGGCGCGGGGCTGGATCGAAGGTGTGCTGGGCCGCCGGCCGACCGGGGTCATCTCGGTCTTCTCCGAGCTGAGCAACTCGCAGCAGGTGCAACTGCAGACCCGGGGCATCCCGTTCGTGGTGGTCGACCCGACCGGGGAGCCGCTGCACGACACGCCCTCGGTGGGTGCGACCAACTGGAGTGGCGGCGTGGCCGCCACCCGCCACCTGATCGACCTGGGGCACCGGCGGATCGCGGTGATCAGCGGGCCGGACAAGGTCCTGTGCAGCCGGGCCCGGCTCGACGGGTACCGGGCGGCGATGGACGCGGCCCGCATCGCCGTCGACCCGTCCCTCGTCCGGTACGGGGACTTTCACGTGGCCGAGGGCCTGGAGCAGGGCCGGCACCTGCTGCACCGGCCCGATCCGCCCACCGCCGTGTTCGCCGCCAACGACCTGCAGGCGTTCGGTGTGTACGAGGCGGCCCGCGAGGCCCGGCTGCGCGTCCCGGAGGATCTCAGCGTGGTGGGCTTCGACGACCTGCCGGCGGCCGCCTGGGTCGGCCCGCCACTGACCACGATCCGGCAGCCGCTGGTGGAGATGGCCGTCGCGGCCACCCGGCTGGTGCTCGGCCTGGCCCGGCGCGAGCCGCCCGGACGGGCGGAGCCGGGACGCGCCACCGGCTATCCGGGGCAGACCCGGATCGAGCTGGCCACCAGCCTGGTCGTGCGGCAGAGCACCGCCCCGCCGCCGGCCTGAGGGCCGCGCCCCGGCTCAGTGCGGGGTCGCCAGGTTCAGCACCACCACGCCGAGGATCACCAGGGCGATGCCGATCACCTTGGCCAGGTTGATCGGCTCGTCGAGCAGCAGCACGCCGATCACCGCGATGGCGGCCGTACCGGCGCCGGACCAGACCGCGTACGCGACGCTCACCTGCAGGTGCAGCTTCAGCGCCTGGGACAGGAGTACGAAGGAGAGGATGTAGCCGACCGCGACCACGATGCTCGGCAACAGCCGGCTCAGGCCCTCACTCAGCTTGAGCGCGGAGGTCGCGACCACCTCTGTCAAGATCGCACCAGCGAGCATCAGCCAGGCCATCTGCGCAACCCCGCCACCGCGACCTCCTCATGTTGCTGACCGCGCCGCCGACGGTACAGGCATGGAGCCTGTCCACGATGGCCACGGCGCGACCCGTGCCGTACACGTGGGCCGACAGCCGATCTACGACGTCCGCAATGCCGTCGTCGCGTACGAGCTGCTGTTCCGCGAGGACGCCGCGGCGACCGAGGCGCGGCGCTCGGACGCGGCGGCCACCATCGACGTGATCGTCAATACGTTCAGCGAGTTCGGGCTCGCCGACATCGTCGACGACAAGCTGTGCTTCGTGAACGTCACCCGCGACTTCCTCGTCGGGGAGCTGCCGCTGCCGTTCGGGCCCGAGCAGACGGTACTGGAGATCCTGGAGACCGTGGTCGTGGACCAGCAGGTGCGCGACGGCGTCGCCGGGCTGGTGCGGCAGGGGTACCGGATCGCCCTCGACGACTTCGTGCCGGGCTCGCCGCACGAGCAGTTGCTGCCGCTGGCCTGTGTGGTCAAGCTGGACATGCTCAGCACCCCGCTGGACCAGCTGAAGACGGCCGCGGCGGCATGCGCCGCCTTCCCCGGCATCACGCTGCTGGCCGAGAAGGTGGAGACCCCCGAGCACCTGGCGCTCGCGCGGGAGCTGGGGTGCCGGCTCTTCCAGGGGTACGCGCTGAGCCGCCCGACCGTCATCTCCGGCCTGACCCTGTCGCCCTCGCGGCTCTACCAGGTGGAACTGCTGACCTCGCTGTCCCGCCCCGAGGTCGACATGCCCCAGATCATCTCCCTGGTCAGTCACGATCCGGCGCTGTCGCTGCGGCTGCTGCGGGTGAGCAACTCGGCGGGCGTCGGGCTCGCCCACCGGGTCTCCTCGGTGCGCCAGGCGGTCATGCTGCTGGGCACCAGGCGCATCCGCGAGTGGGTCGCGCTGATGGTGCTCGGCAACGTGGCCCGCGGCGCGAACTCCAGCCAGTTGGGCGCGGCCGCGGCCCGGGCCCGGATGTGCCAGTACATCGCCGGGCACACCGACGTCGACGGCGACGTCGCGTTCACCGCCGGGCTGCTGGTGGGCATCGCGGAACTGCTGGGCAGGCCGGTCGCCGACCTGGTCGCCGGGCTGCCGCTCACCGACGATCTGGCCGTCGCGCTGGTGCGGGACGAAGGCCGGCTGGCCGAGCTGATCCGGGCCGTGCTCGCCTACGAGCGGGCCGACCTGGACGAGGCCCGGCGCGCCCAGCTCGCCCCGTCCTGGCTGGTCCAGGCGTACCTGTCGGCCGCCGTGTGGTCGAACAAGATGCTGGACACCGTGGTCCAGGGCGGTTGATCGGGGTGCGTGCACGCGAGACGGGAGCGCGGCCGGCCTGGCGGGACCCGGTGCTGCGCGGGCTGGCCGGGCTCGCCGTGTTCGGCGGCTGCTGGTACCTGCTGGGCGGTCGCGGGAGCGTGCCGTACTGGCTGGTCAGCCTCACCGCCGACGTCCTGTTCATCCTGCTCTGCCGCCGGGTGAGCCGGCTGGGCGCCGGGGCGCCCCTGGTGCGCCGGTTCTGGCGGGCGATGACCGTGGCCGGCACCATGTTCACGGTCGGGGACCTGGTCCAGGTGCGGCTGGTGATCAGCGACCCGGGTGCCGGGACCGTGGGCACGGCGCAGAGCGCCCTGGTGGCCGGCGGCGTGGTCTGCATGGTCGTGGCGATGCTCACCCACCCCCTCGGCAGCACCGGTTCCGAACGCAAGCGGCTGTGGCTGGACGCCGCCACCGTGATGACCTCGGTTGCCGTCTTCGCGTGGTACTTCCTGGTCAGCGGCTCGGTCGGCGCGGACCCGGCCGCCCTGGTCACGTCCACGGTGGGCTCCGCACTCATGTTGATGGCCGCGTTCGGCCTGCTGAAGCTGATCCTGAGCGGCACCGCGCCGTTCACGCTCGCCGCCGCGGTCGTGGGCGGCACCTGTGCGGTGGTCATCGGCCTGCTGACCGCGCTCAACCCGGTGCTGCCGCACGCCACCGACCACGGCCCGCTGATGGTCGTCCGGCTGCTGCCGGGCATCCTGTTCGCGGTCACGCCGCGCGTCCAGGAACTGCAGATGCGGGCCCGGCCGGACGCGCTGGCCCCGCGGCCCAGGCGCGCCTACAGCCGGCTGCCCTACCTGGCCGTGGCCGCGACGCAACTGCTGCTCGTCAGCGATCTCCTGTGGGGCGGGTCCGGCCTGCGCGCGTGGGGTGCCACCGCCGGCGCCATGACGATCACCGGGTTGGTGCTCACCCGCCAGATGCTCGCCTTCCACGACAACGCCCGGCTGGTGACCAACCTGGACGAGAGCCTGCTGCGACTGCGCCGCCAGGAGGAGCGGTTCCGTTCGCTGTTGCAGCACGCGTCGGACATCACGATGGTGGCGACCCGCGACGGCCACGTCGGGTACGCCAGCCCGGCACTGGAGCGGGTGCTGGGATTCCCCCCGCCGTACCGGTCCCTGCAGGGCATCGTCAACCAGATGCACGCCGACGACCTGCCCGGCTGGCACCGCATGAACACGCGGCTGCTCGCCGGACCGGACGACGGCAACGCGCTGCAACTGCGGGTCCGGCACGCCGACGGATCGTGGCGCTGGCTGGACGTGATCGCGGTGAACCTGCTGGACAACCCCAGCGTGGGCGGCATCGTCTACAACGCGCGCGACGTCACCGAGGCGCGCGAGCTGCAGGACCGGCTGCGCCACGAGGCGACGCACGACGCGCTGACCGACCTGGCCAACCGGGCGCTGTTCGACGAGCGGGTCCGGCTGGTGCACGACGCGCCCGGGCCGGACGGGTCCGACGTCACCATCCTCGTGATCGACCTGGACGACTTCAAGAAGATCAACGACTCGTACGGTCACGCCGTGGGCGACGGTCTCCTGGTGGCGGTCGCGCGGCGGCTGCGCGAGTGCGTACGCCCGTCGGACACGGTCGCCAGGCTGGGCGGGGACGAGTTCGCCGTGCTGCTCGCGGACACCTCGCCCGAGCACGCGCGCACCCTCGCCGAGCGGATGGGGCTGGCGCTGGCGGTACCGGTCGACGTGGAGGGGCACCTGCTGTCGGTGGGCGCGAGCATCGGCATGGCGACCGGCGACCGGGAGGACGCGGACCGGCTGCTGCGCGACGCCGACGCCGCCATGTACGCGGCCAAGCACAGCGGCAAGGGCGGGTACTCGGTTACGCCCAGGCCGATGTGGGAACAGAGGGTGCCACCCCACTAGAGGAGGCACACGTGTCCCTACCCCCGATTTCCGACAGCCAGTTCGAGGCGGGCGTACCCGGCGTGGGCCGCCCCACCGTGACCGTCGCCACCTTCGCGGACTACCTGTCCGCGCAGCGGGCGGTGGACTTCCTGTCCGACAACCAGTTCCCGGTCGAGCAGACCGCGATCATCGGCACCGACCTGCGCCTGGTGGAGAAGGTACTGGGCCGGCTGACCACGGGCCGGGCGGCGCTGGCCGGCACCGGCAGCGGCGCCTGGTTCGGGCTGCTCATCGGCCTGCTGTTCGGCCTGTTCAGCGTGTCCGCCTGGTGGCGGGTGCTGCTCGCCGGACTGGTCATCGGTGCGGTGTGGGGCGCCATCTTCGGCGCCGTCGCGCACGCGATGTCCGGCGGGCGCCGCGACTTCACCTCGCGCAGCTCGCTGTCGGCGAGCCAGTACGCCATCAGCGTGGACGCCGAATTCGCCGAGCAGGCCCGCCAACTGCTCACCCGGCTGAACTGGCAGGAGAGCACGGCATCCTAACTGGGCGTGACGCTGGGCGACGGCGCCAGTGACGGCACCTCGCTGGCACCGGTACTCGCCCCGGTCGACGGCGCGATCGAGGGCGCCGTCGACGGCGCGCCGGTACCCGAGCCGGCCGGGCTGGGCGCCGGTGTCGACGTGGCCGGCGCGCCACCCCCGCGTCCCGGCTGCAGCAGCCCGGGCGGGTTCACCAGGTGCGGGCTGGGTGCGAGCAGCAGCCCCAGCAGTATCGCCATGCCGACCAGCACCGCGCCGGTGCCGCCGATCGCCGCGCCCCGGACCAGGGCACCGCGCTGGCGGGCCCACTCGGTACGGCGCCGGGCCCGCAGCGGCTCGGGCAGCGCGGCCCGGCGGGCGGCCAGGCTGTTGAACGGCGCCGCGGCCATCCCGAGCGTCGGGAAGACGAGCAGCGCGGCCAGCAGCGGCCCGCTGTACGTGTCCAGCCGGGTCAGCCCGGCCACGAAGCCCAGCGTGCCGAGCACCGCCAGCAGGGTCTCCGCCCAGTTGGCCCGCAGCGCCTCCCACCACGCACCGGTCTCGCTCGTCTTCGGGGTGCGCAGGAACTCGGCGCGCCGGGAGAACAGCCCCTGCACCGACGCGCGGGCGACCACCAGCGAGGTCGACTGCCAGACGAAGAAGGCGCCGAGCGCGTCCCGCCAGGATGCGCCGGTACCGCGGCGCAGCAGCGCGACCGCGCGCACCAACCCGAGCGCCACCAGCACCGGTACGGTCGCGACGAGGAACGCGGTGAGCTTGCGGAACAGCTGGTCGCCGCCGCTGGCCAGGTTGATCGCGCCGGCCAGCAGGAACACGAAGAACGCCAGCCCCAGCAGGTCCCCGTACCACTGCAGCGCCCCGGACAGGTACGCCCACCGCTGCGCCAGGGTGAGCCGGTTCTCCGGCGTCGGCCGCCCGGGCAGCAGCGACCGCCAGTGCATGCGCAGGATCTGGATCCCGCCGAAGCACCACCGGTACCGCTGGCTCTTGAGCGCCTCGAACGTCAGCGGCATCACCCCGTGCCCCCACGACTGGTCCACGTGCAGGCCGCCGCCGCCGGTGCGCAGCAGGCGAAGGGACAGTTCCGCGTCCTCGGTGATGCACCACTCGTTCCAGCCGCCGGCGCGCTCCAGGTCGCTGCGCCGGATCAGCCCCATGGTGCCGGCGAAGATGGCGCCGTTGTGCTCGTTGCGCGAGGGCTGCGAGATCGCGAAGAAGTACTTGTACGAGTAGTACAGCCGCCGGTAGTACCGGTCCTGCGCCCAGTCCCGGTAGTCCTGCGGCGCCTGGATGAAGCTGACCCCGGGATCGGTGAACAGCGGCGCGCAGCGCGACAGGAAGCCCGGGTCGATCTGGTAGTCCGAGTCCACCACGCCGATCAGCTCAGCAGCCGGGTCGGTCAGCTCCCCCAGCGCGTAGTTCAGCGCACCCGACTTGTACCCGGGCCAGTCGTGCAGGTGCGCGAACTTCACCCCGTTCTCCGCGCACCACTGTTCCACCGGCCGCCACATCTCCTCGTCCTCGGTGTTGTCGTCGATCGCGACGATCTCGTACCGGGGATACTCGATGCGAGACAGCGAGCGGAGCGTCTCGATCACCATCTCGGGCGGCTCGTTGTGCGCGGGCACGTGCAGGCTCACGAAGGGCGGGTGGCCGCCGGTGTCCGGGGTCGGGGTGCTCGGGCTGACCCGGCGCCGCCACTGCTCGGTGCCCAGCGCGTCGCACAGCTCCCACAGGTACGCGCAGGCGAGGACCGCGGCGAACACCTCGAACGCCCACAGCAGGAGGCCACCGGCGGTGCTCCACGGGCCGAGGTTGCTGGCGAACGTCCAGTCCAGGATGTAGGCGAGGTAGACCACGAACAGGAACACCGCGGTGGCCCAGCACAGGTGCGCGCGGGCATTCCACCGCCTGGTCGCGGGCAGCCAGACCAGGCTCGCGACCACCAGGGCGGCCATCGCACCGACCAGGTTGGTCCGGTCCACGCCGAGCAGGCGCAGCACCCCGCCGACGGCGGCGGTGAGCACGGCGGTGCCGAGCAGTGCGAGCAGCAGGCGCCGGGTGGCGGGCCACGCACCGGCCGCCCGGGCACGCCGCCGCGACGGCACGAACAGTGCCGCCGACGAGACCGGAGCAGCTACGATTCCTGATAGGAGAAGGGCCGCGAGCATAGGGTTCACTACCCTCTATGTCCGCGAACCAACCCGACCAATTCTGTCGTAGGTCCGCCGTGCTCCGGACCGTTGCTCCCGCCGCCGCCGGCCGAGGGCCTGACGGCCCTCGGCCTCCAGCTGATCGTCCACAAGCCCACCCGGCGCGAGATCCTGGACAGATGTTCCGGCTCCGGCTGACCGGTATCGCGTTCCAAGATCGCTGAGCCTCCCTCCGCCGGAGGCGGTTGGTCAGCGGGGGGTGGGGGCGGCGATGGGGATCGTCAGGACTGCCATGGCGGCGTCGGTCACGAACGCTTTCTCCGCCTCGGACAGGCGGGACGTCCGCATGGTCGGCAGGCCGCCCTCCGGCGTGCAGTCCTGGATCCGCGGGGCGAGCACCCCCGCGTGGATCACGCCGAGGGCGCACCGGGCCCGCAGCATGGCGCCGTCGTCCGGCCCGCCGCCGAGGATCTCCTGCAGTTCGAAGAACCGGGCCGGCAGCCGGTCCCGGCTCGTCTTGGCGCGCTCCAGGGACGGGTCGCCGAGGAACGAGCGCAGCATCGGCCCGTGCTCGTCCAGCACGTCGACCAGGCGGCGGACCAGCCCGTGGGTGACCTGACCGAAGTCCCGGGCGGCGGCGACGAATTCGTCGACGGCGCCGAACAGCGGCGCGATGAGCGCGAAGAGGAGGTCTTCCTTGGACGAGAAGTGGTAGTAGAGGGAGCCCTTGGTCATGCCGAGCCGCTCGCTGATGTCCCGGATGGACGTGCCGGCGTAGCCGTGCTCGACGAACAACTCGGACGCCGTCTGCAGGATGCGCTGGCGGGTCTGGTCGGCCGCGCTCCCCACGGTGCGTGCCACTGGACGCACCCCCTTTCGCTCACCCCCCCGCTCAGCTTCCTGCCAGGATCCGCTCGCTACCCTGCCTGAGACAATACCGGTCGTTCGATTAAATACAGGGGGGGAACGATGGCTGCTCTCGCACGGTGGTGCTTCCGCCATCGCTTCACGGTGGTGCTGCTGTGGCTGGCCGCGCTCATCGGGGTCGGCGTGGTCAACTCGGCGGTAGGTACCGGCTACAACGATAACTTCGCGCTGCCGGGTACCGAGTCGACGAAGGCGCTGAGCCTGCTGCAGTCCGCGTTCCCGGCCCAGGCCGGCGAGTCGGACACGATCGTGTGGCACGTGCGCCAGGGCTCGGTCAAGGACACCTCGGTGCGGCAGCCGGTCGCGGCGATGCTGGACAAGGTCGCGCACGCGCCGGAGGTGGCCTCGGTGACCAGCCCGTACGCCACGGGGGGTGCCGCGCAGATCAGTCCGGACGGCCACACGGCGTACGCGACGATCCACCTGAGCACCTTCGGGCGGCGGGTACCGGTCGAGGACGTCAAGAACATCATCAGCATCGCACAGTCCGCGCGCACCGACACGCTGCAGGTGGAGCTGGGGGGCAACACGATCCAGCAGGTCAACGAGGTGTCGCTCGGGCTGACCGAGGTGGTCGGCGTGGTGGCGGCCGCGATCGTGCTGTTCGTCGCGTTCGGCTCGCTGATGTCGATGTTGCTGCCGCTGGCGACCGCGATCCTGTCGCTGGTCGCCGCGACGTTCACCATCGGGCTGCTCAGCAACGCGATCACGATGTCGGAGATCGCGCCGACCTTCGCCACGCTGATCGGCCTCGGCGTCGGCATCGACTACGCGCTGTTCGTGGTCACCCGGCACCGCAACGGGCTGAAAGCGGGGCTGAGCCCCGAGGAGGCCGCGGTGCGGGCGCTGAACACCTCCGGCCGGGCGGTGATCTTCGCGGGCCTCACCGTCTGCGCCGCCATGCTCGGGCTGTTCGTGCTGGGCCTCAGCTTCCTCAACGGCATCGGCGTCTCCGCCGCGGTCATGGTGCTGTTCAACATCTTCGCCGCGATCACCCTGCTCCCCGCGCTGCTGCGGCTGATGGGCATGCGGGTGCTCAGCCGGCGGGAGCGGCGCCGGCTGGCCGAGCAGGGTCCGCAGGACGTCAACGCCACCGGGTTCTGGGCGCGCTGGGCCGGCTTCGTGCAGCGGCACCCGAAGCTGCTCGCCCCGGTCGCGCTGGTGGTCATGCTGGTCCTCACGGCGCCGGTACTCTCGCTGCACCTGGGCTCCTCAGACCAGGGCAACGACCCGGCCAGCACCACCACCCGCAAGGCGTACGACCTGCTCGTCGATGGTTTCGGTCCGGGCTTCAACGGTCCGCTGCAACTGGTCGGCGAGATCAACTCCACCGCCGACCAGCAGGCGCTGGCCGCGCTGCTGCCCAAGGTCCAGACCACCGCGGGCGTCAGGGCGGCCTTCGCGCTGCCCACCCAGCCCGGCACGAAGCTGGGGATCATCCAGGTGGTGCCCACGACCTCGCCGCAGGACGCCAAGACCAGCGACCTGATCCAGCGGTTGCGGCACGACATCATCCCACCCGCCGAGCGGGGCAACACCCTCAAGGTGTACGTGGGCGGGCAGACCGCCATCTTCGACGACTTCGCCGGGGTACTGACGGGGAAGATCCCGCTGTTCATCGGCGTGATCGTCAGCCTGGGCTTCATCCTGCTGCTGATCGCGTTCCGCAGCGTGGTCGTCCCGCTCACCGCGGCCGTGATGAACCTGCTCGCCGCGGGCGCCTCGTTCGGCGTCGTGGTCGCCTTCTTCCAGTGGGGCTGGGGCAGCGACGCGCTGGGGTTGGGCCGGGCCGGGCCGGTGGAGGCGTTCCTGCCCGCCTTCATGCTCGCGATCCTGTTCGGCCTGTCCATGGACTACCAGGTGTTCCTGGTCAGCCGGATGCACGAGGAATGGGTGCACACGGGCGACAACCGGCGGTCGATCACCGTCGGCCAGGCGTCGACCGGGCGGGTCATCACCGCCGCGGCAACGATCATGGTGTGCGTGTTCATGGCGTTCGTCTTCGGCGGCCAACGGGTGATCGCGGAGTTCGGCATCGGCCTGGCCAGCGCGGTGTTCATCGACGCGTTCGTGCTGCGCACCGTGCTCGTACCGGCGCTCATGCACCTGTTCGGCCGGTCGAACTGGTGGCTGCCCCGGTGGATCGGCAGCTGGCTGCCGCACCTCGCCGTGGAGCCGGCCGAAGACGCCGAGCCAAAGCCGGCACGGGCGGACCCGGTGACGGTGGGCTAATCCCGGCCGCTACCGGATCTTGTCGAGTTTGGCACCGATTCCGATGCCAAACTCGACAAGAT
>JBBWZQ010000271.1:0-30631 GCA_039649115.1 Micromonosporaceae bacterium | reverse complement strand
CGCTCGGTGCGCTCGGTCATGCTGGCCGCCGGCGCACGCGGGCGGACAGGACGAGTGCCATCGCGGCGAAGAGGAGGAACGGCGCGATGGACGGGGCGAGCGCGACGCCCAGTGTCTGGATCTCGCCGACCGCGAGCGCCGCGAGCGCGATGCCCGGGATGCTGCGCATGCCGCCCAGCACCACGACGATGAGCGAGAGCAACAGGACCGTGTCGGCGACACCCGGCCCGGGGCCGAGAACCGGCGCGCCGAGCACACCCGCCGCACCGGCCAGCCCGCCGGCCGTGGCCAGCACGCCGACGCGCACCCGCAGCGGGCTGATCCCGAGGCAGGCCACCATCGCGCGGTCGTCGGCGAGCGCCCGCACCAGCATGCCGGCTCTGCTGCGGGCGACCGCCAGGTGCAGGCCGAGGGCGAGCCCGGCGCCGGCCACGACAAGGACCAGCCGGTACCCGGGGTAGTGGTGCCCGAGCAGCCACACCGAACCATCCACAGTGGAGGGTACGGGCACCGGCAGGTCCTGCGGCCCGAAGCGGGCGACGAGCAGGTCGCCACCGATGAGCGCGATGCCGAACGTCAGCAACGCCTGGGTGAGATAGCCGCGGTGCGCCACCGGGTGCACGGCGAGCGCGACGAGCCCGCCCAGTCCGGCGGCGGCCAGCGCTCCGGCGGCGAGCGCCACCGCGAGTCCCAGCCAGCCACCGTCGGACAGGGCCGCGGCAGCGTACCCGCCGACGGCGTAGAGCAGGCCGTGGGCCAGGTTCAGCGTCTGCGCCACGCCGAACGCGAGCGCCAGGCCGGCGGCGACGACGAACAACAGCAGCCCGTACGCCAGCCCGTCGACCGCCGGCACCAGATACGCTCCCATGGTTCCTAGGCGCCCAGCGTCAGCAGGCTCTCGACGACCGTGTTGGACAGCGCGCGCCCGTCCGGCCGCACCTGGCGCAGGTACCACTTCTGCACCGGCGCGTGGGTCGCCTTCGAGAACTCCCACGTCCCGCGCGGGCTGTCGATCTGACCGATGCCGGCGATGGCGTTGTTGATGGCCTCCGGCGTCGGGTTCGCGCCGGCCGCGCCGATCGCCCGGTCCAGCACGGCACCCGCGTCGAACGACGCCATCGCGTACGTGGTGGGCGCGCTGTCGTGCCGGGACCGCCAGGCCGCGGTGAAGCTGCGGTTGGCGGCGTTGTCGAGGTCGGGCGAGTAGTTCAGCACCGAGTAGATGCCCTTGGCCGACTCGCCCTGCGCGCCGAGCACCCCGCCCTCGGTGAGGAACCCGGCCGCGTACAGCGGCAGGTCCTTCACGTCGGACTGCGCGTACTGCTTGACGAAGTCCACCGCGGCCGTACCGGCGTAGAAGCAGTAGACGGCCTTGGCGCCGGACGCCCTGATCTGCGCGAAGTACGGCGTGAAGTTGGTGGTCGTCGGGAACGGCGTGAAGGTCGCCTTCCCGCTCGCGTTGGCCAGCTGCCCGCCGACCTTCCGGAACGCGTCGGTGAAGCCGCGCAGCTCGTCCCAGCCGCCCTGGTAGTCAGGGCCGACCGCGAACACCGAGCCGGCCACGCTCTCGTGGACGTACTGCGCGATGGCGGCGCCCGGCTCATCGGACAGGAAGGACGTGTGCCACTCGCGGGTGACGTCCTTCAGCTTGGGCCGGCCGTTCGCGCTGACCAGCGGGATCTTCGCCTGGTTGAGCAGTGGCATGAGGGCCGCGACCGAACCGCCGCCGACCACTCCGGTCATCGCGACGACCCGGTCCTCCTTGATTATCTTCGTGGCGGCCGGGACGGCGGTCGGCGGACCGTCACCTTCGTCGCCGATGACGAGGGCGACCGGGTGCCCGCCCAGCTTTCCGCCGTGCGTGTCGAGGTAGAGCTGGAAGCCGTCGCGCAGGTCGCGACCGACGGCGGCGTAGGTACCGGAGAGCGCGGCGAGGAGGCCGATCTTGACGGTACCCGGGCTGGAGGCGGATGTGGACTTGCCGCACGACGTCACCGCCAGGGTCGCGGCGCAGGCTAACGCCAGGAGGGCGGGGCCGGCGCGGCGCGGGTACGGGCGTGGGGCTCGGCGCATGGGAATGCTCCTCGTAGGGGTTGGGGAAGAGGCGGGGCGGGCGGCGTTACTGCGCGGGCATCGGCGCGCGCTGCTGGGTGCCGCCCCCCTGGCGCTGTGCGGCGAGCTGTGCCGCGGCCGCGCTACGCAGCGCCGGGGTCAGGGCGTCGCCAATCCGGTTGGCGAGCTCGGTCATCTCGTACGAGACCTTGCCGACGTCGCACGTGGGCGACGCGAGGACGAGGAGCGAGGCTCCGTCGCTGAAGGCCATGGAGAACATGAAGCCGCCGTCCATCTGGGTGACGTTGGCGATGACGGCCCCGGCGTCGAAGAAGCGGGCCGCGCCGCGCAGCAGGCTGACCAGCCCGCTGCCGGTCGCGGCGAGCTGGTCGGCCCGGTCGGCCCGCAGGCCCCGGGTCGCGGCGAGCATCAACCCGTCGGTCGAGATGGCGATCGCGTGGCTCACGTCCGGCATGCGCTCGGCGAAGCTGTCCAGCAGCCAGCCCAGCTCGCGGCTGTCGGTCACGGGTACTCCTTGCGGTATGAGACGGGGATCAATCGGTGGTGGCGCTGGCCGGGCTGGGTCGCCGGTTCGCGACGCCGCGGGCGTAGGCGGCCATCGCGGCGGCCACCCGGTCCGGGTCGCGCTTGTCGGCGCCGGACTCCCGTTCCGGTGGCACGTCCACGCCACCGGGGACCAGGTGCTGCCGTGGAATCCGGACCGGTAGGCCGGAGGTGGTCTGGCGGGTGGCGGTTACCTGGGTGGTGGCCCGTTGCGCCTGCCGCCATGCCTCGTCGGCCGCGGTCTTCCACTCCACCGCGGCCTCGCCGGCCTCGGCCCGGAACCAGCCACTGACCTGCTGGAAGATCGGAAGCTCCGCGGTCTCGTCGGCCTCGCTCGGCGCACCGCCGGGCGCGGGCGGAGGCGGCGGCGCGGGGGGCAGGTCGTCCGGGTGGTCCTTGCGCTTGACCTTGTCCGCCGGGGGAGACCATTCGTTCGGCACCCGCTCGCTCGGCGTCCGGGATCCGTTACCGTCCACATGGGACCCGTTGCCGTTCCCGTTTCCATTGCCGTTCCCGTTGCCGCGCGCCGCCAGCGGCACCGGCACCGGGGCGGTACCGGAGGCGTTGTGCGAGGCGGCGAGCTGGACGACGCCGAGTGTCGGGCGGGTCAGGCCGAGCGGGATGTTGACCTCGGCGATGGTGCCCAGCTTCGGCCCGGGACGCAGCTCCACCCGCACCCCGTACCGCCTGGCCAGGTGCCCCACCACGGTCAGGCCCATCGCGCGTACCGCCGCCACGTCGATCGCCGGTGGCCGCCGCAGCAACGCGTTGAGCTCCTCGCGGCGCTGCGAGGGCAGGCCCACGCCCTCGTCGCCGATCTGGATGACGACCCGGTCGTGCAAAGCCCGTCCCGTCATCCACGCCTCGCTGTCCGGCGGGGAGTAGAGCGTCGCGTTGTCCAGCAGCTCCGCGATCAGGTGCACGATCTCGTCGACCGACTCCGCGACCAGGGCCACGCCGTCGTCGATCATCCCGATCCGCACCCGGCGGTAGTGCTCGATCTGGGACAGCGCCGCCTGTAGCACCTTGACCAGCGGTACGTCCTCGTGGCGTACCCGGCCGGCACCGGCGCCGCCGAGCACCAGCAGGCTGGAGTTGATGCGGGCCATCCGGGTGGCGAGGTTGTCCAGCTTGTACAGGCTCTCCAGGCGCTGCGGGTTCGTCTCGTCCCGCTCGACCTCGTCCACCTGTGCCAGTACCGAGTCGACCAGCCGCTGCTCCCGGCGGCTGAGGTGCACGAAGATCTCGGCCATGTTGGCGCGCATCACGGCCTGCTCCGCCGCGGTCCGTACCGCCGCCCGGTGCACGTGCGCGAACGCCAGCGTCACGGCGCCGATCTCGTCGCCACTGACCTGGTCGGGGTAGGGCGCGGCCCGGTCCGCCGCCAGGTCCGGCCGCACCGACGCCGGGTCGGCCGTGCGCAGCTCCTCGACGACCGTGGGCAGCTGGGTGAAGGCGACCTCGTTCGCGGTGTCCCGCAGCCGCTCCAGGCGCCGGCTGATCCGCCGGGCGACGACCGTGGTCACCATGATCGTGAGCAGCAGCGCCAGGGCGGTCGCCGCGGCCTCCACGCCGGCCCGGTTCACCTGCCACCGCCGCGCCTGCTCGACCTCGGCACGCACCACGCCGTCCACCCGCTGCTCGACCTGGAACAGGCGGTTGGTCCACGCGGTCAGCGCGGCGATCCAGCGCGTGGTGTCCACCCGCAACGGCTGCCCGGGTACCGCGCGGGCCACCTGGTCCTGGAGTTGCTGCGCGGCCAGCGGTGCGGCGCCGGTACTCGCCAGCTCCCACCAGGACCGCCACGCCGCCGGCGCGAGGTTGAGGAAGGAGAGGCTCGACTCGGTGAAGCCGGCGCGGGTGGCGATGATGTCGCTCTGCATGGACGGGGTGAGCTGGCCGACCGCCACCGTCCGTACCACCGCGACCTGCTGTTGCCCCGCGGCCTCGATGGCCTGCGCGAGCGCGGCCGCGGCCCGCATGTCGTCGGCGACGCCGACCGACGCGGCGGCCTGCGCGACGGACTCTCGGTAGGCGAGCAGGTCGGCGATCACAATGCGGTACCCGAACGCGCTCGCTGACACCGACGCCTGCTGCCCGAAGCGGATCTGCTCGCGCAGTTGCGCCAGCCGGTTGAGCTGGCTGCCCACCCGGTCGAGCACGGCGCGCGCGGCGGTCGGCACGGAGCCCGCCGCGGCCAGCCGCTGGCGCTGGTACACCGCGACCGCGATGTCGCTGCGCGCCACCTGCTGGTTGTACGCGTCGAGCTGGGACTGCCCGTTCGTGGTCAGCAGGTCCGCCGCGGCGGCCCGCTCCAACTGCAGGTCGTACGCCAGGTCGCCGGCGTCGGCGGCGAGCGTGACGTGGTCGCCCAGCCGCCCCGCCGCCTGCGCCTGCCCGATCGTGTTGGCCAGTGCCAGTCCGGCGAAGCCGAACACGGCCACCAGCGGGGCCGCGATGATGATCCGCAGCCGTGCCGCTATGCGCCAACCCTTCCCCCGGCCAACCGGAGGCGTGCCCGCCTCCGCGGTGTCCCCGTGGGACGCACGGGGGTGGGCGTTAGCCCGCTCTCCAGCCGACACTCACCGCTCCCTTGTGCGTCGGGGATCAGTTCCCGCGGATGAGGCGCGGGCCACCGACCATTCGCCCAGAGCTGCCCCCGCCAGGGCTAGGTGATGCAGCGGTACAAGAGGCCGGTGCCGGCATCTGTACCAGCCGATCAGGCGGCGTCACGCTCGCTGGTGACAGCCAGCGTGTTGATCAGATCGCGCAGCTGGTCCACCAGCTCGGGTGGCGCCTCGCCCATGGCCGGCCGGATCTGCTCCGCCCAGTCGGCCCACTGCGCGGCGCTGCGGTGCGGCTGCCCCGCGCGCCCGGACTCGTCGAGCCGCTCGGGCCGGTCGGGCCGCGGCCCGCGCCTGCGGTCGGCGGCGACCTGCGCGGTCTCCACCATCGGCCACAGCCGGGTGAGCACCCCGTCGGTGCCGAGGACCTGGTCGCACGCCACGGCGAGGGAATGGCTGCCGTACCGCCGCCCCCGTTCCACCGCCGCGACCATCTCGCGGCTGTAGCGCACCTGGTCGGCCAGCTGCCGCTGGGTCAGGCCCGCCTGGGTGCGCCGGCACCGCAGCTCGCGCCCGAACCGCGCGGCCGCGTCGACGCCCGTACCGTTCACGAAGAACCTGTCGTCCACTCAACTCACCTCGCACATCAGGTGATCGACCAGCGGTGGAATCGAAAGATCCAGAATGCAAGTTGCAGTCCGGCCGTTCGTCCCGTCGTGTCGACTGTCAGGGAAGGTGTGGGAACCCTCCGTGAGTTTGGCGGGGTGAGGCGGTGCGCAACTACCGCCAGGTGGCGGATATTTTGCCGCGGGGATGGTCGCTGACCAGCACCGGCGAGATCGTTTCCGGCACCCGGGCGGCGAGGTCGGCCAGCGCGCCGGCGATGTCGTCGGGCCGCTGGAGTGGCAGTTCGTGCCCGCCGGCCACCCAGCGCACCGAGAGCCGCGGGCCCAGCAGGACCCGCGCCCGCTGGAGCGATGCCCGGCGGGGCCGGTCCTGGCGCGGGTCGCCCTGCCGCGCCGCGACGGCGAGGACCGGTACCGCGGCGCGGATCCGCGAGCTCTCCGCGGCGACCCGCACCGCGGACAGCAGCGGCACCGGATCCTGCCGCCACAGGTCGCGGGCGAGATCCTCCTCGTGCGCCGCCGGGAGCCGCAGCCGCAGGCCGCCGTCGGGTCCGGTCTCGGTGTAGTTGGCGACGATGGCCGGCAGCGCGCCGGCGGGCAGGTCGGTGCTCGCCAGCCAGGCGCCCAGCACGCTCGCGGTGACCCGACCGCGGCGGGGCCGCGTCATGACCGACCGGGCCTGCTCCCAGGCCGTGCCGAACAGCAGGCGCGGGTCGTACACGCCGCCTTCGACGCAGGCCAGCGCGGTGACCCGGTCCGGCCGGGCGGCGGCGACCCGCAGCGCCACCGCCGCGCCGAGACTGTGCCCGGCCAGCACGGCGCGGTCGATGCGCAGCGCGTCGAGCACGCCGACGGTGTCGGTGGCGAGGTGTTCGAGGTCGTACCCGCCGGGCGGCGTGTCGGAGCCGCCGTGCCCGCGGTGGTCGAAGCGCACCACGCGGTACCCCGGCAGCCGCGGCACCACCAGGTCCCACCACCGGTGGGTACTGGCGAGCCCGTGCAGCAGCACGATCGGGTCGCCGGTACCGGTGTCCGCGCCGGCCAGCCGCACGTCGCCGACCTGGATCTCCACCTCACGCCACCTTCCGCGCCGGACCGAGCTCGGTGATCAGCGCGGCCAGCCGGGCGGCCGTGGGATTGTCGTAGACCTGCAGGGCGGCCACGGGTACGCCGAACCGCTCGGTCGCGGCGACGGCGAGCTGCGCGGCGACCAGCGAGTGCCCACCCGCGTCGAACACGTCGTCGTCCGGGCCGACCTGGTCGATCTCCAGCGCCTCGCGCACCAGGGCGAGCGTGTCGGCGAGCACGTCGGCGCCGCGCTGCGGGCCGACCGGGGTGGTCGCCAGGTCCGCGAGGGCACGCCGGTCGAGCTTGCCGTTCGCGTTCAACGGCAGCCGGTCCACGAGCCGGACCTCGCTGGGCAGCATGAAGTCGGGCAGCCACCGGGCCGCCTCGGCGAGCACCTCCTCGACCGGCGGTGCGCCGGACACCGGCACCGTGCACACCGGCCCCGTGGACACCGGCACCACGTACCCGACCAGGCGCCCGCCCACCGCGGTCACCGCACAGGTCCGTACCCCAGGGTGCCGGCACAGGCCCAGCTCGACCTCGGTCAGCTCGACCCGGTGGCCGCGCACCTTGACCTGGTCGTCGACCCGGCCCAGGTAGAACAGGTAGCCGTCGGCCCGCTGGTAGGCGAGGTCCCCGGTGCGGTACCAGCGCGCGCCGGCCGACGGGAAGAACCGGTCGCCGGAGGTGATCGCCGGTCCCGGGCCCCGGTACCCGTCCGGCGCCGCCGCGACGTACCCGCGCGCCAGCCCGACCCCGCCGACCACCAGCTCACCGGGGGTACCGCGGGGGACCGGCGCGCCGTCCTCGTCGAGGATCTCCACGCGTACCCCGCGCAGCGGCCGGCCGATGGTCACCTGCTCGCCGGGCCAGCAGCGGCCGACCGAGACCGCCACGGTCGCCTCGGTCGGCCCGTACCCGTTGAGGAAACGCCGCCCGGGCCCCCACCGCGCCACCAGCTCCGGCGGGCACGGCTCGCCGACCGCCACCACGGTCTGCAGGCTGGGCAGCTCGGCCTCGGGCAGCGCGGCGAGCAGCGACGGGGTGAGGGTCGCGACGTGCACCTCCTGGTCGCGCAGCAGCGCGGCCAGATCCTCACCGCCGCGCCGGGCGGCGTCGCCGGCGACCACCAGCGTGCCGCCGGCGGCGAGCGTCACCAGGATCTCGCAGGCCGCGGCGTCCCACGCCCAACTGGCGAACTGCAGCATCCGCACGCCGGAGCCGACACCGAACGCGGCGGCCAGCCGGCGGACCATGTTGCCGGCGCCGCGATGCTCCACCGCGACCCCCTTCGGGGCACCGGTGGATCCCGAGGTGTAGACGACGTAGCACAGGTCCCGCAGGCCGGCGCCGGACGGTCCCGGGCTGGCCGCGGTGGTGGCCACGGCGGCGGCGATCCCCAACCGTCGCAGGCTTCCGGTCCGCCTGCCGCGGGGGGCGTGCGGGTCCGCGCGCGGGCCGAGGTCGACGTCGCCGCCGCCGGTCAGCACCAGGGGCAGCCGGCACTCCCGGGCCATGTGGCGCAGGCGCTGCGCCGGCCAGGTCGGGTCCAGGTAGAGGTAGCCGGAGCCGGCGAGCAGGATGCCGAGCATGCCGGCGAGGCCGTCGAGCCCGCGTTCGCACGCCAGCCCGACCACGTCGTCACGTCCCGCGCCGGCGCGGCGCACCGCGCCGGCGACGCGCCGGGCCCGGTCGAGCAGTTGCTGGTAGGTGAGTGACTGGTGGCCGGCGACGGCCGCGACGGCGTCCGGGGTGGCATCCGCCCAGGCGGCGATCATTTCGGGTACCGGCCGGGTGCCCGGTGAATCGGGCCGCCGGGCCGGTGCGGCAGAGCCCTGGGCAGCGCCACGGCTGCGCGGATCCCTCGCCGCCATGCCCGTCATCCGTCCGCCGTCCTCTCGCCTCGGTTGTGCCCGGCAGGCGACCTCTCGCCCCGGTTCTGGAAGGTGACCGGCAGCGTGGCGAGGCCGCGCAGGTTGCCGTTGGCCCGCCAGCGCCGCTCGCCGGCCGGCCGCAGATCGGTGCACCGGTCCAGCAGGCCGGCGAGGACCAGTTGCGTCTCCAGCCGGGCCAGCGGGGCTCCGAAACAAAAATGCGGCCCGTGGCCGAAAGCCACGGGCCGGGGCTTCGCGGGGCGGTCCAGCCGCACCGCGTCCGGGTTCGCGAAGGCGGCCGGGTCCCGGTTCGCCGCGGCCAGCATCAGGACCACGCTCTGGCCCGCCTCGATCCGCACCGCGCCGACCTCGACGGCGGTACGGGCGGTGCGCACCGTGTACTGCGTCGGCGGGTACAGCCGGGCGAGTTCCTCCACCGCGGCGGGCAGCAGGTCCGGCCGGGCGCGCAGCGAGCCGGCCAGCGCCGGCCGGTCCAGCAGGGCGGCGACCGCGTTGCTGATGAGGTTCCCCGTGGTCTCCTGCCCGGCGGTCACCAGCATCATGAGATTGCCGATGAGCTCCACCTCGCGCAGGCGCCCCTCGTCGGCGGCGCGCACGAGCAGTCCGGTGATGGTGTCCCTGGCGCAGTCCCGGTGCGCGGCGACGGCGGCGTGCAGGCTGGCGATCAGCTCGTCGAGGTCGTGGCGCAATTCGGTGGTGTCACCGGTGGGCAGGTGGCCCGGTGCGGCCACCACGTGCCCCCACGCCGTCGACCACCGGTGCAGAGTGGACAGTGCCACCTCCTCCAGGCCGAGCAGGTGCCGGATCACCATGAGCGGTACCGGCAGCGACAGGTCGGCCACCACGTCCATCCGGTCGGCGCACCGGTCGAGCACCTCGTCCACGGCCGTCGTGATCCACTGGGCGAGCGCGTGGACGTGCCGCGGCTTGAACGGATCGCCGAGCACCTGGCGCATGCGCGTGTGGTCCGGCGGATCCACAAAGGACACATGAGCGTCCAGGAGCGGGAAGATGTGGCGTATCTCGGGCGGGGCGTACGCGGCCGCCCGGTCGTGGTTGGTGGCGGCCGAGAGGCCGCGGTCGTCGAGCAGTCGGGAAACGTCGGCGTGCCTGGCGACGAGCCAGGAGCGCACCCCGCGGTCCCAGAGCGGACCCTCGGCGGCGAGGAGGCGACGGTACAGCGGCCACGGATCGGCGATGGACTCGGGCCGCTGCAGGTCG
Organism: Micromonosporaceae bacterium; assembly: GCA_039649115.1. Lineage (GTDB taxonomy): Bacteria > Actinomycetota > Actinomycetes > Mycobacteriales > Micromonosporaceae > DATEJJ01. Next base: position 20,641 of record JBBWZQ010000271.1, on the reverse strand, counting down.
TACAGGCTTGGTGGAGAGTCGACATGGGCGGTCATAGGGCGCTCCGCTGAGTATCCATATGGTTACGCCGAGTATGGACGCGATGGATGTCAATGTGAATACTCCACGGGCAAACACACTCTTGTTTTTGTGCCAAATTCCCGCAACGTGGTGGGAATTGCCAAGTGGAAGATGCATATCGTCAGGACCGTACCGGCCCTTTCGCATGTACTGTCCACAGTGGAAACGAAAATGGTGGGTGGGCATCCGCAACCGGATGCCCACCCACCGGGGATGGCGCCTCTACTGGCAGGTGAGGCTGGAGGGCGCGCCGTTGCTGCCGCTCCAGTTACCGGTGAACCCGAACGAGGTGCTCGCGCTCGTGCCGAGGCTGCCGTTGTAGCTGGCATTGCGTACGGTCACCGCGGAGCCCGACTGGGTGAACGTACCGTTCCACAACTGGGTGATCGTCTGGCCATTCGGGAACGCCCACGAGACCGTCCAGGAACTGCGTGCGGCCGAGCCGTTCTGCACCGTCACCGTGGCCTGGAAGCCGGTGTTCCACTGGCTCACGATTGTGTACGTTGCCGAGCAGGCGCCACTGGCCGGCGGGCTGGACGGCGGCGCGCTGGACGGTGGTGCGCTGGACGGTGGCGCGCTTGACGGTGGCCTGGAAGCCGGACTCGACGGCGGGCTGCTGCTGGGCGGGGTGCCGCCCAACGCGTTGATGACCGCGTTGTACAGCGCCGTCTTCATCTGCTCGTTGGTGTTCCACAGCAGCGGCGCGCCCTGCCCCGAGAAGGTGCTGGGCACCCACGAGAAGTTGTCGGACACGCCCCACACCGTGATGCCGGCGCACCGGCCGATGGCCATGCAGGCGCGCACGACGTTGGTGTAGAAGGTGGTCTGGGTGGCGTCCTTGCTGGCGTCCTCCGGCAGCACCATGCGCACGTCCAGCTCGGTGATGGCCACGTCCAGCCCGAGGTTGGCGAAGCGCTGCATGTTGGCCTGCATGTTGCCCGGGAAGCCGAACTGCACGCCCAGGTGCGTCTCGAAGCCGATCCCGTCCAGCGGCACGCCCTGCTGCTTGAGCGAGGAGGCAAGGTTGAACATCGCGTCCGCCTTGGCGCCCGTACCCTCGATGTTGAAGTCGTTGAGGTACAGCTTGGCGTTCGGGTCGGCGGCCCGCGCGGTGCGCAGCGCGTCGGCGATGTACCCGCTGCCCATCGCGTTGGTGAAGGCGTCCTGGCGCAGATTGCCGCTGTCGTCGAACGGCTCGTTCACCACGTCCCAGGCGTAGATCTTGCCCCGGTAGTGGGTCGCCTCCTGGGTGATGTGGTTCTCCATGGCGGCCTGCACCTGGTTGGTGGGCAGGCTGGACACCCAGCCGGGCAGCTGGCTGTGCCAGACCAGGTTGTGGCCGCGCACGCGCTGGTTGTGCGCGGTGGCGAAGGCCACCACCTGGTCGCCGGGGCCGAAGTTGAACGTACCGCGGGACGGTTCGACCGTGTCCCACTTCATCTCGTTCTCGGGCGTGACCATGTCGAACTGGCTGCCGGCGATGCCGCTGTAGGTGCTGTCCCCGGCGTGTGCGGTCGCGTACGCGACGCCGAAGTAGCGGCCGCTGGCCTCGGCTGCGGCGGCCAGTCCGGTGGCGGCCTGTGCCGAGGGCGCGGCGAACAGCACCAGGCTGAAGCCCGCGACGGCCGCGAGCGGTGTCAGGGTCCCGCACAGCAGGCGGAGCCGCCGCGAGGTTCGATGTCTCATGGAAGACCTCTTCCTTTCATGGGAAGGCATGCAGGGCCGGCCGGGCGCGCAACGCGCGGCTCGGCAGGCGTGGACGACCTGAGGTCTGCTACGGCTCCCGCCTTCCGAACTTCCGGAAGGCCGGCTCAGTTTATCGGAAGACATTTGCCGTCGTCAACGTATTGCAGTCCAGCAAGGCCACTATGAACTGGGAAAACGCGGTGGAGAAGGTCCCGGAAGTTTCAGCCCTTGACGGAGCCCGTGAGCCCGCCGACGATCCGCCGCTGGGCGAGGACGAAGAAGGCCAGCGCGGGCACCATCGACGCCGTCGTGTACGCGAGGATGCGCGCCACGTCCTGGGTGTACTGCGTCTGGAACGCCGCCACCCCCAGCGGCAGGGTGAAGTTGTTCGGATCGCTGAAGACCAGCAGCGGGAGGAGGAACTGGTTCCAGCTGGTGACGAACGCGAGGATCGCGACCGTGACGAGCGCCGGCCGGCTCAGCGGCAGCAGGATGCGCCAGAAGAACCCCAGCCGGCTGGCGCCGTCCACCACGGCCGCGTCCTCGATCTCGCCGGGTATCGCGCGCATGAACGGCCGCAGGATCACGATGGTGACCGGCAGGGAGAACGCCGCCTCCGGCAGCGCCACCCCCAGCGGGTTCTCCAGCAGCCCGACCTGGCGCAGCAACAGGTACAGCGGAAGCGCGGCGGCGGTCAGCGGGAACAGCAGGCCGACGACGAACAAGGTGTACAGGCCCTCCCGGCCCTTGAACGTGTAGCGCGACAACGCGAACGCCGCCATGGCACCCAGCCCGACCGTCAGCGCGGTGGCCACCAGCGCGATGACCGTGCTGTTGGCCATGGCCCGCCAGAACGTCGGCGAGGTGACGACCTCCCGGTAGTTGCCGAAGACCCAGGGGTGCGGCCAGCCGGCCGGGGAGGTGTTGATCTGCGCGTTGTCACGGAACCCGCCGAGCACCGCGAACGCCAGCGGCACGACGGTGAGCCCGATGACGACCACCGCGGCCAGATAGGTGAACCCGGCGGCCCGCGATTGGCGGTAGTCCCGCCCGGGCGCCGCCCGCGGAGTTGACACGCTCATCACCCCACCATCCGGGTCATTGCGCCATCGGTGTCCCGGCGCAGCGCGAAGCGCTGGTACAGCACCGCGAACAGGAAGCAGACGAGGAACAGGATCACGGCGAGCGCGCTGCCGAAGCCGAATTCGTACCGCCGGAAGCCGCGGTCGAGCAGGTAGGTCGCCATCGTTTCCGAGGCGTTCGCCGGGCCGCCCGAAGTCATGATCCAGGGAATGTCGAACAGCTGCAACGAACCGATCATCGACAGGAAGACCCAGATCCTGATCGTGGGCCCGAGCAGTGGCAGGGTGATGCGCCGGGTCACCTGCCAGCTCGACGCGCCGTCGATGGCCGCCGCCTCGCGCAGTTCGGTCGGGATGCCCTGCAGGCCGGCGAGCAGCAGGATGATGCCGAAGCCGATGTACTTCCAGGTGATGACGGCGAACAGCGTGTAGAGCACGATGTTCTCGTTGGCCAGCCACTCGTGGATGAGGCTGCGCAGGCCGACCGCCTTGAGGACCTGGTCGACGAGCCCGTCCGGCTGCAGGATGAGCGACCAGACGACGGCGGTGATCGCCTCGGACAGCACGTACGGCGCGAACACCACCAGGCGCAGCAGGACGCGGCCGTGCATCTTGCGGTTGAGCAGCATGGCCAGCGCGATGGACAGCGGCAGTTGCAGCACGAGGGAGAGGATGGCGATGATCAGGTTGTGCCCGATCGCGTGCTGGAACACCGAGTCCGCGAGCGCGCGCCGGTAGTTGCCGATACCGATCCACTGCATCGAGCCGAAGCCGGACCACTTGAAGAAGCCGTAGTAGACCGCCGCGCCGATCGGTGCGAGCACCATGCCGACGAAGAGGATCAGGGCCGGTGCCAGCAACAGGGTGAGTTCGAGCCGGCGGCGCAGGGCCCCCGGGCGCCGGGCCGGCCGTGCGTGAGCACGGCCGGCCGGCGTTGCGGACGTCGCCGTCGGGGCGAGTCCACCGGTACGACTTGTCATTTCAGCCCTTTTTACTGATTGGCGACGGCCTGGGTGAAGGCCTTGACGATGCCCTCTGGCGACCCCTTCCCGGCGAAGAAGTTCGCGATGGCGTCGTTCAGCGCGGCGCCGATGCTCGTCGACAGGGCCTGGTCGAAGTAGCACTGGATGTACGGCGCCGACTGCAGGCTCTTGAGCACCGTCTTGAGCGTCGGGTCAGCCACCGCGTCGTTGGCCGCCGGGTTGGCCGGCAGAGTGGCGGCCTGACTCGTCACCAGCTTCTTCTGCACATCAGCGCTCGCGATGTACTTCAGGAAGTCGGGGCACGCGTCGGTCGCCTTGGTGGTGCAGGAGAAGCCGTCGCCGCCGCCCAGCGCGACGCCCGGCGTACCGGCGCCACCCGTGACGGTGGGGAAGGCGAACCAGCCCAGCTTCGACGCGTAGTTCTTGTCACTGGTCAGCGGGATCATCGTCACGCCTTCCCAGTCGCCCTGCAGCTCCATAGCCGCCTTGCCGTTGGCGATGAGCCCGGCCGAGCTGCCGGCACCCTGCTGCGCGGGGGTACCCAGGAACGCGTTCTGGAACGGCTTGGTGTCCAGCAGCGCCTTGAGGTCGGTACCCGCCTTCACCCAGCACGGGTCCTGCATCTTGAGGGCCTTCAGCTCGTTCTTCACGGTGTCCAGCGAGCACTCGCGCAACGCGAAGTACTCCCACCAGAACGCGTCCGGCCACTTGTCCTTGCTGCCGATCGACATCGGCGTGATGCCCTTGGCCTTCAGCTTCGTGACCGCCGCGTTGAGCTCGTCCATGGTCGTGGGCGGCGCGGTGATGCCCGCCTGCTGGAACAGGTCGGTGCGGTACCAGAAGCCGACGATGTGCAGGTCGAACGGGATGCCGTACTGCTTGCCGTCCACCTGCCAACCGGCGGCCGCGTTGCCCAGCTGGCTGATCCAGCTCGACGCCTGCTGGGTGATGTCCATCAGCTTGCCGGATTTGATCTGTTCGGCCTCGGCGCCGTAACCCCACTGCTGGTAGATGCTCGGCGGGTCACTGGACTGCAGCGCGACTGGAACCTTCGTCTTGAGTTGCTCGTTCTGGATGGGCGAAATCTTGAAAGAAACGTTGGGATGCGCGGCGTGGTACGCGTCGGCGACCGACTGCCAGACCGCCTTGCCGGGGTCCTGCGCGCCGTTGTGCCACCACGTCAATGTGACGGAGCCACCGTTGGATCCGCTGTTGGAGCTGGAATTGCTGCTACATCCGGACACGGCTGTGAGCGCCATCGTTGATGCCAGGCCAATGGCGGCCCACCTTCGGGGGATGCTCATGTGGACGTTCATGTTGGTCATCTCCTGACGGTGTCGGGGCGAGCAGCCACGCTCAGCCCTCGATAGCCGCAGAGTCTGCGCCTGCCGAACAAGCGTTGTCAATCGTTGTCGATAACGTTATCGCACGCTACCCTCGCCGCGTGGAACCGAGCTCCAGAGTCACGATCCGCGATGTCGCCGCACACGCGGGCGTCTCGGTCGCCACCGTGTCCAAAGTGATCAACGGGCGGTACGGTGTCTCCGCCGCCACCTTCGCCCACGTGCAGGCGGTCATCAAGGAGATGGGCTACGAGGCGAGCCTCGTGGCGCAGAGCCTGCGCAACCACCGGACCAACGTCATCGGCATCCTCGTGGCCGACCTGGAGCCCTTCAGCACCGAGCTGCTCAAGGGCGCCGCGAACGCCATCCGCAGCACCGGCTTCGAGCTCGTCGTGTACTCCGCGGGCGGGCGCACGAGCGACCACGTGGGCTGGGAGCGGCGGTACCTGTCCCGGCTGTCCGGCACGCTGATCGACGGTGCCGTCCTGGTCACCCCCACGGTCATCGACGTGCGGTACGGCGCGCCGGTCGTCGCGGTCGACCCGCACACCGGCCCGAGCGACCTGCCGACGGTCGACTCCGACAACCTGCGCGGCGCCCGGCTGGCCACCGAGCACCTGCTCGGGCTCGGGCACCGCCGCATCGCCATGGTCACCGGCCGCCCCGACCTGCAGTCCGCCCAACTGCGCGAGCAGGGGTACCGGCAGGCGCTGGCGGCGGCCGGGGTACCCATCGACGAGGACCTGATCCAGGTCGGCGCATACGTCCCCACCGTCTCGGCAGACGCGGCGCGGCGCCTGCTGGGCGCACCGGACCGGCCCACCGCCGTCTTCGCCGCCAACGACCTGTCCGCCATCGCCACCATCGAGGTCGCCGGTGGGCTCGGCCTGCGCGTACCGGACGACCTGTCGGTGGTGGGCTTCGACAACATCCCGGACTCCGCGCTGAGCACGCCCTCGCTCACCACCGTCAACCAGCCGATACACGAAATGGGACGGCGCGCAGTCAACCTGCTCATCCACCTCATCCGCGGAGAGACGATCGAGTCCACGCACATCACGCTCGCCACCAGCCTCGTGGTGCGGCAGTCGACCCGACCGCTCTGACCCTCTCCGCGCCCGACGAAACGGATCCACGCTTGACACTCGAAAGCAGCGTCTCCGCCGAGACCTGGCGGGACCCCACCGCACCCACCGCGGCGCGCGTCGCCGACCTGATGGCCCGCATGACCTTACGCGAGAAGGTGGCTCAGCTGTACGGCGTCTGGGTCAGCGTGGCCGAGACCGGCGGTGAGGTCGCGCCGCACCAGCACGACCAGGCCGCGGCGCCGGTCGACTGGGACGAGCTGATCCAGCAGGGCGTCGGTCAGGTCACGCGCGTCTACGGCACCGCTCCCGTCGCGCCGGCCGACGGGGCGGCGCGGGTGGCCGCCCTGCAGCGCGGCATCATGTCGGCCGGGCGCTTCGGCCTGCCCGCGATGGTGCACGAGGAGTGCCTGACCGGCCTGGCGACCTGGCAGGGCACGGTCTACCCGTCGCCGCTGTGCTGGGGGGCGAGCTTCGACCCCGACCTGGTGGAGCGGATCGGTGCGCAGATCGGCCGCACCATGCGACGGCTGGGCATACACCAGGGGCTCGCGCCGGTCCTCGACGTGGCGCGGGACCTGCGCTGGGGCCGGGTCGAGGAGACGATCGGCGAGGACCCGCACCTGGTCGGGACGATCGGCAGCGCGTACGTGCGGGGCCTGCAGAGCGCCGGCGTGGTGGCCACTCTCAAGCACTTCGTCGGGTACTCCGCCTCGCGTGCCGGGCGCAACCTGGCGCCGGTGTCGATCGGCGCGCGCGAACTGGCCGACGTGCTGCTGCCGCCGTTCGAGATGGCCCTGCGTGCCGGCGCCGGGTCGGTGATGACCAACTACACCGACCTGGACGGGGTACCGGTGGCCGCCGACCCCGCCGTGCTGACCGGCCTGCTCCGCGAACGGTACGGGTTCACCGGCACGGTGGTCTCCGACTACTTCGCCGTGGCGTTCCTGGAGAGCCTGCACGGTGTGGCGGGCAGCCGAGGGGAGGCTGCCGCGCTGGCACTGGCCGCCGGTGTCGACGTCGAACTGCCCAGCGTCAACTGCTACGGCGGGCCGCTGCTGGAGGCGATCGAGCGCGGTCACGTGGACGTCGCGCTGGTGGACCGCGCGCTGACCCGGGTACTGGCGCAGAAGTGCGAGCTCGGCCTGCTCGACGCGGACTGGTCGCCGGAGCCCGCGGCGCTGGACGGCGGCCCGGTCGTGCTCGACGACGACCCGTCGCGGGCACTGGCCCGGCGGCTCGCCCAGCGGTCGGTCGTCCTGCTGCGCAACGAGGGCATCCTGCCGCTGCGCCCGGCGCTGCGGCTGGCCGTCGTGGGACCGGGCGCGCACGATCCCGGCGCGATGATGGGCTGCTACTCGTTCCCGCGGCACGTCGGCGTGCACCATCCCGACCTGCCCATGGGAGTCGCCGTACCGTCCGTTGTGGACGGCCTGCGCGCCGATCCCGCCGGGTACGACATCCGGTACCTGCAGGGCTGCCCGGTCCTCGGCGGCGACGACGCCGGCATCGCCGCCGCCGCGGCGGCGGCCGGCGACGCCGACGTCTGCGTCGCCGTGCTCGGCGACATCTCCGGCCTCTTCGGTGTCGGTACCTCCGGCGAGGGCTGCGACGCCGCCGACCTGCGCCTGCCCGGCCGGCAGGAGGAGCTGCTGGAGGCGGTGCTGGCGACCGGTACGCCGGTGGTGCTCGTGCTGCTCGTCGGCCGGCCCTACGAGCTGTCCCGGCAGGTCGACCGGCTCGCCGCCGCGCTGTGCGGATTCTTCCCCGGCGAGGAGGGGGCGACCGCCCTCGCCGACGTGCTCAGCGGGCGGGTCAACCCGTCCGGCCGGCTGCCGGTCAGCTTCCCCGCGGCCGGCGCGAGCCAGCCCGCGACCTACCTCGCCGCCAAGCTGGCCCACCGCTCCGACGTGAGTACCGTCGACCCGACACCGCTGTTCCCCTTCGGCCACGGGCTCTCGTACGCCCCCGCCACCTGGCTGGACGTGACGCTGCGCTCGCCGCAGACCTGGCCGACCGACGGAGCCTGCGAGCTGTCCGTGTCCCTGCGCAACACGGCCAACCGGGTCACCAGCGAGGTGGTCCAGGTGTACCTGCACGATCCGGTGGCCCAGGTGGCCCGGCCGGTCCAGCAGCTGATCGCCGCCGCGCGGGTGGAGCTGGCGCCGGACCAGACCCGCAACGTGGTGCTGAGGCTGCACGCCGACCTCACCTCCTACACCGGGCGGGCCGGCCAGCGGCTGGTCGAGCCGGGCGACGTGGAGCTGCGCGTGGGTGCGTCGAGCGAGGACATCCGGGCCCGGCTGCGCCTCACCCTCACCGGGCCGGCGCGCGAGGTCGGCTTCGACCGGGTACTGGACCCGGACGTGTCCCTGCTGCCCCCGACCCCCTAGCTCTCGCGCCGCCGGCCGCGGCGGCGGGCGCCCGCCAGCTGCGCGAAGAACTGCTGGATGTCTCCGACGAGCAGGTCGGTCGCCTGGTGCGCCGCGTAGTGGCCGCCGGCGTCGCGCGGTCCGCCCTTGGGCAGGCCCGGGTCGTAGCTGTGCCAGCTGACGATGTTGCCGTGGTCCCGGTCGGCGAAGCGCCGGATGGACTGGAAGTCGCCGGCGAACTTCGCCAGCGCGGTCGGCGTGGTGGTGGGCCCGTCCGGCTGCCGCTTGGCGCGCGCGTCCTCGTAGTAGAACCGGATCGCCGACCCGGACGTGCCCGTCAGCCAGTAGACGGCCACGTTGGCGACGATGAACTCCGGGTCGAGACTCTCCCCGAACAGCTGGCCGTTCCAGGCGAGCAGGCCGACCGGCGAGTCCGCGAGGGCGAACGCCAGGGTCTGCGGCTGCTGGCTGTGCAGCTGGTTGAACGAGAACATGTCGTTGTAGAACCACTGCAGCACGCCCAGCGCGGCCTGGTCGGCCTCGCTCAGCCCGGCGAACTCGGCCGGGTCGCCGGTGGGGAACGAGAAGAGCTGCGTGACGTGGACGCCGGTGACGTGCTCGGGATCGAGCCGGCCGATCTCGGGCGAGATCATCGAGCCCGCGTCGTTGCCGACCGCGCCGTACTTGTCGTAGCCCAGGCGGCGCATCAGCTCGACCCAGGCGGCCGCGGTGCGAGCGGTGTTCCAGCCGGCGGTGCGGGTGGGTCCGGCGAACCCGAAGCCAGGCAGCGACGGGATGACCAGGTGGAACGCGGGCGCGGTCGGGTCCGCGGGCTCGGTGAGCGGGGCGATCACGTCCAGGTACTCGACCACCGATCCGGGCCAGCCGTGGCTGAGGATCAGCGGGGTGGCGCCGGCGCGCGAGGACCGGACGTGCAGGAAGTGGATGTCCGCGCCGTCGATCTCGGTGATGAACTGCGGGTACGCGTTCAACCGGGCCTCCAGCGACCGCCAGTCGAAGCTGTCCATCCAGTAGGTGGCCAGCGCCTTCACCCGCTCGACCGTCATGCCGTACGCGCCGTCCGTGCCGGGCAGCTCGTCGGGCCACTGTGCCCGGCGCAGGCGCGCGTCCAGCTCGTCCAGCGCGGTCTGCGGGATCTCGACGCGGTACGGGCGGATCGCGGTGTTCGTCATGACAGCTCCTCGTGTCGCTCTTTAGAACGGAACCCTTCGTTCCGCTCCAATCTATCAGAGCGGAACGATCCGTTCCAGTGGTAATCTGCCGTCATGCCAGAACGAGCACCCGCCACCTCGCCCGGCGGCCTCTCCGGCCGGCGCGGGCAGGCCGCCCGCAACGACACGCTGATCCTCGACACCGCCCGGGACGTGTTCCTCGAAGACCCCAAGGCGCCGATCGCGGCGGTCGCCGAGCGCGCCGGGGTCGGCATCAGCGCGCTGTACCGGCGGTACCCGAGCAAGGAGGACCTGCTGCGCCAGCTCTGCCACGACGGGCTGCGCCGCTTCCTCGCCGAAGCCGAGGCGGCCGCGGCCGAGCCGGACGGCTGGCGCGCGTTCACCGGATTCCTGGAGCGCGTTGTCGACGCGGACGTGCACTCCCTGACCGTGCACCTGGCCGGCACCTTCACCCCGACCGCGGAGATGCGGCAGGACGCGGTGCGCGCCAGGGCCATGACGGGCGACCTGGTGGGCCGGGCCCATCGCAGCGGCCGGCTGCGCCGCGACGTGGTCGTCGACGACATCGATCTGGTACTGGAGGGGTGCGCGGCGGTACGGGTACCCGATCCGCGGCGCACCAGGCAGTTGCGCAGGCGCTACCTCGCCCTGCTGCTGGCCGGCGCGTCGGAGAAGGGACACGACTCGTTACCGGGGCCGCCACCGCACGCCGACGAGCTGAACTGGCGCTGGCGGCGGTAGCGGCCCGCCTGCCCGCGGGCGGCAGGCGTAGGACGGGTCTGGAAGTCGGCGTCGGTGACCGGACAGAACATGACCTGAGCGTGCCTACCCCCGATCCCGGCCGCTACCCGCGCGGCAGCGGGCGTCTGGTGGCGGCGAGCCGCTCCAGCAGGGCCACGGCGTGCGCCGCGCCCGGCAGCCCGACCGCCTGGTCCCGGATCCGCCCGGCGGCCTGCCGGTACCGCGGCTCGGTCAGCACGGTGGACACCGCCTCGCGGATCATCGCCGGCGTCGCGTCCACCGCGTCGAGTACCCGCGCGACGCCGAGCCGCTCGCACCGGACGGCGTTGGACGGCTGGTCCGCGCCCATCGGCAGCAGCACCGACGGCAGGCCGTGGGCGAGCGCCGCCAGGACGCTGCCCGAGCCGCCGTGCGACACGACCGCCTGGCAGTGCGGGAGTACCCGCGCTTGTGGGACATACCGTGCAATGTGGACATTGGTCGGCTGTTCGCCGAACTCGGCCGGATCGACGTGCTGCCCCACCGTGACCACCGCGTCGACCGGCAGGTCCCGCAGGCCGGCGAGGACCCGGGCGAAGAGGTCGCCGGACTCGGTGTTGAACACCGTGCCGAAGGTGGTGTAGACGGCCGGCCGGCCGCCCGGCCCCGGTACCCACCCGCCGTCGCCCTCATCCTGCGCCGCGTCGAGCACGGACGGCCGCAGCGGGTGGGCCGTGGCGGGCAGCGGGTACCCGGGATCGCGGTAGCCGGGCGGGACCGGCGACAGGACGAGGTACCGGCTGAGCATCGCGAGGTCGGGGTCCGGCGGCAGGCCGAACTCCGCGCGCAGTTCGTGCAGTGGCCTCGCGACCAGCGCGGCAGGCGCGAAGGAGCCGGTCGCGAGCACCAGCACCGTCGCGTACGGCAGCCCGAGGCGCTCGGCCGCCACGACGGTGCCGAAGTCGGTCTCGTCGCACACCAGGACATCGGGCGGCCACCGGGCGGCGAGCTCCAGGACGGCGGCGGCACGTTCCCGGGCGAGCCGGCCGGCGAAGCCGTCGCGGAAGTCCCGTTGCTCCTCTTCCGCGTCCGGCCGGCGCAGCGGGGTGTGCCGCGGGGCACCGCCGGTGTCCGTACCGGTGGCGAAGGCGGTGAAGCCGGCCGCCTCGATCGCCGGTACCATCAGCGGCCGTCCGGTGATGGCCACGGTGTGCCCCGCGGCCCGCGCCGCCCGGGCGATCGGGAGGAGCGGATCGAGATGTCCGTGGTTGCCGGCGAAGCCGAAGAGGATGTGCACCGCGCGAGTTTAGGCGGCGGGCTACACCCTGCGCCCCGGGACCGCTACGATCCGCGTGTGGTACGCGGTCAGATCGGGAGGAGTTCACGGCATGGCTACCTTGCTGCCGATGACCCGGAATGACCTCCTTGCCCTGATGCCCTACGCCGTGGCGCTGGGCATCGTGCTCGAGGAGGCCACGCCGTCGCTGACCAAGGGCAGCCTGCGGTGGTCGCCCGACCGCTGCACGGTCGACTCGGCGATGCACGGCGGTGCGCTGATGTCGCTGGCCGATTCGGTCGGGGCGGTGTGCGCCTACCTCAACGTCCCGGACGGCGCGGGCACCTCGACGGTCGAGTCCAAGACCAACTTCTTCCGCGCGCTGCGCGAGGGCACCGCGCACGCCGCGGCCCGGCCGCTGCACGTGGGGCGGTCGTTCATCGTGATCCAGACGGACCTGACCGACGACCTCGGGCGCCCGGTCGGGCAGACCACCCAGACTCAGGCGGTCATCGCCCCCCGCCCACCCGCCTGACCCTCGCCGGCGGACTCCGGGCCAGTCCGGCGAGCGGCCGAGCGGCGCGACGATCCGGTCCGGCGCCGGCGCGTCCGGTGGCACCGGCAGGCCGGGCCGGAACGCGGCGCCCGCCCCGAGACGCACCGGACCGCCCGGCACCGCCCGCGCCGTCGCAGGACAATAGGCATTCGCCTACTATCTACCACGACCTGCAGGAGCGCGGCCTGATCCGGCGGCAGCCGGACCCGGGGACCGCCGCGCCCACCTGCTCTCGCGCACCTCGAAGGGGCGGCGGGTGCGCGAGACCGCACAGGCCGCGATCCGTCGCGGGGAGGAGCGGCTGCTGGCCCGGCTGGCCCCGGGGGACCGGCGCGGTTTCGTCCGTGCCCTGCAGGTGCTGTCCGCGCTGTCCCCGGGGGAGATCGTTTGGTGAACAGTGACCTGCTGAGCGATGCGCCACTGCTCGCCGCCTGGCTGTCGTACACGTCAAGGGGTGTCACGCCGTTCACCATTCCGGGGCACAAGGGTGCGGCCGGCCGGCTGTGGCCGGCACTCGGGTCGGTACTCGCGGGCGATGTGCCGCTGTTCGGCGGGCTGGACTCCGTCAAGCTGTCCGCCGGCGTGCTGCGCGATGCCGAGGGCCGGGCCGCGCGGCTGTGGGGCGGTGACTGGTGCCGGTTCTCCACCGGCGGCTCGACGCACGCCAACCAGGCGCTGGCGATGGCCGTGGCCCCGCCGGGCAGTCAGGTGCTCGTCTCCCGGTGCGCGCACCGCAGCACCCTGTTGGGTCTGGTCATGGCCGGGTTGGCACCGGTATGGCTGCCGCCCACAGTGGACGGTCGGTTCGGCGTACCGCGGGAAGTCCCGGACACGGCCCTGCGCGCGGCCCTGGCGCGGCACCCGGCGGCCCGGGCGGTGTTCCTGGTCGAGCCCAGCTATCTGGGCACGGTGTCCGACCTGCCGGCCCTGGTCGCGTCGGCGCACGCGGCGGGGCTGCCGGTCGTGGTCGACCAGGCGTGGGGCGGGCACTTCGGCTTCCACCCGGCGCTGCCCGGGCACGCCCTGGCCCGCGGCGCGGACGCGCTGGTCACCAGCGCGCACAAGACCCTGCCGGCCTACAGCCAGGCCTCGCTCATCGTGGCCCGCACCGAGCGGCTGGACCCGCACCGGCTGGACCGCGCGTTCGACGCGGGCAACACCACGAGCCCGGCCGGCGCGATCCTCGCCAGCATCGACGGCGCCCGGGCGCTGCTTTCCGCACGCGGCGCGGAACTGCTCGACCCGCTGATCGCGATGGTCGCGCGGGCACGCGAACGGCTGCGCGCGGTACCCGGCGTGCTGGTGCCCGGACCGGAGGACTTCCCCGCCGGCCGCTTCGATCCGGCGAAGCTCGTCGTGGTGGTCGCCGGCAGCGGCGCCTCGGGCATCGACGTGGAGCGCGACCTGCTGCACGCCGACGTACCGGTGGAGATGGCCGACCAGGACACGGTGGTGCCGGTCGTCACGCTCGCCGATACCGGGACGACCGTCGAGCGACTGGTGGAGGTGCTGTGCGCGGCGATCCTCCGGCACAGCGGCGCGCCCCGCCCGCTCGCCATCGCGCCACAGTGGACGGTCGGCGCGGCCGCCGCGATGGCCCCGCGCGACGCCTTCTTCGCCGACCACGAGACGGTTCCCTCGGCCGCGGCGGTGGGCCGGATCTGCGCCGAGGTGGTGGCGCCGTACCCGCCCGGCGTGCCGGTGCTGGTGCCCGGTGAGGTCGTGACGGCGGACGTGCTCGGCGCCCTGCGCGCACTGCGCGAGGCGGGCACCCGCATCGCGTACGCCGCCGATCCGGGCCTGGACACCCTCCAGGTCGTCGCGGGCTAGCTACACGTCACCCGCGCGTCGGCCCAGTCGGCGTGGTCGAGGCCGTTGCCGTCGCCGCCGTCGTCGACCACCAGGTCGACCTGCTGGCCGCCGCTGACCGGCACCGACACCGGCACGCCCGCGCCGGCCCCGGTGAGCACCGCGCTGGACCAGACCTCGGCACCGTCGACGAGCACGTGGAAACGCACCGAGCCGCTGTCGCCGACCTCGTCGTCGACGCCGACCACCGCGCTGAACGTCGTGCACCGGCCGGCCAGGTAGAAGCCGGCGTCGCCGCTCGGGTGCACGCCCAGGCCCTTGGCGTAGGCCACGCCACCGATCGTGATGGGGTGGCCGTCGCCGGCTGCGTTCTCCCCGTTGGACTGGTCCCGCTCGACCGGTCCCCAGCCGTTGGCAGCGGTCAGGAACGGCAGATCCGACACGTACGAGTCCTGCGTGGGCGGGCTGGGCAGGGCCCGGATGCCCCGCGTGTCCGAGACGGTGGCGGGCCGGCCGCGCTGCCGGTAGGCGGCGGTGACGGTGAGGAAGGAGTAGGCGGCGAGGCCGTCGCCGCGCGCGGTCACCCGCCATCTGCCGGCCGCCGTGGCGGTTGCCGACCAACCATCGGGTACGGACAGCGAAAGCGTCACGTCCCGAGCCTCCCGCGCCGTGAAGCTGGCCGACACGTCAACCGTCTCGCCGGGTGCCACGGTGTCCGGAGTGGACAGTGTCACGGTGGCGGTCGCCGGCCGGGCCGCGGGGTAGTCGCGCGGGTTGTATCCGGGGCTCGCCACGTCGGCGACCCGCAGCGCACTCGCCTGGTTGCCGTAGGACTCCAGGCGCACGCTGCCCAGTCCGCCGCTCGCGTCGGTTCCCCACACGGCGATCGCGATCGTGTTGCGCCCGTCGGTGCGCAGGATCCCGTTGGGCACCGGGAAGCTGTGCTGCGGGCCCACGTCGTTGATGTACCGGCCGACCAGCCAGCCGTTCAGGTAGATCTGCGCGCGGTAGTGGCGGGCCGGGTCGTCGTCGATCCGGATCCCGAGCGAGGTGTCCTGGCCCCGCGGCAGGTGCAGGTCCACCGTGCTGCGGTACCAGCCGACGCCGGGCCGGGGCAGGGTGGCCGGCAGTGACACGGTCGACCACGACCGGTCCGGGTAGCCGGGCAGGGACCAGCCGGCCCGCTGCCCGTACAGGCCGGTGACGTTCAGCGGCCCGCGTACCGGGTCGACGATCTGCTCGCCGCCGGTGTTGCCCTGCAACCGCCAGGTCAGCGCCGTCAGTGGCGCACCGGTGAGCGTCGCCGAGGTGAGCCCGCGCGGCTCCTTGTTGCTGTCGTTGGCGTTGAAGTCCTCGTTGTGGCCCATGTTCTCGACCAGCACGGCGAGCACGTTGTCCTGCCCGACGCGCAGCGCGCCGGCCGGGAACGCGAGCGAGGCACTGCCGCTGCCCGAGCTGCCCAGGTAGACCCCGTTGAGCCAGGCGGCGTAGACTCCGGCCCGCCCGGTTGTGGCCGACAACTGCACGCCGGTCTGCGTCGCGGCACCGGTGAACCGCCCGCGGTACCACACGTCGCCGTGGTGGAAGCCGTAGTCGTCGGCGTACAGCACCGGCGGGCTGGCCGGGGGCGACGGGTTGTTGGTCGTGAGGTGGTCGGCGACCGTCCACTTCGCATCGTCGAACGCCGGATCGGCCTCGGGCGTCTCGAACTGGAACCGCCACGGTCCCAGCGCCGGCAGGCTGACCGGACGCGGCCCGCCCAGCCGGCCCAGCAGGCTCACCGGGATCCCGTTCCAGGTGGCGAAGCGTACCGACGGACCGGCGAAGATCTCGATGTCGGTGGGTGCCGACGTGTCGCCGGTGAGCCGCAGCAGTCCCTTGTGGACCGTGGCGGTGCGGGTCAGCGAGGGACCGCGCACCAGGACCGGGCCGGCCGCCGTGTCCTCGCGCCAGAACGTGGCCGCCTGCGCGTCGGTCGCCAGCAGCAGGAGCAGCGGGGTGCCGGTGGCCGGTGTCACCAGGACCCGGGCGAGTCCGCTGTGGACGTAGTTGAGTCGCAGGTCGCCCCTTGCCGCGTCCCAGACGGTGCGCACGTCGCCGGAGAGCACCGACACGGCCGGCCGCGCCGGGTAGTGCAGGACAGTCTCACCCGCCTGCCCGTCGCGCCCGTACAGCAGGGCAACGTCGCGGTCCCCGATCCGCGCGTGCGTCATGATCTCGGAGGTGGAGTACGCCAGCCGCTGGTCGCCCATGGCGTAGTTGGCCACGAGGACCTTCGCGTCCCGACCGGCCAGCGTGATGGCGGTACCCGGTTCCTGCGGCACCACGGGGTAGAAGCTGGCACCCGGCGGCGGTACGTCGATCGCGTCCACCACGACGAACTGGCCGCTGGCGGCCGGGTTCTGCTGCCCGGTCACCACGATCCGCAGCGTGTGCGCGCCGTCGGCCAGGTCGTGCGCGGCGTAGAACACCTGCTGTGTCGCCTTGGTCGAGCCGTACCCGTCGACCGTGGCCACCTTGGCGCCGTCCAGGTACACGTCGGCGATCCCGTGGTTGCCGTCGTAGGAAGAGATCCACCGGACCGACGTGCCGGTGAAGTCGACCGACACGCTGTCGTCCACGGTGGAGCTGAACGACTCGGTCTGCCGGTAGTCCGCCCCGGTGTAGTTGACCTCACTGCCCACGTGACTCCAGGCGCCCTGGTACCGCACCGCGGAGTCCCGGTCGTCCCAGGTGTACGTGGCACGCGCACCGAGGTCGACCGAGATGTGCGTGTCGTCGGTCGCCGTCGAGGTGCTGTCGCGGTGCCGCAGCGTCAGGAACTGGGTGCCGTCGTCCGGGTTGATCCGGGACTGCTGCAGCACGGCGGCGTTGTCCGGCGGGGCGGTCGCGAACGCGTCCGTCTTGGTCAGGGGCGTCACCGATCCGACGAAGTACCCGATCCGCTTCATCTCGTCGTACTTCGTGGTCAGTTGCCGCGGCTCGGTCAGCGCCGCGCCGTAGTCGTAGGACGTGTAAACCTGCGACGGGTCCGGTGACCAGCCCCAGGACGTACCCCCGTATGTCATGTAGAAGCTCTGCATCGTCGCCCCGACGGCGATGTTGTTCTTGTAGAACACCTTCTCGAAGTCGGCCCCGGTCAGCTGCCGGCAGTTCTCGTAACCCGGCCCGCCCCAGGGGTCGAAGGAGCCGCCCTGGAACTCCGGCGTGTAGATGGGCGCGTCGTCGCGGAAGCGGGGCAGGCCGCCGGCCGGGTTCCAGCGCGTCGGGCTGGCGCAGTTGAAGCCCTGCGGATAGCTGTCCTGGCCCGGGATGTCCACCGCGCCGGTACCCGTGGCCCAGGTCGCCGAGCCGCAGCAGTGGTTGTGCGTGAACGGCACCGCGATGCCGTGCCCCCGGACCAGTTCCTCGGTGTGCGCCATGTACGCGGCATCCGTGTTGGTGCCGTACTCGTTCTCGATCTGGTACAGGATGACGGTGCCCCTGCCGTCGGTGTACTGGTGCCGGGCCAGGATCGGGTCGATGTGGTCCAGCCACTCGTCGCTGGCCGCCTGGAAGTCCGCGTCGCCGCTGCGCGAGCGTCCCTTGAGCGTGTCCACCCAGGCCGGGAAGCCGCCCGAATCGGTCTCCGCGTTGATGTAGGGTCCGGGCCGCGCCACCACGTAGATGCCGACCTCGGCGGCGATGTCGAGCAGTTCGTCGACGTCACGCACGCCGGTGAAGTCGTAGACGCCGGGCGCGGGGGAGTGGTAGGCCCAGTCGAAGTAGATGCTGACCGCGTTGAAGCCGCCGGCCCGCAGCTTCTGCAGGACGTCGCGCCACAGCCCCGGGCTGGGCAGCCGCCAGTAGTGGAACTCCGCACCCCACAGGTACATCCGGTGCCCGTCGAGCAGGAGCGAGTAGTGGTCGTACCCGATGGTGTGGCTGACCGGCGCGGCCGCCGGCGGCGCGGTCCACGCCCGCGGCGCGGCCGTCGTGAATGTCGCGGCCAGCGCCGCCGTCATGATGAGAGCCATCTGGTACCGGAGCCGCCGTAGGATTCCACTCATAGCGTGCCTCCCATCGCCTGGCGGGTCCTGACCACACTGGCACAGTGATTGGGGAGGGTCAATGTCGAGGCTCCGCGGCCGGTCCTACAATGCTGCCGTGACGATGGACGCCGGTCCCGGGGAGCCGGTGCGCCCGCGGTGGCGCCGGCTCCTGCTGCCCGCCGTGTTCGGTGTGGTCATCGCGGTGCTCGGTGCGGTCGCGCTCGCCCTGCGTGCGATGGGCACGGTGCCACAGCCCGGCGCCGCCGCCACGCCGCCGGGCACGCGCCATCAGTTCGCCGTTTTGTGCGCGGGTCCGGCGCAGGGCGGTCGCCCGGGTGCGGCGGACGACTACTGCCGCCGGCTGGTCGCGGACATCGCGCGCCGGGCGCCGCTGGACCTCCGGGAGCGGGCTCTCGGCGAGGCGGCCGCCGAGACGGCACGATCGGCGCTGCCACAGCCGGCCCCAGGTGGACATCTGGACCGCTGCGCCACGACGGTTCCCGGGGGGCCGTGTCGCTGGGTGCCGGATCCGCCCACCGTCGCGGACGTCGAGCAGGTCAGGCAGGCGCTGCTGGCCGCCGGCTTCCGGGAGGTGACGGTCCGGCTGGCCAGACCCGATGACCCGGCGCCGGTGGATGCCGTGCTCTACGCGGTGGCGGCCGGCCCGGCGTGCGCCGTCGGGTCGCGGCAGGGGTCGGGCGGCATGGGTACCGGCTTCGTCGCCGGCCGCCTGGCCGACGGCAGCTGCCTGGCACCCTGACGCTGGTCGATATCGACGTACTTGACTTACCCGGTTTCCGCGCCGCACGATCCGTGCTGGGAACCGTTGCCAGGCAGGAGCACACCCATGCGAAGACTCCTCACCGCGATGACCGCCGCGCTGACCATGCTCGGCGCCGCCCTCGTCGTCACCGCCGCCTCGCCAGCCAGCCGGGCCGAAGCGCTCGACAACGGCCTGGGGCTCGCCCCGCCGATGGGCTTCAACGACTGGAACGCCTTCGGCTGCAACGTCAGCGAACAGCTCATCAAGGACACCGCCGATCTGTTCGTGACGGCCGGGCTCAAGGCCGCCGGGTACCAGTACGTCAACATCGACGACTGCTGGATGACGCACAGCCGCGATCCGCAGACCGGCCGGCTGGTACCGGACCCGGTGAAGTTCCCGGACGGCATCGCGGGGACCGCGGACTACGTGCACGGCAAGGGCCTGAAGCTCGGCATCTACGAGGACGCCGGTACCGCCACCTGTGCCGGCTTCCCGGGCAGCCTCGGCCACGAGCAACTCGACGCGCGGACCTTCGCCGACTGGGGCGTGGACTACCTCAAGTACGACAACTGCAACAACGCCGGCAGCACCACGACCGAGCAGTACATCGCCCGCTACTCGGCCATGCGCGACGCGCTCGCCGCGACCGGGCGGCAGATCGTCTACAGCATCTGCGAGTGGGGCGTGAACGCGCCGTGGACGTGGGCGCCCGACGTCGGCAACCTGTGGCGCACCACCGGCGACATCGGTGACAGCTGGACCAGCCTGAAGTCCATCATCGCCGCCAACGCGCCGCTGTACCCGTTCGCCAAGCCGGGTGCGTACAACGACCCGGACATGCTGGAGATCGGCAACGGCGGGATGACCGACACGGAGTACCGCACCCACTTCGCGCTCTGGGCGATGATGGCCGCTCCGCTGCTGATCGGTACCGACCTGCGCCGGGCCACGGCGGCGACCATGCAGATCCTCACGAACAAGGACCTCATCGCGGTCGACCAGGACCCGTTGGGCATCCAGGGCCGGCCGATCCCCAGCGGCGACGGGCTCACCACCTTCGCCAAGCCGCTGCACGGCGGTGACGTGGCGGTCGCGCTGTACAACCCGACCGACACCGCGGCGACCGTCAGCACCACTGCCAGTGCCGTGGGGCTGCGCAGGGACTCCGCATATCTGCTGCGCGACCTCTGGCAGCACAGCACGACGGAGTCGGCCGGCGTCATCAGCGCGGCGGTACCCGCACACGGCACCGTCGTGTACCGCGTCTCGCCGGCCGGCCGCGCCTGGCGCACGTACCCGCCCGCCACCGTCCTCGGAGTGGACCTGCCCGGCGCCGCGCGCATCGGCACGCAGCTCGTCGTCAAGCCGGACCAGCCGATCCGGGTCGCCACCACCCTCACCGACCACGGCCGGGTACCGCTGATCGGCGCAGCCGTGACGCTCACCGCGCCGGACGGGTGGAGCGTCGCCGTGGACTCCAGCCCGGTCGCGCCGGCCGTGGGTACCGACCGGAGCCTCCGTACACAGTGGACGGTCACGATGCCGGCCGGCATGGCTCCCGGCACGTACCGGTTCACCGGCAATGCCGTGTACGGCTGGCCGGGCGGTGACTGGACCACCCTGGGCAGCTCGCTGTCGTTCCTGGTCGCGGTACCGCCCGCCACCGGCACCAGCTACCT